>NZ_JBEYXD010000053.1:0-60539 GCF_040644975.1 Streptomyces sp. NPDC046900 | reverse complement strand
GCGGTGCGGTGTGTCGGGGGCCTGCCAAACATTCTTGCGGGTGGTGTGGTCGCCGCACGCCGGGACGTGCGGCGACACCTCGTCTCAAAGGCGTATGTCGATCATGCGCGGTTTCCCGGATGGGAGGGGCGTCAGAAGGCTCCGAGACCGTTCGGGGTGCCCAGGCCGGTGGGGCCGTCGTAGCCGGGGACCGCGTTGCACAGGTAGTCGCCTCCGCAGTCGTAGCCGGCGTTGGGGTATCCGTTGCTGCCGCCGGTGACGTCGAAGAGCTTGTCGGCGTGTGCGTAGAGCCAGGAGGCGTCGTTGATCTGTGTACCGTTGCCCGCCAGGGCGAAGACGCCGGCGATGATCGGCGAGGCGACGCTGGTGCCGCCGAACTTCAGCCATCCGCCGGAGGCGCCGAGGCCGTAGGTGTCGTAGACGGCGACTCCGGTGTCGGGGTCGGCGACGGCGGAGACGTCTGAGACGGTCCGCATGTCGCAGTGCGTGTCCTTCTGCCACGCGGGCTTGTCGATCCAGGCCGAGCAGCCGCTTCCGGCGCCGTACGCGGGGGCGCCCCACGCGGACTCGGTCCATCCTCGGGCGTTGGTCGCCCGCGTCAGTTTGGTTCCACCCACGGAGATGACGGTGCTCAAGGAGGCGGGTACCTGGGCCTGGTTGAGGAATCCGCTGTCACCGGAGGAGGCGAGGATCGGCACGCCGGGGTGGTCGTAGTGGGCGGCGTTGGTGAGGATGCTGCCGTCCTCGCCGCCGCCGTAGCTGTTGGACACCTCCGTCGCCCCGAGCCGGACAGCGGTGTCGACCGAGGCCCCCAGGTCCTCGAAGGTGGCGTCGTCCGCCTCCACGAGCAGGATGTGGCAGTTCGGGCAGGTCGCCGAGACCATGTCCAGGTCCAGGGAGATCTCTTGTGCCCAGCCGGCGTCGGCTGTGGGCAGGGATGTGGTGCTGCCGTGCTGGTCGACCTTCTTGAAGCAGCCGTTTGCCGTGGTGCAGGCGGGCAGTCCGTAGGTCTGGCGGTAGATGGCGAGGTCTGCCTCGGCGTTGGGGTTGTCGAAGGCGTCGACTATGGCGACGGTCTGGCCGGAGCCGCCCGTCGAGGGGAGTTTGTAGGCCGAGCGCAGGTCGGCCGGGCCGTATCCGGTCGGCATCGTGGCGGCGCGGGTGCCGGCGGCTGCGTGGGAGGCCCGCCCGCGCACGCCGCGGCCCCCGTGGATGTCGGTGCGGTACTCGGCCAGGCACGAAGCCCTGCCGGCTCGGGGGGCCGCGCAGGAACGGCTGATGTGGTTGACCGGGGTGGTCCGGGCGGTGGAGGCGGAAGGACGGTGCGTGGCGGAGGCGTCGGCGGATTGTGCGGCGCCGGCGAAAGCGGTGGTGGAGAGCAGGGCGGCCAGCATGACGGTGAGCAGCCGAGGTGTCACGTTATCTCCTCGAAGCAGGCGTAAGGCGAAGAGGGCCCACCCGACCCCCGAGCGGGTGGACCCGATGACGAGCTGTCAGGTCAGTTGACGGGCCCGACGGTGTATGCGTCCCAGACGGTCTCGGAGAACGAGCTGTGAGCCGTGTCGTGGGCCTGGATGCGGAGCACGGGCATGGTGCCGCGTGCGGAGTCCGGGTTGCGCCAGCGGAAGGCGTACACCTGGCCCCGGTGCTGGAGGAGGTGGGCCGTCTGCCATGTCGCGCCGTGGTCGAAGGACACCTGGACACTGGCTGTGGTCGGGGAGGACTTCGTCGGCGAGTTGTTGGCGACCTTCACGTGGAGCACGGTCGTCTTGTCCCGGCTGACACCTGCGTCATCGGTGTTCAGGCGGTGGGTCACGGAGAGGGCCGGCAACTGCTGGCAGGAGGGATCGGAGTCCTGGGTGCCACACATCTGCCCCGGCAGGTCGCCCTTGGTGGTCGCCTCCGACGGGAAGGTCCATTCCGTGTGCGAGTGCGTCCCGTGAGTGAACGAGTCGCCCGAGCGCTTCTGGTCGAAGACGATCTGGTACTTGTGACGGTCAGCCGGCACGTCCGTCAGTAGCGCGCCGTTGGATCCGTCCATGTCCGCGATGAGGTGATCGTCGAAATACAACTGGATGTTCTGGGTCGCCGACCCGGGACCGGGACCACCCGTGTGGAGTTCGTCGTCGCTGAGCGGATCGAGGTAGAACCTCATCTGGGTGCCCCAACGGCAGATGTTGCAGGCATAGCCGGGCTGCGGCAGGTGGGGGACAAGCGGGCCGTGTCCCCAGGTCACGGGTGCGTAGCGGTGGGGCTTGAGTGGGCCGGGGTGATGAATCAGAAAGGCTTCGGCCATGTGATGGTCCGACCACGGCATGACGACCCCGCCCCATCGGGTGTCGGGGCCGGTCAGGAAGTGCTCGTTGTAGGTTCCGGGAGCCGTGACATTACTGACCGGCCAGACAAGCTCGCCCTGTTGGTGGTCACCTACCGTCATCTCGGTCTGCAGCCCGACCGGGCGGGCGGTCGGCAGGTCGCTGGCGTAACGGTAGGGCACGGTGGCGAACCGGTCGTTCGCCGCCGTCCAGTGCTGGTTCGCTCGCACCTGATCGTCGGTGAAGACGACGTTGTAGGCATCGGAGGTGTGGCGGCCCGTCCCGAGCAGGCGCGCCTGAGCCGCGAAGAACAACTTGCCGACGTCGGCCGTGCCTTCCGGCTTCACCAGGAAGTGCGTGTCGCCGCCGGCGATGTAGTTGGCCGCGGTGCGCTTGCCGGTGGCGTCTTTCCGGCTCCAGTCGAGGGCGGTGTACTGGACCGTGGTCGGCTGCGACGTGCTCATCGTGACCGGGGCCGACGCGTCGCGGGCGTCCAGGGTCACGGAGGGATGCTGCGAGGGATCGTCCGAGATCACGAAGTTGTTCTGGGTGACCTGGCGCACAGCGGTCAGGTGACCGGTGTCGTCGAACGTGTCGTCGTAGCGGATGGCGGCGTAGTTCCCGGCCGGCAGACTGACTCTGGCCGTGCCGTTGATGACCGGAACCACCTCTGCGGCCCGGTTGAGGTCGTCGGCGTTGAGGATGAGGACCAGGGCGTAGGGGACCGGGTTGCCCGCGGCATCCAGGGCATCCACCCGTGTCGTTCTCATCGGGAAGTGCGGGGTGACGGTGCTGCCTGAGGTGGGGGCCGCCTGGCCGGTGGACAGTGAGGCAACTCCGCCCAGGAAGGCGGTCTGCCCCGGGCCCGCCTTGACGTTGGCCGCGTTCTGGGAAGTGAGTGCCTCGCCGAACAGGTGTGCCGTCTTCGGGGTGATGTACCCGTCCGCGCCGTCGGTGCCGGAGTCGGTCAGTACGACACCCGGTGTCGTGGGACGAGCCTGGCCGGTGTAGTCCAGGTGTACGGGGATCCGCACATCGGCGGAGTCCGCTCGGCCGTCCCTGATCATCTTGGACACGTTGAACAGGTTCAGGTCGAGCTGACGGCCGGCATAGGGCTGGGCCGAAGAGGGGATCACATAGGTGTCACCGTGCAGCGTGTACGTGAGGTAGCCGACGCCAGCGGTCCTGTTGAGCACGGAGACCCGCGGTGTGGCGCTGCCCTTCTGGGAGACGGCGACCTGATCGCCGGTCACCAGGGTGACCGTGTGGGTCTGCTGATCCGAGATCCCCGACGTCAGGGGCTGGACTGTCGGCGTTGTGGTTCCGGTCGTGGCCACGCCGAACGCCGGCGCCGCTGCGGGGACGAGGAGAGCGGCCAGCACGGCAGCTGCCGCAGTGCCTATTCGCCGTTTGCGCATCGAAGCCTCTCTTATGACAGGAGCATCCATGGACGAAGCTGCTCCAGCACGAACAAGTGGTCAGACATGCGCACGTGCTCGGACATGGGAAAGAAGGCACAGCCGAGTCCGCCCCAAACCGAATGCATCGTGCACTGATCTCGCCCAGCTTGCAGGGCGTACGGACACCAGGTCGAGACTTGGATCAAGGCGTACACCGGTCATGTCATATGTCTGCCAATCAGAATTCCTGCGCCGTGGGAAAACAGCGGCGGAAACGGGACTAGTAGTCACTGGTAGGCCCAAATTCCCTCTGATCGGGACATCGCCTGTGACGTCATGCCGTAACGAGTGAGGCATTTCTTTCCGACGTGCCCCTCTGGGCGACCCACCTCTGATGATTCCTGACATGTGGCCGCAGGATCGGCGGAGTTGCTGGCCTGGCCGGGGCGTGTATGGCCAGTTCCTGACGTGGCTCCTCTTCGCCACGCCAGGCTCTTTCGCGGACGATCTACAGCGTTGAAAGATGTCGCCGCCCGGCATGTGAATCCACGATTCCGGGCCTGTACCGGGACATGCGGCGCGGCTTTTGCCTGCCTGCTTGTGATCCAAGGAGTCAGTTCTGTTGAAACGTCTTCATATGGCCGCGGCGGCTTTCCTCGCCGCCGGTTCGCTGTGTATCGCCGCCGTGCCCGCCCAGGCCGTCGCGAACGCCGCCCGGATCGGCACGGGTGCCTTCGGCCACACGGCGAAAGCCGCCAAGCCGGCCCCGGCAGCCTCCGGCAAGTCCGCGACGGTCACCCTGGTCACCGGTGACCGCGTGCTCGTCCAGGGCCTGGGCACCGCCCACCCGAGAGTCGCGATAACGCCGGCCGTCATCCCCGGCCGTTCGACCTTCTTCAGCACCACGACCGGGAGCGACGGTCACGTCAGCGTTGTGCCGGGCGACATGATCCCGCTGATGGGATCGGTGCTCGACCCGAAACTGTTCGACATCACCGAACTGGTCCATGAGGGATACGACGACGCCCATGGCGCGGCTCTCCCGCTGATCGTGCAGCACGCCGCGGGCGTCCGCAGTGCGGCTGGCACCCTGTCCGGAACCAAGCTGCACGTGGTCCGGGAGCTCGGCAGCATCCACGCCACTGCGGTCCGTGAGGCGCGCAAGGACGCCGCGAAGGGTCTGGGCGCCTCCCTCGCCGAGGCCGGACGCGCAGCCCTGGCACGGCACCGCGCCATCAGGGCCCTGGCCACCGCGGGGCCGCTGGCCGGCGTGACCCATGTCTGGCTCGACGCCAAGGTGCATGCCGCCCCGGTCGCCAAGCACGCCTCGGTCAAGTCGGCTGCCGGGCCCTTGGACTGGAACCTCACCAAGATCAGCGCGCCTGAGGCATGGGCCGCCGGCAAGACCGGCAAGGGTGTGAAGGTCGCCGTCATCGACTCCGGCATCGACACCACCCACCCCGACCTGGCCGGCAAGGTCGTCGACGCCGCCAACTTCAGCGACTCGTCCGACACTCTTGACCACTTTGGCAACGGCACCTTCGTCGCGGGCAGCATCGCGGGTTCGGGTGCGGCTGCGGACGGTCAGCGCAAGGGCGTCGCATACGACGCGGACCTCCTGAACGCGAAGTTCTTGGACGACGCGGGCGAGGGCTCCCTGTCGGGACTCATGGCCGGCATGGACTGGGCTGCTCAACACGGTGCCAAGGTCGCCAACATCAGCGTAGCCGACGGCGTCGTCAGCGAGGGCGATGACCCCGTCAGCATGGAAATCAACAAGTTGACGGAGCAGTACGGCACGCTCTTCGTCGTGCCCTCCGTGCGGACATTGTCGGGGTCGCTGGCTCAGCCGGCGGGTGCGGCTGACGCACTCACGGTCGCATCGACCACCATGACGGATATGCTGGACCCCATGTCCGGTCGTGGCCCCGTATGGGGTGACAACTCCCTGAAGCCGGATATGGGAGCTCCCGGCGATCTCGTCGTCCAGGCGCGCGCCGCGGACGGTAGCGTCGGGGACCCGGTCGACCAGTACTACACCCAGCTGAGCGGCGCCGGGTTGGGGACTTCGCCCGTCTCAAGCGCGGCGGCAATCCTGGCCCAGGCACACCCGGACTGGACCCCGGCGCAGCTCAAGAGCGTCCTTCAGGAGAGCTCTGACGCCCCGCGAAGCAGCACCTCCGCCTACCAGATGGGTTCGGGTCGGCTGAACATCGGCCGCTCGCTTCAGGAGCAGGTCGTCCCGGACCGGGGTGCCTTCGACTTCGGGTACCTCGACTGCAAGACCTCCGGGTCGGTCTCGCGCCAGGTCACGCTCACCAACACCGGTGACACCGACGTGACCTATGACCTGAACGTCGATGTCGCGGACTCGAATCAGCAGCCGGCTGACCCCACAGCAGTCACCCTGTCCGCCTCCCGGATCACCGTTCCAGCAGGCAAGTCGACCTCCGTCAAGGTCACCGTCGATACAGCGATGATCGACGACGGCGCGTGGACCGGAAAGGTCGCGGCCACGCCCGTGGGCGCCGGCACAGCTCTGACTCTGCCGGTGGCAGTTTGGCGAGCGGCTGAGATGTGCCCGCTCCACATCTCCGCGGTCGACCGCAACGGCGCGCCGACCCCGTCGATCGTCCGGATCATGAACAGGGCCAACGGACTCTTCCAGGATGTGCCGATCGGTCCCGGCGGCAAGACGATGTGGTTCCAGCAGGGTCGGCACTTCGCCATGGTCGCGCGTATGGCGAGCGTGTCCGCCGACGGCAAGGCCGAGGGCGTTCTGTTGAACCTGCCCGACGTCTTCCCCTACAGCATGGACAACCTCGTCCTCGACGCACGCAAGGCCCACAAGTTCTCGGTCAGCATCCCGGGCCGCAAGGCGAATCCCAGCCTCGCTGAGGTCGGCGTCCATCAGCGGGCCGACAACGCGTTCAACTTCCAGACCGGGTCGCTGGTCGAGGACTTCGGCTCGCAGGACAGCCCTGTCGACCTGTACGCCGGCGACGGATCGGACACCGCGGCACCGGCAGGCACCACCCACACCATGCAGTACGTGCGGATGAACGACGCCGTTGTCGCCAATCGGCCATGGACCGCAACCACGGAGTACGACCTCAACTGGCAGGGGACCGCGTTCCCTGCAGATCTCACCCACACGGTCACCGGTCAGGACATCAAGGGTCTGGCGCAGATCGACACCGAATTCCGCCAGCCGGGCGCCTTTGGCGACCGGGTCTGGGAGGCCCGGGTGCCCGCGCTCGCCGGTGTCGCGATCCGGCAGCGCCTGACGGCTCCCAGCCACCGCACGGATTACGTCACTCCCGGGGTCGACTGGCTGCATGCGTTCCAGGTGGAAGGCTCCTACGCCGACGCCATTACGTTCTTCCAGAACGCTGCGGAGCACTACCTTCCGGGTAAGCAGAAGGAGGTCAAGCTCGGCGGACCGCTCACCCAGGCGGGCGAGGTCGAGGTTGACTGGGAGCCCGGGACCGGTGCGCGGAACATGCTCTTGAATATCAACCGGATGACCGACACCGCTGGGGACTCGGTCGCCGACTCCATTCCCGGTGTCGGCGAGGCCGACCGCCGGCGGCTCACTTACCAGCTGTGGCAGGATGGCGATCTCGTCTTCGACGACGAGCGGTCCGGCCCGGTCAGTTGGTTCATTCCGAAGGTCCCCACCAAGAAGACCGACTGGGTGCTCCACGGCGAGACCATGATGCAGCAGGAACTGGCTGGAGCGGGCACCGAGTCCAGCGCCACGTGGCACTTCACCACCGACATGACCTCCGCCGGCACCAAGACGTACCTCCCGCCGCTGCTCAACATCAACCTCCGTACGCCGCTTGACGGGTACGACAAGGCGGAGTTCGGGAAGCCGATGGAGATCGGGCTCGCGACGAAGCGCCTCGACGGTGTGACCGCCAAGATCGCCTCGATGACGGGCGCCTGGTCCACCGACGGTGGAGGACACTGGACCACTGCTCGCATGGTCCGTGGCGACGACGGTCAGTACCGTATGCACCTCCCCGCCGAGGCGCTGGTCAAGGGTGGCACCGTGGCCCTGCACGTGACCGCGAAGGACGCGGACGGCAACTCTGTCGACCAGATCCTCAACAACGCGTTCAAGGTCAAGAGCTGATCGCTTTTCCCCATGGGGGCCGATGGGCCGGGCTCAATGCCCGGCCCATCGGCCTTTTGGTACCCGTGAACACACTCAGGGGGCCGGGGACTGGCACAGTGGCCGGCCGCACACCCGGCTGATGACGTAGCGACGAAGCCGGCCCGGGGGATGACCCGGGGTGAGGCAAGGATGGCCCGCCGTGTGGTTACCGGCCCGATCAAGGTCTGTCAGCCTTCACGGAGCCGGGCAGCAGAGCTGCACACGACCGGGACGAGGCGGCGGACTGGGTGCTGCAGTGGCGTGAGCGGGTCAGGGAGGGGTGCAGGTCACCGTGGTGGATCAGGGGCCGGATCACAAGGCGGAGCCTGTTCTTGGCCCGCTGGGTTGCTCGCCGGGACAGGAGAGGGTCTATCTGACGCTGCTGGCGTTGGGCGGCGAGCACATCGAGCGGCTCGCCGGCGTCCTGGATCTGCCGTTGCCGGCCCTGGCCGAGGACCTGGCGGGTCTGGAAGCGCTGGGGCTGGTGGCGAGAGAGGATGCTGTGGACGGCGGCCAGTATGCGGCCATGGCACCCGATGTCGCGGTGGCGGCGGCGGTGATGCAGCGTCAACTGGCCCTGCTGAAAGTTCAGTCGCGTATCGACGCACTGATGCAGACCTACCGCGGACGTGCCGGCGGCTTCGAGATGCCGGCAGAGCTCGTCCACGGCCCCGGAGAGATCCGGGAGTGTTTCGTGCGCCTGCAGCGCACGGCCCGCCGGGAGGTACTCAGCTTCGCCCGGCTGCCCTTTGCCCTGGCACTGGAGAACAACGACACGGAGCTGGAGATGCTCGGCCGGGGTGTGCGCTACCGGGCCGTGTACGAGCGGGCCGTGCTGGCCCAGCCCGGCGCGAGTGAACACCTGCGCTGCTACCTCGATGCCGGCGAACAGGCCCGCGCCGCGACGGCCCTGCCCAGCAAGTTCGTCATCGCCGACCGCCGCCTTGCCCTGATCCCGGTGGGCGCGGATCAAGAGCCGGCCGCCGGCTGCCTCCTGATCCGCACGCGGGGGATCGTGGACGCCCTGGCCGCCCTGTTCGAGCAGGTGTGGGACCGCTCGGTACCCCTGCAGCGACACGAGCGGGCCGGACCGGACAGCGACGCGCAGGCCACCTTCAGCGGCGAGGACCTCGAGCTCCTCGCGCTGATGCTGGCCGGCCTGCCCGACAAGGCCCTGGCTTCCCAACTGGGGCTCAGCGTCCGCACCGTTCACCGGCGTATCCGCCGCCTGATGTCCCTGGCCGGCTGCACCACCCGCATGCAGCTGGGCTGGTACGCCGCCCGGGCCGGGCTGCTGTGAGAAGGGGGGAGAGCACGGGTGAGCCGGGCGGCATGCCGAGATGGCCCCGAACACCCGGCGGGAACGGCGCAGCACCACCGGGCCGGTGGCAGCGCTGATGAGCACGGCGCTTCGCGCAGCAGTGCCGGGGGATTGCGATCCCGACGATGACGGTTGCGGATGTGCGGGGTCTGTCGTGGCCGTGAGCTTGTGCCCCCCGTCGTCCGCAGCCGGCCGCAGGATGCCCAGCGCTTGCCCGGCCGGGGGATTCCCACCGTTTCGGCCCTCTCGCGGGCGATGGCCGGATACGAGGGGTATCGGTCCTTGCCCCGCCGTAAGGCCTGGCCCGACCCTTGCAGTCATGATCACCTCGAACGGCCCGGCCGGCGCGGACAGACGCCCGCGCACCCACCTCGTCGTGATGGTCCTCTACGACGGGGTGCAGGCACTGGACGTCACCGGGCCGCTGGACGTCCTGGCGGCCGCCAACGACCACGGGGGCCGCTACCGGGTGGTTGCCCTCTCGCCCGGCGGTAAGGAGGTGCGGACCACATCCGGGTTGCGGCTGGCCGCCGACGGGGTGCTGGAGGAGTGGTTGGGGCGGATCGGCACGCTCATGGTTCCCGGCAGCCCCAACTGGCACGTGCCCGTGGAAGACCACGGGCTGATCGGGGACTTGACGCGGCTGGCCCGCTCGGCCGACCGGGTGGCCTCGCTATGCGCGGGGGCCTTCCCGCTCGCGGCCGCGGGCCTGCTCGACGGGTGCCGGGTGGCCACCCACTGGCGGCAGGCCGACCAACTGGCCGCCCGCTTCCCGTCGGTACACGTGGACCGTGATGCGCTGTTCATCCGTGACGGACGGATCATCACCTCGGCGGGCGTCACGGCGGGCATCGACCTGACCCTGTCGCTGGTGGAGGAGGACCTGGGCCCCGAGGTGGCGCGTGCTGCGGCCAAGGACCTGGTGGTCTTCATGGCCCGGCCGGGCGGCCAGTCCCAGTTCAGCGTCCGGCTGCGCGCACGGTATGGCCGCAGCGCCGGCGTGCGGGCGGTGCTGGACGCCGTGACGGCCGCTCCCCAGGCGGACCACAAGCTGCCCGCGCTGGCGGCGCGGGCGGGGGTGAGCGTGCGCCACCTGACCCGGCTGATCCGTCAGGAGACCGGCACCACGGCCGCCCGGTTCGTCGAGCAGATCCGCCTGGAAGCGGCGCAGGGCATGCTGGAATCGGGCACCGACCCCTTGGACGTGGTCGCCCGCCGCAGCGGACTGGGATCGGCGGAGACGCTGCGCCGTGTCTTCCAGCGCGAGCTCGGTGTTTCCCCCGGCGCCTACCGCGCACGCTTTCGCAGCACGCAGCCGGACTGCCCCATGGCCTCCTCCCACCGCTCCTGACTTTGTTCGATCGATCCCAGACGCGCGGTGTGCGGCCGTAGCGGCGAGGGCGCCGGTCGCCGAGGCCTTTTGACCGGCTTGTGCTGGTTGAGGCGGCAGGGGGAGGATTTCCCCATGGACGGCAGGAGCGGGCCGCGCCGGCGGCCGCACCTCGTGGTGATGGTGCTCTTCGACTGCGTCCAGTTGCTGGATGTGACCGGGCCGCTGGAGGTGTTCGCCGCCGCCAACGACCAGGGCGCCTGCTACCGGCTGCTGACCGCCTCCTGCGGGGGGCGGGAGGTGGTGACCACGGCGGGTGCGCGGCTGGCGGCGGATACGGCCCTGGAGGAGTTCACCGGCACCATCGACACCCTGATCATCCCCGGCCGCTCCGACTGGCGCCGGGCGGTGTCCGACACCCCTCTCATCGCCGGGATCAGCCGCCTGGCCGGATTCTCCCGCCGGGTGGCCTCGGTGTGCGCGGGCGCGTTCCCGCTCGCGGCCACCGGGCTGCTCGACGGGCGCCGGGCGGCCACCCACTGGTGCCTGGCTGGTGAACTGGCCGAGCACTTCCCGCACGTTCAGGTCGATGCCGACTCCATCTTCGTGCGCGACGGGAAGGTCATCAGCTCCGCCGGTGTCACCTCCGGCATCGATCTGGCCCTGTCGCTGGTGGAGGAGGACTTCGGGCCGAAGGTGGCCCGCGCCGCCGCCAAGTACCTGGTGGTCTTCATGGCCCGGCCGGGCGGCCAGTCCCAGTTCAGCGTCCGCCAGGCCGCCCGGCAGCCCCGCCACCAGGTGGTGCGGCAGGTGCTGGACGACGTCACCGCGGACCCCGCCGCCGATCACAGCCTGGAGGCCGTGGCGGGGCGGGCCGGCGTGAGCGTGCGCCAGCTCACCCGGCTCTTTCGCGCCGAGGCCCAGATGACCGTGACCCGCTTTGTGGAGCAGATCCGCCTGGAGGCCGCGCAAGGGCTGCTCGAGTCCGGCACCGACCCGCTGGACGTCGTCGCCCGCCGCTCGGGTTTCGGCTCCGAGGAGACCCTGCGCCGCGCCTTCCAACGGGAACGCGGCATCACCCCCGGCGCCTACCGGGCGCGGTTCAGGACCACGCTCACCGCACAGCCGGCCCTGGCCGGGACCCACTGACCTGCCCTCCCTTTTCCATTCCGGCCCGCATATCCGGCCGTACTTCCCGCTGAACGGGCCACGTCTTCCTTTTCGCACCGGATGCGGAAATCCGTCGCAGCCCTTGCACGTTGCCGAGTCCGTAACGCGATAAAGGGGCCGCTTTGGGAGCTGTCATCGGCAGACGTTTCACTTTTCCACGAGAGGCGCGCGGGCACGGGCATCTCGATGCCCTCGCCCGGCGCCGGGTACCGCCCGCCGTGGTGGACCTCCTGCTCGCCCCGTTGCTCGCGGTGGCCGCCCTCGCGCAGGCCGTCGATCCCGCGCATCCGACCGGACGCGGCCTGGACGGGGTGGGCATCGCCTTGGCCTTGATGGTGGGAGCCCCCTTCGCGGTGCATCGCCGATGGCCGGGCGCCGTACTGTGGGCCGTCGGCGCGGCAGCGGCCGCGCTCCAGGCCCGCCACTCCATCCCCGCCCCGGCCGCCGGCGGGGGCGCCACCATCGGCACGGTGCTGCTGGCCGTCGCCGTGGCGGTCTTCCTCACCACCGTCCGCTACGGACGCTGCCCCACCTACCAGCTGCTGGCGGTGACGGCCCTGGCGGCCGGCAGCACCGAAATACTGATCGCCCCCGCCGACAGCATCGGCTCCGCCCTCACCGTGGACGTCCTCGTGGTCGCCGCGTGGGCCTTGGGATGCCTGGTCAGAGCCCGCCGCGCCATCGCGTCCGAAGCGCTCGAACATGCCGCCGCCCTCAAGCGGGAGCAGGTCGCACTGGCCCGCACCGCCGTGGTGGAGGAGCGCGCCAGGATCGCCCGCGAACTGCACGACATCGTGGCCCACCACGTGAGCCTGATGATCGTGCAGGCCATCGCCGCCGACCGCGTCCAAAGGACGGACCCGGCCAAGACCCATGAGATGCACGCCGCCATCGAAGCGACCGGCCGTGCCGCCGTCGCGGAGCTGCGGCGCCTGCTGGAACTGCTGCGCACCGAGGAGGACGAGGCGGTCGCCAGGCGCTCGCCGCAGCCGGCCCTCGCCGACATCCCCCCACTGCTGGACTCCCTGCGCGAAGCCGGACTTCGCGTGGAGTCCACCCACACGGGCACGGCCTGCCCGCTGCCGGCCGGCACCGAGCTCACCGCCTACCGGGTCGTGCAGGAAGCGCTGACCAACACGCTCAAACACGCCGGGCACACCCACGCCGCCGTCACCTTCGACTGGCAGCCGCACTGCCTGACCCTCACGGTGCGCGACGACGGCCCGCTCGCGCCCGCCACCGCCCGACCCGTGCCGCCCGGCGGCGGGCACGGCCTGGTGGGCATGCACGAACGCGTCACCGCCGTCGGCGGCACCCTCCACACCGGCCCACTGGCGCACGGCGGCTTCCTCGTCCGCGCCGACCTGCCCCTGACCCCACCCGACAACGAAACGGCCCAGCCCTGATGACTGCCACCCGCATCCTGCTCGTCGACGACCAGCCCATGATCCGCACCGGGCTCCGCCTCATCCTCGAAGCCGAACCCGATCTGACCGTGGTCGGCGAAGCCGGCGACGGCCTGGCCGCCATCGAGGACACCCGCAGCCTGCAACCGGACATCGTCCTCATGGACATCCGCATGCCCCGGCTGGACGGGGTGGAGGCGACCCGCCGCATCCTTGAGACCCAATCGGCGACCCGGGTGATCATCCTGACCACCTTCGACCTGGACGAACACGTCCTGGACGCCCTGCGCGCCGGGGCCAGCGGCTTCCTGGTCAAGGACGGCCCGGCCGACTCCCTCGTCGGAGCGATCCGCACGGTCGCCTCAGGAGAAGCGGTCATCTCACCGCGGGTGACCCGCCGGCTCCTCGAACGGTTCGCCGCACTCCCCGAACCGGTGCCCGCCCCGCCGAGCCTGGATGCCCTCACGGGACGGGAAATGGACGTGCTCAGGGCCCTGACCCGCGGCCTGTCCAACGCCGAGATCGCCGCCGAACTCTTCGTCAGCGAAGCCACCGTGAAGACCCATGTCGCCCACATCCTCGACAAGTACCACCTGCGCGACCGCGTCCAGGCCGTCATCCTCGCCTACGACACAGGACTCGCCCTGCCCTCCACCCGCCCCTAGGGCACAAGCACCAGGGAGGAGGAGGCCGCCACCGTCATCCCCACGAAGGATCTCCACCATCGCCACCTCGGCCGATGCCCCCGGACGCGGTGGAGCGCAGGCTGGATGCAGTCAACCGCCACGTCCCCGCCACCAGCAGCGAGCGCCACGTTGGACAGGCGGCCAGGAACCTCGAGGAAACAACACGTGATGACCACGAGCACGCTCGACCGTCCTGCCCTCGGCCCGACGATCTCCTGGCCGTGCCCGTCTCCTTTGCGCATCACCCTCCACATGGGGTCCGACTGCAGCATGCTCGTGCGCCTGAGCGGCGAACTGGACATCGCCACCAGCCCCGCGGTCAACAGCGCCCTCGACTTCTGCCTCAGCCTCGACCACAGCCACGGCGTGACCCTCGACGCGGCCGACCTCACCTTCATCGACGCGGCCGGGCTGCGCCCCCTGGTCCAGGCCCACACGCTCAGCAGGCGACGCGGCCAGTGGCTGCGCATCCAACCGGCGAGCACCGCGCTGTGCCGGGTGCTGACCCTGACCCGGCACACCCACCGGCTCCTTGACTGCACGGCAGCCGGCCAGGGCGACACCGACCGGGTTCTGCCCGGATCGCTGCCGCAGCACTGACCGCACCCTGGTGCACGGCGCCTCTCACCGGGCCGGGTGGCCGATGCCGCCGGAGTGCTGCAAGCCCTTAGCGTGCCCGCTGCTCCCGGTGGCCTGTCCGATTCCGGCCCGGTGTGGGGCAGGTGGGCAGTGTGGCGTTTACGTCCAGGCCGCCCTGCGGGCGGGCTTGGGCGTCCGCGTCTCCGTCGTGCACCCGGGCGACGGCCCGCACGATGGACAGGCCGAGCCCGCTGCCGCGGGCCGATCCCACCCGGTCGGTGAGCCGGCGGAAGGGTTCGAACAGCATGGGGACTTCGTGTGGGGCGACGACCACGCCCGTGTTGGAGACCGTGATCCGGGAGCCCTCGGCGGTGGTCTCGGTGCGCACTCGCACCCAGCCGCCGGGCGTGTTGTATTTGATCGCGTTCTCCACCAGGTTCCGGACCAGTTGTTCGAGCAGCACCGGGTCTCCGGTGGCGGGGGCGGCTGGCAACTCGGTGTCCAGGTCGAGGCCTTTCTCCTGTGCCTGGTGGTGGATTTGGCCCACCACGGTCCGTGCGATGTCCGCGAGGTCGACCGGCGCCCGGTCCGTTGTCGCGCTCTCGGCCCGGGCCAGGGTCAGCAGGGAGTCGATCAGCCGTTCGTGCCGGCCGTTGACGGCGAGGAGGTTCTCGCCCAGCCGGGCGATCTCCGGCGGCGCGTCGGGCCGTGCCATGGCCACCTCGACCAGGGTCCGTCCGACGGCGAGCGGCGTTTTGAGTTCATGCGCCGCGTTGGCGATGAAGCGGTCCTGGCCGGCGAATGCCGCATCCAGCCGGTCGAGCATGCTGTCGAAGGAGTCGGCGAGCCGTTTCACCTCGCCGGGGGGTTCGTCGAGGTCGATGCGGCGGTGCAGGGTGCGGCCGGCGATCCGTTCGGTGGTGGAGGTGATGCACTTGAGGGGACGCAGCAGCCGTCCCGCGACGAGCCAGCCCAGGGTGGTGGCGACCACCCCGACAGCGAGGACGGTGAGGCCGCCCTTGACCATCAGGTTGTCGTCCATCGAGTCGAGGATGATCTGACGGCTGGCGCCGTCGATGACGACGTACCCGTGCACCTGCACAGGGTCCCTGTCCTGGGTGACGACCGCGGGATAGTGCTGCTCGAGACTGAACTGCATGCTGTGGTGGACCAGGATCAGCGCCACCGCCAGCACCGCTGTCGCGGCGAGGAAGAACATCAATCCGAAGAACACGGTGAGCTGCAACCGCAGGTTGCCGCCCAGGAGTCGGCGTATCACCGGATCCGGTATCCAATGCTGGTGAGGGTCTCGATGACGGTCGGCTCACCCAGTTTGCGGCGCAGCGAGCGGATGGTGACCCGAACGACGGTCGTGAAGGGGTCGATGTGCTCGTCCCAGGCCCGTTCCAGGAGCGTCTCGGCCGAGACCGGCGCACCCTGCGCGCGCAGCAACTCCTCCAGCACGGCGAATTCCTTGCGGGACAGCGCGACGAACCGTCCGTCACGGAAGGTCTGACGCAGCGTCGGGTCCAGGCGGATGCCCGCACGCTCCAAGACGGGCGGTACGGCGGGACGTGAGCGCCTGCCCAGTGCCCTGACCCGGGCGACGAGTTCGGCGAAGGCGAACGGCTTGGTCAGGTAGTCATCCGCGCCAAGACCGAGCCCCGCGACCCTGTCCGCCACGGCGACGGAGACGGTGAGCATGAGGATCCGCACGTCGGCGCCGGCGGCGACCAGCTGCCGGCAGACCTCGTCGCCGTGAACACGGGGCAGGTCACGGTCGAGGACGACGACGTCATAGGCGTTCACCGCCAAGCGTTCCAGAGCCACGGCTCCGTCGTTTGCGACATCGACCGCGAACGCCTCCTGGCGCAGTCCCTCGGCGATCGCCTCGGCCAGTAGTTCTTCGTCCTCGACGACCAATATCCGCATTCACTTCCGCCCTGCGTGCCACACATTTCCTTTTCCCAGTATGCGTGTCCGATGTGAAATGGGCGTGAGCGCGGGCACTCACCGTGGATTCACGAGCGGGTGTATTCACTGCCGGACAACCGCCCCGGTGCACAACGAGTGCGACAGCGATCCGCCGGGGGCTTTTTTGAAAGGCGCGCGGCAGTGGTGTCAAGAAGGAAGCAAACCGGGGCTCTTGCGGTGGCGGGTGTGGCGACGGCACTTTTGGTGTCGGCCTGTGGCGGGGCCCCCAGCAAAGACATGGCCTTGGTCGGCGGGGCGGACAAGGACGGCGTCCAGGCGTCGGCCGGCGTCAAGATGAAGGACATCGACCAGTGGATCGCCTACACCCGCTGCCTGCGCGGGCACGGCCTTGACGTCCAAAACCCGCTGCCCGACCACGACCCGAACAAGCCCCTCCTGGTCGACTCGGCGGGCACACCACTGCCGGAGGAACCCAACCCGGCCTACGACGCCTGCAAGGATGTGCAGCCGCAGGAGACGGGGACCCCCACACCCCTGACACCGACGCTACTTCGGCAGGCCAAGGCGTTCGCGCTGTGCGTGCGCGCGGCGGGATTCACCAACTACCGCAACCCCGATCCCACCACCGGCAGCATGCCGTTTGACCGCGCGAAGTGGATCGAGTTGCGGCGGCAGCCCGGGTTCGACAAAGCTCTGCGCAAGTGCAGCCGCACGGTGGGCTTCGCCCTCCACATCCACGGATGAGCCGGCCTGCCCATGCCCACCCGTCACCCAGAACCCGCGGCCGGTCGCCGTTCGCGCTCCGGCGCCGCTCCACGTGAGCGCCCCCTCAACGCCGGCCGCGCCGCAGACAGAGCCGTAAGGCGCAGCAGCCGCCGCTTTGGTGACAAACCCGCCGCGCACCGTCGGCGCCGACGCCGACGCGCACGGCGCCGCCTGCCCGTCATACCGATCGTCGTGACAGCGGTGGTGACCGCCGCGCTCTACGGCGCCGGCCACATGCTGCTCGATGCCGGCACACCGGCCCCATCCGAGGGGATGACACCCCACGCCCCCGCCCGGCGCAGCACGCCCACCCCGGCGGTCTCGACCAGCACCCCGACCCAGCCGCCCCCGTCCCCGACACGAGCGACCGCTTCCCCGAGCCGAGCACCCGCTGTAGGGAAGCCGACCTATCCCGTCCACGGGCCGGGCACCTACACCTGGGCCAAGGGCAGCTCGCAACGCATCGGAACCGGCGGGACGTTGATGCGCTATGCCATTCGGCTGGAGGACGGCACACATCTCAACATCGCCGACGTGGCACAGGAGATCAGGGACATCTTCGCCGACCCGCACGGGTGGACCCGCCAGGGCGTGGCCTCCTTCCAGCAGGTGGACCCCCCCTACGACATGCTCATCACCCTGGCCTCGCCCGACACGACCGACAAGCTGTGTGCCCAGTGGGGCCTGGACACCGGCGGCGAGGTCAACTGCGGTGTCCGGCCGAATCTTGTGGTCAACCTGCGGCGCTGGATCGACCTGAGCCCCCAGTACGTCGGCCGCACCCGCGCCTACCACATGCTGATCATCAACCACGAGACAGGCCACGACCTGGGCTACGGCCACCGCACCTGTCCGGGCCCCGGCCTGCCGGCCCCGGTGATGATGCAGCAGATCAAGGGACTCAAAGGATGCACGGCCAATGCGTACGTGTACGACGACAACGGCCGGTTCATCGACGGCCCCAAGGTCCCCTGACCGACCGCGGCCGGCACCCGCGTGCGGCGCTCGGCCGCATCACGCCACGGCGGCGGATGACGCCGCCGGCTTCCCGGCCGTCGCCAGGCGCAGGACCGCACCCACGCGCCATCCCTCCGGCTCGCGGGTCACCTCGATCGTTTCGGCCAGTGCCTCGACGATGCCCAGGCCGCGCCCGTGCTCGGCCACCTCCTGCGGGATGACGAGGCGGTGGGCCGCCACAGGAGCTCCGGAATCCGTCACGCACATGGACAGCCAGCCCGTCTGCTGGAGGAGGCGGATGGTCATCTCCGCGTGGCCGTAGCGGACGGTGTTGGCGGCCAGTTCACTGATGACCAGTTGGGCCGTATCGAGGTCGTCCGCACTGACTCCCCACCGGGTGAGCAGGTCGGTGGCCCAGCGGCGGGCGACGCTCACGCTGGCGGGTTCGGCGGGCAGTGCCACCACAGCCGTCCGAGCGGCACCGGTCACAGGCGGCGTCATCCGGCGTGCGGCGTTCACGGTCCACACGGTGGGGTGAGCTGCAGGGTGGGGATGACGCGGACGGGACAGCATGGCGATCTCCGAGGGGGCCCTGTGCGGCGGAGGGTCCGCCGCCATACAGGGGTAACCGGGTGTGCCCGCGGGGTCATGGCCGTGCTCCCGGACCTGGTTCCCACGTTTTGGGCCCTGGGTGCAGGTGCGCGTTATCGGGTCCGGTTTCGCAGGGCGTCGTCGCTCCCGCACAGCCGGTAGGTGCACGGTGCGGGGGTGCCCCGGCGGCGCTGGAACAGGCAGTGGACCGCTGCCCCGAGCGACGCGCCGATCAGCGGGGCGGCCAGGTACACCCACAGCAGCTGGGTGCCACCGGACAGCAGCGCGGGGCCCAGCTGGCGTGCCGGGTTCGCCGAGCCTCCGCTCAGTTGCCCCAGCACGGTGATGATCAGGGCCGTCGCCGTGCCGACGGCGTAGGGCAGCCAGCGGCTGATGGCGGGGCGGGCCAGGAAGAACCCGACCATCACGACCACGAGGGCGAGGCAGCCCGCCTCCGCGGCCACCAGCGCGGTCACATTCCACGCCGGATTGGGGTGCACGGTGGCATAGCGCAGGGAGGGCCGGGAGACCACCGGGCCCCAGCACAGCCGCCCCAGCGCGGTGCCTGCCACCGAGCCCGCCAGCTGTGCGGCGGCGTAGGCGGGCACGTAGCGCCCGGGGAAGGCGCCCATCAGCCACAGCGCGAGGCTGATCGCGGGGTTCATGTGGGCGCCGGAGCAGCGCCCTGGCGGGGAGGTGATCAGCACCACGAGGACGATGCCGACCACCACCCCCCCGATGGCTGTGGCCGCGCGGGTGCTGGTCACGGCGAGCGGCGAGTCCGGTGATGTCAGCCAGCGGGCGGCAGTGACCACGCAGTACAGCAGGACGGACGTCAGCACGAACTCCCAGGCCGCGTCGGCAAGGCCGTGCAGGGGGCGGCGGTCTGAAGGCGTGGTGGCGGAGCCGGTGGCTTTTTCCCGGAGCACCTTTCGACGGTACGTCGCAGGGTGGCCGCACGGGCAGCAAGACCGCCATGGCCGGCCGGCCGGTCATGGCGTGCGGCTATCGGGCGGCAGGAGCGGGCCAGATCTTGCGCACGGTGCCGGTCAGCGCCTGTCCCTGCCGACGGCCTTGGCGGGCGGAGGCGGGCCGCCGGGCGGGGTCCAGCGGATTGGGGCCGATCGCGTCGAGTGCGGCGTCGTCGGGTGTGATGACCAGGACCTGGCTGTGTGTGCGCAGCAGGGGCACCTCGCCGGCCAGTCCCTGGGATGCGGGGTTGAGGCCGGGGCCGGTGTCGGGCGCGAGGACGACCACCACGTCGTGGCCCAGGGCGAGGTCGGCGTTGGTCGCGGAGCGGACGCTGCCGTCGACGTAGCGGCGTCGGGCGACGGTGGCGGGCGGCCATATGCCGGGCACGGCGCAGCTGGCCGCCACGGCGGATGCCAGCCGGACGCCCGAGGCGCGGTCGAACACGGCAAGATCGCCTGTGTGTGCGTCGACCGCCGTGATGAGCAGCCGGCGGGCGGGCCAGGTGCCAACGGGCAGCCGGGCTTGGATGGTCCGCATCCGCTCGGCCTCCGAGACGGTGGGCGCCGCAAGGGCCATGGCACCGATCCGGGCCCTGATCTCCCGCTCGTCGTGGGCGCCTTCTATCAGCCGGGTGAGGGCGGCCGCCGTGCCCTGCGGGTCGAAGTCGGCCTTCACCTCCCGTGAGGTGGCGGCGGGCACCATCTGGTCGGCGAGGAGATAGTGAAGGCCGATGCCGCTGGTGGCCTGAACTGCCACGACCGATCCGGCCGATGTGCCGACCACCAGGTCGGCGTCCGTAAGATCCACCCCCGCTTCCTGCAGCGCCTGGAGCACGCCCAGCTCCCAGGCGATTCCCGTCACGCCGCCTCCGCCGAGCACCAGGGCCGTCGACATCAGCGGCCCCCCGCCTCGGGGCGGGGCGCGGCCAGAGCGTGCCGCAGTGCCTGCCCGGCCTGGGTGATCGCCGCCTGGGTCAGGGGAGAGGCCGCCAGCGCGTCCTGCGCGGTGAAGGAATGGATCGCCCCCAGGTAGCGGACCGCGATCACGGGGACACCAGCCTGTGTGAGCTTGCGGGCGTAGGCCTCGCCCTCGTCGCGCAGCACGTCCGCCTCGGCCGTGATCACCAGGGCCGGCGGCAGCCCGGCCAGCTCAGCTGTGGTGGCCCGCAGTGGTGCGGCGGTCGATTCGGTGCGCACCGAGTGGTCGGGCGCGTAGTGGTCCCAAAACCATCGCATCTGCGTGCGGGTGAGGAAGAAGCCGTCCGCGAACTGCTCGTAGGACGGGGTGTCGAAGCCGGCATCCAGCGCCGGGTAGAACAACACCTGCTGCAGCAGGTGGGGGCCGCCCCGGCGCTTGGCCAGCAGGGCGGCGGCGGTGGCCAGGTTGCCGCCCGCACTGTCCCCGGCGACCGCCAGCCGGGACCCGTCCAGGCCCAGCTGCTGCCCGTGCTCGGCGATCCAGGCGGTGGCCGCGTAGACCTCTTCGAGCGCGACGGGATAGCGGGCCTCCGGCGAGCGGGTGTACTCCACGAACACCACGGCCACGCCGCCGGCG
Organism: Streptomyces sp. NPDC046900; assembly: GCF_040644975.1. Classification (NCBI taxonomy): domain Bacteria; kingdom Bacillati; phylum Actinomycetota; class Actinomycetes; order Kitasatosporales; family Streptomycetaceae; genus Streptomyces; species Streptomyces sp. NPDC046900. The sequence continues at coordinate 39,396 of NZ_JBEYXD010000053.1, read as the reverse complement.
TGGGCCAGGTCTCGGGTGGTGCGGTCGTAGGAGAAGCGGTCGCCCAGCACCCAGCCGCCGCCGTGGACATACATCACCGCCGGCAGCACGCCCGAAGAGCCTTTTGGCCGCACGATCCGCACCAGCACCCTGCCACGGGGCCCGACGGGCAGGTGCTGCTCGTGGATGTGGACGGGCTTGAGCACCGCCTGGGCGGCGCGCTGGCCCGCCAGGGCGCCGGCCCGGGCCGTGGGGGGCGACTGGCTCTCCAGCGGCGGCGCATCGGCCGCGGCCAGCTGTGCCAGGAAACGCGTGGCATGCGGATCCAGGTCTACGGGTGGGTGGGTGTCCAACAGTTCCTCCATCAGGGGGCTCAGGGGCGGTGCATCGCGGCGTCGGGGGCGTGATGCTGCGGCGGCGCTGCCGTGGGTGGGATGCGCCCGGCCGCCGGCACCGTGGTGCCGGCGGTGGCTGCCGGGGGGCGGGCGAGCAGACGGTCGTCGAAGGACGGGCTGAAGTTCCAGCCCAGCAGGCTGGGCCGCCCGTCGTAGTGGGCCAGGCGCCCGAGGGAGGCGGTGCGCAGCGCCAGGTGCGCCCCGGCCGCGGCGGGAAGGCCGAGCCAGCGGGCGGTCATCAGCCGGATGAGGTTGCCGTGCGAGACGAGGACGACGGGTCTGCCGCCGGCCGTGAGGCGGCGGGCGCAGTCGAGCACACAGTCCGCCCGGGCGGTCACCTCCGGCAGGCATTCGCCCGTGCACGCCCTCGTGTGCAGGGCGGCATCCCAGATGTCGTGGTGGCACGGCCCGCTCCCGCAGCGCTCGTCCACGGTGTGCCCGTCGGGCAGCTGGTAGCTCCACTCCCGCAGGTCGGGGTTGATGTCCACGCTCAGGCCCGCCAGAGCCGCGGTGCGGCGGGCCCGCAGCGCCGGACTGCACAGCACGTGGGCGTCCTGGTAGGCCTCAAGATGCGGCCGGAGCAAGCCGGCCTCGCGCTGGCCCGCGGCGGTCAGGTCGGGATCGTCGTGCCCGGTGTAGTAGCGGCGGGAGCGGTTCCAGGCCGTCTCCGCGTGCCGGACGAGAATGATCTGCTGCTGGAGCATCTGCCACCATGCCTTTCCTGCGGCCCCGGTGCGCCGGCCGGGAGGGCCGGCTACGCCCGGGGCCGTCGTGCTTGCTAGGGGCCGGCGACGTCCGCGACGATCGGCTGCTCGACCTGCACCGTGGTCAGGGGCGGCGGGGCGCTCAGCAGCCGGTGGACAGGGCAGCGCTGGGCCACGGCCATGAGCCTGCGCCGCTGCGCGTCGTCCAGGTCGCCGTCCAGGAAGATCTCCCGGACGACGGCCGGCCCGCCGTCCTGCTCCAGCCGCAACCGGACCTGCACATCGCGCAGTATCCAGGCGTGGCGCTCCGCGTACATCCTCACGGTCATCGAGGTGCAGGCGCCCAACGCGGCGAGCAGCACCTCGATGGGGTCGGGCCCGGTGTCGTTGCCGGCGGGGGCGGGTTCGTCGGCGATCAGACGGTGGGGCCCGACCGTGATGAGGCGGGCGAGGCCTGCCTGCTCGGTGACGTGCACTGTGCGGTGGGTCATCTCAGTCCTGTCCGGGAGCCAGGAGCACGGCGGTGCGGCTGTTGTGGGCGATGGCGATGCTGACGCTGGGGGAGAACCAGCTGGCGAGACGACTGCGGTGGTGCGGGCTGACGACGATCAGGTCGGCGTCGAAGCCCGCGGCGGCCTCCCGCACGGCCTGCGCCACATCGGACACCAGCCCGTCCAGTAGTTCGCCGTCGGCCTGGATGCCGGCCTGTCGCAGGGTCGCCACGGCCGAGTCCAGGACCCGGTGGGCGGCTTCGTCGTCCTCCAGGCCGACGACGGTGTCGTAGACCACCTCGGAGGTGTCGATGTGCAGCACACGGACCTGCGCGCCGGTCAGGAAGGCCAGTTCGGCGGTGGTGCGGATCGCGCTGTGCGCGGCCGGGCTGCCGTCGACGGCGACCAGGATGCGGTGAAACATGGGGGTCTTGCTCCTTGAGGGGGGTGGGGTCAGCGCTGGACGGCGCTCGGGGCGGGGGCGGCCGCGAGCGCCTCCTGGTGGTGGTGCTCAGCGGTCCGCTCGCGCTGGATGAGGGCGACGGCGGCGGAGACGGCGAGCAGTACGACGGACAGCCACAGGCCCTTGGCGATGCCTCCGGAGGAGTCGGACAGCAGCCCGGAGACCAGGGGGCCGACGGCCTGGCCGACGCTGAAGGCGACCGTCAGCAAGGCGATGCCCAAGGTCCAGGCGTGCGCGGGCAGCATCCGGCGGGCCAGGACGGTCACGGCGGTGGGCCCGGCCATGAACGTCCCGCCGAAGATGATCGCCGAGGCGATCGCGGCACCCATCCCGTGCCACAGCAGCACGGGCAGCACACCGATCAGCACGACCGCCGAGACCAGCGCGGGGGCCATGCCGCCGCGCAGCCGGCCGATCACCCGGCCCCACACCAGCAGCGTCGCCGCCGCGGAGGCCACGCCCAGCACGATGAAGAAGGTGCCGGTGCCCCAGACCTTCATGCCCTGGCTGTGCAGCAGGGCGATGACGAAGGTCATGTAGGACACGTAGCCGGCGCCGAACAGCACATACCAGACGAACAGGGGCGTCAGCGGCTTGAGGCCGGCGCGGCCGCCGTGGGCGGCGCCGCCGCCGGCCTGCTCGGGTACCTGGCGTGCGGCCCAGGCGGCCGGTCCGATGGCGAGGAGGGCGAGCAGACCCATCAGCAGCCACCCGGCCTGCCAGCCGGACACGCCCCAGGCGGTGAGGGCCGCGGGGACGACCACGCCGGAGAGCACCACGCCGATGCCGACACCGGCCATGTACATCCCGACCAGGGAGGCCGAGCGGGCCTGTTGGCCGCCGCTGTGGACGCGGGAGGCGAGCGCCGAGCCGACCACGAAGGTCACCGCGGTGCTCAGGCCGCCGATGAACCGCAGGACGGTCAGGCCGGCGAAGTTGTCGGTCGCCCCGGAGGCGAGCAGGGCGAACGCACTGATGACGATGCCCCACACGAACGCTGCCCGGGAGCCGAAGCGGCGCGACCACCAGGCGGCGGTGGCGGCTCCGATGATGTAGCCCAGCGCGTTGGCGGTGTTCATCCCGCCGGCCGCCGCATAACTCCAGTGCAGCTTCTCGCGCATGGCCGGCAGCAGCAGCGCATAGGCGAACCGGGTGAAGCCCAATGCCACTACCGGGCCGGCTGCCAAGGCCAGCGCAACCAGGAACTCCGGCCGCTGCTTGGCGGCCGCAGACGGTGAGGCGGTCATCGCACACGCTCCCAGGCAGTCGAGTTGATCATCACAGGGCCTTTCTCGAACGATCCGGATGTCAGGATCACGGCGCTTGATCAGCGCCTTCACGGGCCTTCAACCCGCGCTGTGGAGGCGGCCATGTCCGGCCTGCGGGCCGTAGTGCCCACGGATCGGGCCATCGCCCGGCCCGAGCGCGGCAGGCGGCGGTCATCGGGCCGCCGAGCCGGTCACGGCGGGCAGGCCGTCACTGGGGGCTGGTGGCGGTGAGGTGGGCAGCGGGGGCGCGTGTGGCAGGCGCCTGCGCACCAGGCCGAAGAGTGCGCCGCCCACCAGCGGGGCGATCAGGTACACCCACAGCCACGCCCAGTCGTGGGAGAACAGCTCCGGCCCGAACTGCCGGGCCGGGTTGAAACTTCCGCCCATCCATCGGCCGACCAGCAGGATCAGCGCGGCGATCACCGACCCGGCGACCGCCGGCAGCCAGGAGGCCAGGCGGGGCCGGGCCGCCACGAAGGTCACCGCGGCGAGCATCACGGCGGTCGCCGCGGCCTCGGAGGCGAACACCGCCGCCCAGGGGATGTGGCCGGATGCCCGGATGACGGCGTAGCCGACGGCGGGATGGGCCGTCTGCGCGCCCCACACCAGCCGGCCCACCGCCACCCCCGTGATCGAACCGGCCAGTTGGGCCGCGGCGTAGGCCGCCGCATCCCGCCCCGGCAGGGCACCCATCAGCCAAAACGCCAGCGAGACGGCCGGGTTCATGTGGCCGCCCGAACGCCGCCCGAACGGCGAGATGATCAGCAGGGCGACGGTGGTCCCGCTGACCATGGCGTCCGCGCCCAGCCGGCCCTCCTGCGAGGGAAGTACGCGTGCCAGATGACCCTCGGCGTCGAACAGGTGCCGGAACAGGGTGACCATCACCAGCAGCAGGATCGCGGTTGCGGCGAACTCGCTCAGCCACGCACGCCAGTTGTGCCGGCCCAGGCTGCGCCGCCGGCTCTGCGTTTCCACAGCATCCTCCTGATCACCGCGTGACACACGCGTACCGACGGGACACCCGGCCTGGGCGCGTGCGCCCTCCGGCTGTCTGCGCGTCCCGTTCACAGCCCCGGCCGGCCCGCTTTCACGAGGCACCGGGCCGCCCCGGGGCGGGCGGTTGTACGAGGTCAACCCGCGCCGCGGCCGGCGGCATGCCCGCGGGCACGGCCACGTAGCCCACGGATCAGGCCACGGCCGCCCGGGGGTGAAGACGGGCCGCCCACACTGGTGCGGCGTCTTGCACCGCTCTTGCACGGCTGGCGCCCCACCCCTCTGGGCCGCGCAGTGCAATCCGGCTGCAATGCCGCCCTCCAGGCTTGTCGCACGCCCAGGGGGGCCTGCGGCACGTCGGCCCCGGAAAGAAAGAGCGACCCCTATGACGGACCCTCTTGCCCACCTCACCGCGCACGACGTCGCCGTGTGGCTGGACGATCTCGACCGGCGGGACCTGGAGTCGGGCGAACTGCGCTCACTCGTCCAGGCCGGGAAAGTCACCGGCATCACCAGCAACCCGACGATCTTCCAAGCGGCCATCGGCGACGGCTCAGGTCCCTACCGCGGGCAACTGGAGGAACTGCGGCGCCAAGGCGCGGATGTGGACCAGGCGCTGCAGGCCCTGACGACCCGCGACGTGCGGCAGGCCTGTGACCTGCTGCGCCCCACCTACGAGGCCTCCGACGGCATCGAGGGGTATGTGTCCGTGGAAGTCTCCCCGCTGGTGGCCCACGACACCGCCGCCACGCTCACCGAGGCACGCCGGCTGTGGCAGCTCGTCGACCGGCCCAACGTCCTGATCAAAGTGCCGGCCACGGTGGAGGGGGTACGCGCCCTGAGCCTGCTGCTCGCCGAAGGGATCAGCGTCAACATGACGCTGCTGTTCAGCCTGCGCCGCTACCGCGAGGTCATCCACGCCTTCTTCGACGGACTGGAGTACGCCCAGGCTCAGGGACGCCCCCTTGCCCCGATCGCCTCGGTCGCTTCCTTCTTCGTCTCCCGCGTCGACACCGCCGTCGACGCCCGTCTGGCCCAACAACGGGGGCCCACCCAGGCCGCCCTGCAGGGACGGGTCGCACTCGCCAACGCCCGCATGGCCTACCACCTGTACGAAAAGGCGTTCTCCACCCGGCGCTGGCAGCGCCTGGCCGCCGCGGGCGCCCGCCCGCAGCGGCCCCTGTGGGCCTCCATGGCCACCAAGAACCCCCACTACGGCGACACCCGCTATGTGACCGGGCTGCTCGCACCGGGGACCATCACCACCATGCCCCGCCGCACGCTCGACGCGGTCGCAGACCACGCTGTCTTTCTGCCACGGGGGGTGCGCGGCACCTACCGGGACTCCGCCCAGGTCCTGCGCCGGCTCCAGGCCGCCGGCATCGCCTACGACGAGGTCATGGCCGCCCTGGAGAAGGAAGGACTGGAGCGCTTCGCCGACTCCTTCACGGCCCTGCGCGCGGTGGTGCACCGCGCGCTGCAGAGCCGGCCCTGAAACGGCCGCCCACCAGCAGGGCGCGGTGAAGGGTGGGGGCCGAAACGGAGGGATTGCCGTCCCGACAACCGCTGGCGGGCAGGCGCGCGGTGCAGGCCAGGGCCAAAACCGAGGGGTTGTCGTCCCGCCGGCCGCTGGCGGGCAGGCGCGCGGTGCGGCGAGGCTGGACGCGTCGTTGCCCCGCGCCACGAAAGAGCACCACCTGCATGCCGTCCTGCACGACCGCACTCATCCTGGGAGAGCCCGTCCGCCTGCGGCTCATCGGGCCCCTGGAGTTGATGGGGGCACAGCCCGACAACCCGCCCGGCCTCCCCCGGGGGCGCGCGGTGCTGCTGTTCGCGTTGCTGGCCGCCCACCGCAACCGGGTCGTCGGCAAGGACACCATCATCGACACGCTCTGGCCCCACCACGCCCCACCCACCGCCGGGCAGACGGTCGCCTCCCTCGTCAGCCGGCTGCGCAGGGTGGTGGGCACCTGCCTGGAGCGCACAGGATCCGGATACCGGCTCAACACCACGGGCTGGCAGGTCGACGTGGACGAGGCGGCCCGCCTGACCCGGACAGCCGAGCGGCACCTGCGCGCCGGCGAACCCGCATTCGCGGACGTCGCCGCGCGCCGGGCACTGGGCCTGCTCAGTGCGGGCCGCGCGGTCGAGGAGTTCCAGCCGGCCGGCTGGAGCGTAGACCTCGACCGGACGCTGGAGCAGCTGTTGCGCCGTGCCCGCGAAGCCGCCTGGCAGGCCGCGGAACACCTGAACGACCACCGGCAGGCGGCACACCTGGCCGCGGCAGCCGCGCACGACGACCCCTACGACGAGCCGGCATGGCGCGCCCTGATGACGGCCCAGTACCGTCTCGGTTCGGCCGGCGCCGCGCTGCACACCTTCAGCCGACTGCGCCGCACCCTGCGCACCGAGTTGGGAACCGACCCCGACCCGCGCACCGCGGCCCTGCACGGCGCCATCCTCCAGGGCCGACCGACCCCCACCCCCACCCTCGCGCATCCGCGGCCCGCAGCACCGGCCGACGCCCCCCACCAGCACCTGGCCGGCCGGGACGAAGAACTCGACCACCTGCAGGCACAGTGGCGGCAGGCACTCACCGGACACCCCACCACCGTCGTCCTGCGCGGCGGGGCCGGAGCCGGCACCTCCGCCCTGCTGTCCCAACTGCGCCGCCACGCCCAACACCACGGCGCCACCGTCCTTGCCGCCCACTGCCCTGGGCCTGAACGCCTATCGGCCACCCCCGCACTCGAGCAGGCCATCGAGGACTTCTGCCGCACCGCACGGCCCGAAGAGGTCACCCGCGCGGCCGACGGGATCGCACACCGACTGCAGGCCGCCATGCCGCACACCGACGCGCTCACCGGGGCCGCCGGCCACGGCGGCGAGCACACCGGGCCGCCCGTGCACGCCCACCCCGACGCAGCCGCCGTCTTCCTGCGCAGACTGTCCACCGACCACCCCGTGCTGCTGGCCATCGACAACGCCCACTACGCGGACGCGCACACCCTGGAAACCCTCCACCACCTGTCCCAGGACGATGCCGGCCACCCGATGATGGTGATCCTCGGCGCACGGGAGGACGGCGCCGACCGCATCGCACGACACCTGCCCCACACAACCCAGCTGCCCCTTGAACCGCTGACGCACCACGCCGTCGCCGAGCTGGCCGCCCGCCACGACGTGCCCCACGCAGCCCACCGCGTCCACCAACTCACCGCCGGCCGCCCCGCCCTGGTCCTCGCGGCCCTCCACGCCGCCCACCAGGGTGCACCCCTGGACGACCCGGACCACCTGCCCGACACACTGATCAACACGGCCCTCGACCTGGTCCACCACGTCGGCGAGCCGCTCACGCACCTGCTGCGCACCGCGGCCCTCATCGGCCCCACCTTCCGCTTCGAGCAGCTCCTCAAGGCCACCGGCACCGACGGCTGGAAAACAGCCCAGCAGGTCGAACAAGCCCTCCGCGCCGGCCTCCTCACCGCCGACGGCGACGCTCTCACCTTCACCGGCGAACTGCTCCACATCGCCCTGTACCGGGCGGTCCCCGCCCCCCTGCGCGCCGGCCTCACCGCCTACGTCCGCTCCCGCTGACCAGCGCGGCAACACCCCCAGCGCTGCCCGCCTGTTCCCTCACGCCGGCGGGCGCGCCGCGCCCGCGACGAACGACGGCGCCCGCACCGGCCCCTTGGCCCGTGCACGCCGTCGCCCGCCCCTGCCCGGTGCGGGGGCGAGCTCACCGGCGCTGCGGCCGTCGCCGGTCCTGCCGCACCCTCACGGTGTTCCCTCCAGGTGGGCTGCGGGAATGTGGCCCATCCTGCCCTGCTGGTAGTCCTCGACGGCCTGCCGGATCTCCGCCTCGGTGTTCATCACGAACGGGCCGTAGCGGGCGATCGGCTCCCGCAGCGGCACGCCGCCCAGCAGCAGCACCTCAAAGCGGCCGGTGCGGCCACGCTGATGAGCCCCCGCCTGGACGGTGAGGACATCGCCCGCACCGAACACCGCCAGTTGCCCCTCCCTGACAGGGCGTCTGTCAGCGCCCACGCTCCCCACTCCCTGCAGGACGTAGACCATCGCGCTGAACCGCGGATCCCACCCCGTCCGCACCTGCGCCTGGGGAAGCAGACTCGCGTGCGCATAGACGATGGGGGTGTAGGTCACGCCCGGTCCCTGATAGCCGCCAAGACCACCGGCAATCAGGCGTACCAGCGCCCCGCCGTCATCGGAGGTGAGCAGCCGCAGCTTGTCCGCCCGGACGTCCTGGTAGCGCGGCTGCGCCCACTTACGGGTGCGAGGCAGGTTCACCCACAGCTGGATGCCGTGACTGAGGCCGCCCTTGGCCAGGACCTCCTCGCTGGGGACCTCATCGTGCAGGATCCCCGACCCTGCGGTCATCCACTGCGTGTCCCCATCCGATATCACGCCTCCGCCACCGTTGGAATCGTGGTGCACCACCGTGCCGTCGATGACGTAGGTGACCGTTTCGAACCCGCGGTGAGGATGCCAGGGCGCGCCCTTGGCCTCATGCGGCTGATAGACGGTCTCACCGACGTGGTCGAGCAGCAAGAACGGGTCCACATCGGACAAAGCGGCACTCGGGAACGGGCGGCGCACCATAAAGCCGGCCCCCTCCCGCTGCTGGGGCGCGGTGACCACGTGGCGGACGGGGCGGTCGATAGCGGTCGCGTCAGGGCGCGGGAGGCGGGGGAGGACCAGGAGATCCTCGACGGTCACGGCCGGCATAGCGGTCCTTCGTATGTACGGTGCGGACGACGTCCAGCGCGACGACGTTCCGCTAGGAGGGGGGACTTGCGTACCTCTGCCAGGGAGAACCCCGGCAGGCGGGCGGCGTCTCAGGAGCGGCCGAGGTCGGGCAGTCGTCGATGCGTCCGCCCCGACCCACGGGGCCGGCCCTATCGGCCGGAATCGCCCCGGGACGGTGTACCGCCGAATCTAGCTCACGGACCCGGCATGGTCGCTACCCAAAGCAGTCATACCTGCCACATATCGGGACCTCGTTGCGCGGGCCGGCCGACACCCTGGCTCTCGGGCGGCAGCTTGCCTGGTCCGCCGTAAGAACCACCACCGCGGCGCGCTCACCTGTTGGGGGGAGACGCCACCTCGACCACGCGGCTGAGGCGGCGGGGATACCCGCCATCGAGGCTGGATGGTGCGCCGCTTCCCCGTTGGCGGCGCCCGCCGTCCGGGCGGGAGACCGGGTGATCAGCCGGCCTCCCGCCCGGCTCCGGGGGCGGGCGCGGCGGCGCGTGTGAATCGGACAACTCCTGTATATGAGAGGTTTCTTCATGCGTCTTCCCCTGCTTGCTGCCGCCACTGTGCTGTCGGGTGCCCTGGCGGTGCCCGCGGCGGTTCCCGCCTTCGCCGACTCGGCCCCTCCCGCGGCCGCCGCCCCGTACAGTGCTGCGGCTCACCGCCCCGGCGTCGCGGATCACGCCGCGTGGAAGAAGGCCCTGGACGACCTCGTCGCGGCGGGTGTGCCCGGCGTCATCGCCGAGGTACACGACGCCCACGGCACATGGACCGGCACCAGCGGCAGGGGCGACGTGCACCACCGCCAACTCCCGTCGATCGACGGGCGCTTCCGCGCCGGAAGCAACACCAAAACCTTCGTCGCCACCACCGTGCTGCAACTCGTGGCCGAGAAGAAGGTGCGCCTGGACACGCCCATCGAGCGCTACCTGCCCGGCCTGGTGCCAAACGGACAACACATCACCGTCCGGCAGCTGCTCAGCCACCGCAGCGGCCTATTCGACTACACCGACTCCCTGTGGCACGGGAACCTTTCGGAGCTCTACCAGACGCGCTTTCGCCACTGGACGCCCCCGCAGCTGCTCGCCGAAGCCTTCCGTCACGCCCCCTACTTCGCCCCGGGCACTGCCGGCCACTACTCCAACACCAACTACATCGTGCTCGGCATGCTGATCCAGAAGGTCACCGGCAAGAGCACCGAGCAGGAGATCACCGACCGGCTCATCAAACCCCTCGGACTGCACCACACGTCCTTCCCCGGGAGCTCCGTCCGCATCCCGGGCCCGCACGCCCACGGCTACCTGCGTATGAACGGCCCGGGCTCCCCATACACCGACATCACCGAAGAGAGCATGTCGTGGGCATCGACGGCCGGTTCGCTGATCTCCACCACCCATGACCTGAACCGCTTCTTCAGCGCGCTGATCGGCGGGAAGCTGCTGCCGCCCGCTCTACTGCACCAGATGCAGGACGCCCAGCCGCTGCAAAACGGCGCGACCGACTACGGGCTCGGCCTCAGCCGCTTGACCGACCCCTCCTACGGCACGGCCTACGGCCACATCGGCAGCGCCCCGGGATACAACACCTACAGCTTCACCACGGCCGACAACAGCCGCCAGGTCACCCTGTCCCTCAACGTCCTAATCGACTCGCAGAAGCTGAAGACGGCCACGAACAAGGCACTGAAGACACTGCTGCGCCCCACCGCCACGCCGGAACACGCCCGTCCGGGCCGATGAACACCCTGGGGGCGGCAACCGCCCGGCCGTCCCGGACGCCGACCAGAAGACCGGTGTCCCGATCGATTGTCCAGACCGCAGCCGCCCGCAGCCGGGCGGCAACTTGCCCGGTCCGCCGTAAGAACCACCACTGCGGGGCGCTCACCTGTTGGGGGGAGACGCCACCTCGACCACGCGGCTGAGGCGACCACGGCACCCGTCGTCGAGGCTGGATGGTGCGCCGCTTCCCCCATGGGCGGCGCCCGCCGTCCGGGCGGGAGACCGGGTGATCAGCCGGCCTCCCGCCCGGCTCCGGGGGCGGGCGCGGCGGCCCGTTGAACCGTGAACCGGACAACTCCTGTATGTGAGAGGTTTCTTCATGCGTCTTCCCCTGCTTGCTGCCGCCACTGTGCTGTCGGGTGCCCTGGCGGTGCCCGCGGCGGTTCCCGCCTTCGCCGACTCGGCCCCTCCCGCGGCCGCCACCACGCACGCCGCTGCGGCTCATCGGCCTGGCGTCGCCGATCACACCGCGTGGAAGAAGGCCCTGGACGACCTCGTCACCGCGGGCGTGCCCGGCGTCATCGCCGAGGTACACGACGCCCACGGCACATGGACCGGCACCAGCGGCAGGGGCGACGTGCACCACCGCCAACTCCCGTCGGTCGACGGGCGCTTCCGCGCCGGAAGCAACACCAAAACCTTCGTCGCCACCACCGTGCTGCAGCTCGCGGCCGAGAAAAAGGTGCGCCTGGACGCGCCCATCGAGCACTACCTGCCCGGCCTGGTGCCAAACGGGCGGCACATCACCGTCCGGCAACTGCTCAGCCACCGCAGCGGACTGTTCAACTACACCGACTCCCTGTGGGGCGGCAGTCTGGAACAGATGTACACGTCCCGGTTCCGCACCTGGACACCGAAGGAACTACTCGCCGAAGCCTTCCGGCACGCCCCCTACTTCGCCCCGGGCACCTCCGGCCACTACTCCAACACCAACTACATCGTGCTCGGCATGCTGATCGAGAAGGTCACCGGCAAGAGCGCCGAGCAGGAGATCACCGACAGGCTCATCAAACCCCTCGGACTGCACCACACGTCCTTCCCCGGGAGCTCCGTCCGGATTCCCGGCCCGCACGCCCACGGCTACATACGCATGAATGGCCCGGGCTCCCCGCTCATCGACGTCACCGAGGAGAGCATGTCGGCGGCGTGGACGGCGGGTTCGCTGATCTCCACCACCCATGACCTGAACCGCTTCTTCAGCGCACTCATCGGCGGAAAGCTGCTGCCTCCGGCCCTGCTCCACGCCATGCAGGACGTCAAGCCGCTGCCAGGCCAGTCGTCGCCCTACGGGCTTGGGCTCGACCGCGTCACCAACCGGGCGTACGGCACGGCCTACGGTCACACCGGCGGAACCCTGGGATACACCACCTACAGCTACACCACCGCCGACCACAGCCGCCAGGTCACCTTCTCCCTCAACACCATGATCGACTCGCCGCAGATCAAGACGGCCGTGGACAACGCGCTGACGACGCTGCTGAGCCCTCCCGCCACGTCGCATTAACTGATCATTTCAGAATGAGGTCCGGAGTCGTCTCAAGCAGATGATGCTGCAGGCGAGTTGAAGTAGGCCAAGGTGGAGGTCGGCGCGTATCTCGTAGCGGATCCGGAGTCGTTTGAACTGGTGGAGCCAGGCGAAGGTCCGCTCGACGACCCACCGGGTCTTGCCCAGGCCGGAACCGTGAGCTGTGCCTTTCCGGGCGATCTTCGGCGTGATGCCACGGCCCCGCAGGAGGCGGCGGTACTTGTCGTAGTCGTAGCCGCGGTCGGCGAACAGCCGGCGAGGCCGGTGACGTGGTCGTCCTCGGATCCCGCGGATGTGGGGTATCGCGTCGAGCAGCGGCATCAGTTGGGTGACATCGTGACGGTTTCCGCTGGTCAGGGTGACAGCCAGAGGTGTCCCGTGCCGATCGGTGATCAGGTGGTGTTTGCTGCCCGGGCGGGCGCGGTCGACTGGCGAAGGTCCGGTGTGGGCCCCCCTTTGAGGGCTCTGACATGGGAGCCGTCGACGGCCGCGTCATCCATGTCCAGCAGGCCCGCTGCCCGCAGCTCCGCCAGGAGGACCTCGTGCAGACGGGGCCACACGCCGGCCTGTGTCCAGTCCCGAAGGCGCCGCCAGGACATCACCCCACTGCAGCCGATCCTCTCCGTGGGGACGTCTGCCCGGCTCACGCCCTTGCACAGGACGTAAATGATGCCCCGCAAGGCGGCACGGTCATCCGTCGGCAACCGGCCTGGGTACCGCCGACGCCGTGGTGGGCGAGGAGGGAGCAACGGGGCAACGCGTTCCCACAGGTCATCAGGCACAAGATCATCCGACACGTGAAGAACTCTGCCGCCATCAAACCCAACTGCCAAGCCCCACACGCCAACTCATTCTGAAATGATCAGTAAGAACCGTTGCCGAGACCTTCCGTGCGTCTCGGTATTCCGGGCGTCTTGATCCGGAAGGCTCTTGAAGGCTCCCCTCCCTGAGGGAGGGGATTGTCCGCCCTCCAGGGCTGAGCGGGGATTTACGGCTCAGGCTGCCGCCTGGGCCAGCGGCCCCGGCGGTCTTACGCCCTCGACACCGTCCGGGTTCCAACCTGCCCGGACCAGCATCACGCGGGCGGAGTTCTTGTCCCTGGGGGACACGACTGCGCACACGGTGCAGGTATACGTTCTCATCGAGAGAGGTAGTGCGTGCTTGGTTCTCGCTCCGCACGTTGCGCAGTCCATCGTGGTGTGCGCCGGGTGCACGGGACGGACGTCTCGCGCGTGTTTGCGGCCCATCTCGATCAGGGCACGCTTGGTCGCTGCGATGGCGGCATCGGCCGCCTTGCGGGCCATGGTGGTCTTCGCGAGGAACTTCGGCCGGAAGTCCTCCACCGCCACTCCGTCATGATCGCGCATGACGGCCTTGGCCCACTTGCGGGCGGTGTCCTCCCGCTGCCGGGCCACCTTCTTGTTCAGCTTCGCGGCCTGGGCTTGCGCCTTCCGGTAGCCGGCGGATGCGGGCTGTCCCTTCGGACGGCGCCGCCGGGCCATCATCCGCTGGTACTTCGCGAGCCGCTGCGCGGCCCGCTTGCCGTACTCGCCATGCGGGAGGTCGTAGGCGTCATCCGTGGTGGTGGCGGTCTCCTTCACACCCCAGTCCACGCCCAGGACGCGGCCGGTTTGAGCGAGCGGCTCAACCTGAGCCGCGACGACGAAGGACGCGTACCAGTGGCCGAGGCTGTCCTGGCACACGCGCACACTGGACGGATCCGCGGGCAGCTCCCGCGACCACACCACGCTCACCACGATCTGGCCCGCGAGGTGCAGACGACCGTCCTTGATGCGAAAGCCGCGCCGGGTGTAGTTCAGGCTCGGCCGCGCCTCCCGCTTCTTCTTCCACCGGGGCATCCCGGCCCGGCGGTGCATCGGAAGCCGGTCCTTGATGTCCTTCAGGGCCTTGGCGCGGGACGTGGCGAAGTCGCGTATCACCTGCTGCTGAGGCACGCTCGCGCCCTCAGCCAGCCAGGGCGTCACCCTGCGGGCCTCGGTCAGCATCTTGTCGAGCTGCGCCGGGCCACACGTCAGCTTCTCGCCGCCCGCTTTGCTCTGCACGTGGACCTGTTTGGACTTGGCCACGCATTCGTTCCAGATCCAGCGGCAGCGATCCCACTCGGCTTCGAGCTGGCGCCTGGCCGTGTTCGACAGGCGCACACGGAAGGTGTACCGGGCGTGCCCGGTGTCCTTCGCGGTCGCTTCTGTCGTCATGCATCCGAACCTACCCGGGAGGACTGACAGTTGAGAGTTCTTGATCATTGTGGGCGGCACCACCGCCGTGCGGGGTGGACACCGGATCGCCCTGACGGCGATCCGGCTATCCCTGCCCTGCTCCGCAGGAGTCCGATTCCTCCCCGGCCTGAAGGCCGGGGCATCCTCGGATGAACCCGGTCCGGCAGCAGCCGCCGTGACGTGATTGGTCAAACCTTGAAAAAGGGGGGCGCCGTCTCGTGTCGTGAAGGCAGGCGCGCGTCACTTCGGCCCGTCCGGTGTCGCAGGTGTCGCCTGGCACCGGCCATGCCGAAATGACCCCGAGACTGCAGTGTCCCCGCCGCCTTTGCACCGGGTTTGCATCGTGGTGCTCCTGCGGGCCGGGTGTGGTCTGCGGCGTGCAAGCCGTGTGCAAGGCGGTGTCGGACGGTGGTGAGGAGTTGCCCGGCCCGTCGGCCTGGCCGGCACGAACGGCGCAAGCTGGCCGGATCGAGCCTGAGCGGCTGGGGCGGATACCGGCACGCCGTCTTTCGGGGTGTGATGGCCGAGCCGGGCAAGCTGACGTCTCACTTCGCCTGACGGATACGGCTACACACGTCTGGCCACACCCAACGGCCTACTGGGCCCGACCATTCGTGGAAGTGGGAGATGAGTGACCTGCGGGACGGCTCCGCCGACCGGGCCACACGCCGCCGTGCCACCCAGGCGCCCCGCCAGCGTACGGACAAGCCCGCCGACGGGCGTCCCCCAGGCGGCCGAGCCGCCGCGCGGGCGGCCTCCCGGTCCGTCGACCGCGGCCGCTCGCGGCGCCGTGCCCGGACGCGGCACCGCGCCCGGCCGAAGCGCCGAGGCAGGCGGGCCCTGCGGATCACCGGGATATGCCTGGCCGTCGTCGTGCTGGCCGCGGGCGGCGCCGGGTGGTGGTTCTACCACCGCCTCAACGGCAACATCAACAGCGTCGCCCTCGACGGCAGCGGCGGCAGTGAAAGACCCGACGCCCTCGACCGCACCCCCATCAACATCCTCGTCATGGGCACCGACGGCCGCACTAGCGCCACCGACTGCAAACTCGGCGGCGGCTGCTCGCAGACCGGCGTGCAGACCGGCAAGGGGAACGCAGACGTGGAGATGGTCGTGCACATAGCCGCCGACCGCTCCAACGCCACCGTCATGAGCATCCCCCGCGACACCATGATCCAGGTGCCGGCCTGCGCCGACCCCACATCGCAGCACAGCACGCGCGGCTACTACGGGCAGATCAACAGCGCCCTGTTCTATGGGCCGGCCTGCCAGGTCGCCACCATCCACCAGCTCACCGGCATCCCCATCGACCACTTCGTCAAGCTCGACTTCTCCGGCGTCGTCAGCATGTCCGACGCGGTCGGCGGCGTCTCCGTGTGCGTCAGCGACAACGTGTACGACACGTATTCGCATCTGAAGCTGTCGAAGGGCACCCACACCCTCAAGGGGGTCGCGGCCCTGGAGTTCGTCCGCTCCCGCCACGGCTTCGGCGTCGGCAGCGACCTGGACCGCACCTACGCCCAGCATCTCTTCCTCGGCGCCATGATCCGCAAATTCAAAAGCGCCGGCACCCTTACCGACCCCACCGCCGTCTACGGCCTCGCCGACGCCGCCACCAAAGCCCTCACCGTCGACAACGGCCTGGGCAGCATCAACAAACTCATCGGCCTGGCCACCGACCTGAACAAGGTGCCCTCAAAGCGGATCACCTTCACCACCATGCAGACCGCCCCCGACCCCAACAACAGTAACCGAGTAGTGCCAGATACTGGGTCAAAGTCACTGTTCGAGACGATCGCCAACGACCAGTCTTTGACTGGCTCCGACGGGAAGAAGTCAGCCGCGGCCTCTGCCACCGCTACCGGCCAGCCCGTTGACCCCGCCCGGATCGCCGTCACCATCGAGAACGGCACCAGCATCCCCGGCCGCGCCTCCCAGCTGGCCGCCGCCCTGACGGGCAAGGGCTTCAGCCAGAAGACCACCACCGCCAACGCCCCCACCACCCAAGCCACCACCCTCACCTACGGCACCGGCCAAAAACCTCAGGCCCAAGCCGTCGCCGACGCCCTCGGCCTGCCCACCTCCCACCTCAAACAGACCACCAGCAGCGGCCTGACCCTTGTCATCGGCGGCGACTGGTCCACCGGTACCACCTACCCCACGGGCAGCGGCCACAGCACCTCCCCGGCCCCCGCCGACACCCACGCCGCCGTCTCCAACGCCCACGCCCAGACCGCCGACCAGTCCACATCCTGCGCCCAGGTCAGCCCCTTCAAAACCGTCCAGTTCAACGGCATCAACATGACTCCCACCCAGGCCTACGCCGCCGCCCGCAACCAACCCAACTCCGACGCCTGAACCGTGGATGACGGTGATGACGGCGGCACAGCCACCCTGGACGCTGTCAGGCGGCCATTCGGATAAGTCGCTCGGATACGGTCTTCGCTCGATGGCCCGCGTTCCGGCATGCACATGCGTCCCCGGGCCTTTTGCTCATGAGGACGATCGTTCGGCTGAAGCCTCATGAAGCCTTTCGCCGTGTAGGCGACCGCCCTTGACGACCGCACTTCGCTGATCAGTCCCGATTGGTGCCCGCACCGGTCGGGGCTGCTCTCCTGTCCACCGGTGCGTGACCAGTTGGAGGCCGGCTGCGTTGCCCGGGCATGGATCCCTACGATCACCTTGATCTCGACGGGATCGACTTCGCTCCGGTCGCGCACATGACCGAGCGCCTGGCCTTGCTCTCGCTTGAAGAGGCGCATGATCTGCTGTGCCTGATGGTGATGGTTGCCCGGGCCGGTGGGCCGATGTCTGCGGAGGCGGACCGGCTGGCGCGGGAGATCGCCGCTCGCATCCCGTCGGAGATCTGACCGCATCGCCCAGACGGACCGCTCATATAGGGCCGCACCCACCCGGGATCCGGGTGCGGCCTGAGGCGTTCCGATGTCTTCACTCCTACCCTGTCGTTTTGAGGATGGGATAAAGCCGTGGTGATGCGCAGGATCCCCGGACGGGCGAAGGCACAGAAGACTGCCAACCAGGGTAGCGGGCTCCGCTGCTGTGATGGTGGTGGCGGACTGGGGGACGGTCGCCGCGCGGAAGACGCCGCAGTGAGCTCGCCGCCGGCTATTTAGATGCTTTCCGATCCCGCAGCCACCGTTGGCCGCAGTATTGGTCGATTCAGCGGTTTCAGCGCCCGAGTTCGCCCGGATCCCGGCCGCGCGGGGGGACGGGCTCTTGACGGCCTGGGGTGGGGCACACCCCACCCCGGAAAATCCCTGCAGGCGAGGCGCGCGCGGCGTACGGTTGGGGCACCGACGCGGGGTGGAGCAGCTCGGTAGCTCGCTGGGCTCATAACCCAGGTCGCGTGGTTCAAATCCCGCCCCCGCTACCAACTCCGGCCCCTCAACGATATGCGAGGGGCCGGACTCTTGGCCTGTAGGGGCAGCCGCTCTGCCTGATCGGAGACTCAGGCACGGGCAAGTCCCACATGCTGATCGCCCTGGGCACCGAGGCCGCGATGAAGGGCTACCGCGTCCGCTACACACTCGCCACGAAGCTGGTCAACGAACTGGTGGAGGCCGCGGACGAGAAGCAGCTGACCAAGACAACGCCCGCTATTGCCGAGTCAATCTCCTCTGCAGCGACGAACTCGGCTACATGGAACTCGACCGCCGCGGCGCCGAACTCCTCTTCCAGGTCCTGACCGAACGCGAGGAGAAGAACAGCGTCGCCATCGCCTCGAACGAGTCGCTCCCCAGATAGATGGCTGGACGAAGACGTTCACTGATCCCCGGCTCTGCACGGCGATCGTCGACCGCCTCACGTTCAACGGCACGTTCATCAAGGCCGGCACCGGCTCCTACCGCCTTGCCAGCACCCGGGCCCGAGCCGAGGAGCCGGCCAAAGCGGGGTGGCCACCAGAACTCCAGCAGGTTACCGGGCGTCGGCTGAGTCCTCAGGCCACCGCAACGGGACGGAGCACCGTCAGAGAGTCTTCATGGCGAGCCACCATCGCGAAGGAGAACCTGTCGACCTCTAGGCAGAGATCGACATCGTCTTGATGTACTCCCTGGTATCCGCGGCGCAGTCCGTCGGCGAGATGGGCGGGCAGGCGCACGCGCTCGAATCTCTTGCGCAGCGTGGTCTGCGCGCGGACGTTCTCACGACCTGCGTTGTCCGGGTCGCGCGCGATGTCCTCGCCGGCGAGGAACCGCTGCCACTTGCGGCTGTTGCGGTCGCAGGCGTAGCCACGGCGGATCTCCAGCCGTCATGCACTGTGCTTAAAGTCGCGAAAGAGGTCGGAGATCGACGCGAACGGCTGCAGCTCGGCCATGGCCGCCTGCGGCGGCCCGGGCGCGTGAAGTGACGAGTAGCTTCGCCGGCGTGGAGACCGACCGGCAACAGGCGCCCGGGAGGAGGCGGAGGCGTCAGGACGGAATCCGAGTGATGCTCAGTGCCTTCAGCCAATCGCCTTCGTGCCCTGGTGCCGCACGACCCAAGTCGCCGGCCCACGTGACACGTCCTCCTTCGGACACTGGTCGGCAAGGCCGTGAGAGCACGCCGAGGAGGGTGCTCGACGTCGCCTGGGTGTCGGACGTGCGCGGCGCACTCTGCCGCAGGATCACTATGACTTGCTCATCCAACGGCTGGGCCTGGCGTACCTGTCCTTGCAGAAGGGGCAGCGGGTCACCGTCGGCGGCCTCACGTGGTGAGAACGAGTGGTCCTCGTCCTCCCGTGGAAGGGCGGGGCTCGTCGTGTCTGGATCGGGTCAGCTCACTGCTGTGTGGCTCGTTCAATGAGGGTTTGCAGATACAGGCCGCGCTGAGCGTCGAGTGCGGTGGGTGTGTGGGTGCGTACGGCGGTGGCGAATTCGCGGCGCAGGATGGGCCAGCCCTCCTCGTGGTCGATTGCGGCGGTGTCGTAGACCAGGGAGGGGTCTGGGCCGAAGAGTTCGACGCGGGTGACGGCGCGCGGCAGGTTGACGGAACCGGACAGGGAGGCCTGGCTGACGGCGCCGTTGGCGTGTTCGCAGGTGAGCTCGATCCAGCGCCGGGGATCTCCCGTGCTGCGGATGGTGGTGATGGGGCCGATCGCGGTATCCAGGAGGTCGAGGAGGTGGGGTCCCAGGTCGAGGAGCGCGCCGTGCTCAAGTCGCCAGCCGGTGGCGAAGTCGCCGCCGAGGAAGGCGCCGTGGAGATAGCAGGAGCGTGCACCGGCGATGTCGAGGGTGCGAGCGGTGTCAAGGAAGGCGCGGGTGGTGGGGTGGTAGCGCTTGGTGAGGACGAGTTGGGAGATCACGCCGGCTTCGGCGATGGCGTCCGCCACGTGCTGGGCTGTGGGCAGGTCGGGGCCGAGAGGCTTTTCCAGCAGCAGTGCTTTTCCTCGCTTGGCCGCCAGGGGTGCCAGCTCGCCCTGGACGGCGGGCGGGACGGCGAAAGCCACGGCTTCGCAGTGGTCGAGGAGTTCGTCGAAGTCGGCGGCGACGTGGGCCGCGTAGGGGGCTGCGGCCTGCTGGGCTGCTTCAGGGCGGCGGGCCCAGACTGCGGCGAGCCGTGTTTCGGGTCCCGCGGCGAGTATGCGGGCGTGCATGGCGCGGGCCCAGGGGCCGGCGCCGACGAGGCCGACCTCGAGTGGTCGGTGTGTCCAGGGGGCAGGTTGTGTGGTCACGGTGTTCCTGTGGGTGTGCGGCGTGGGGGCGTCAGAGTGCGAGGCGGTTGAGACGGGCGTCGGCGCGGTCGGGGGAGTAGAGGGACTCAACGACCATGGATGCGGCTCCGATGACGCCGGCATGGTCGCCGAGGCGTGAGGTGACGACCTGGAGATTGGCGGTGGTGCGGGGGATGGCGCGCTGGTAGAGCAGTTCGCGTACTCCGGTCATGAACGGGACGCCGGAGAGGTCTCCGGCCAGCATCAGGACGCCCGGATTGAGCAGGGTGACGACGGTCACGAGGACTTCGCCGGCGCGGCGCCCGGCCTCCCTGGCCAGACGGATGGCGTCGGGGTGGCCTTCGGCGAGCAGGCGTTTGACGTCGGAGCCGGAGGCGGTGTCGAAACCGAGAGCGGTCAGTTCCCGTGCGAGGGCTCGGCCGCTGGCGACGGCGGCCAGGCAGCCGCGGAAGCCGCACATGCACAGGACGTCGGGCTGGTCGTGCAGGCGGATGTGGCCGATATCGCCGGCGCCGCCGTCGATGCCGCGGTAGACGTTGCCGCCGACGACGACGCCCGCGCCGATGCCGGTGGAGACCTTGACGAGTACGAAGGCCTGGCAGTCGCGGTGGTTGGCCTGCTGCTCGGCCAGGGCCATGAGGTTGGCGTCGTTGTCGACGAACACGGGGATGGGGCCCTCACCCATGCTCGGGCCTACGTGATGGGCGTAGGCCTTTTGCAGGCGTTGTGGGACGGGGTAGCGGTCCCAGCCGGGCATGATGGGAGGCTCGATGACCTGTCCTGTCTCCCAGTCGACGGGGCCGGGCACGGAGAGTCCGATGCCGCAGACATGGGTGGCGTCCACACCGGCTGCGCCGATCAGCTCGGGAAACCAGCAGGCCAACTGGTTGAGCACGTCGTCCGGGCCGTCGCTGATGTTCAAGGGGGCGGTGTGCTCGGCAAGGATGGTGCCGGCCAGATCCAGGACAGCTGCACGTGCGTGCCTGGTCTCGAGGTCGACAGCGATCACCGAGGCGTGTGCCGGGTCGAAGGCGATTTGGTGGGAGGGACGGCCGCCGGTGGAGGTGCCGGCGGTGTGCCGAAGCCAGCCGGCGTGGTTGAGGAGGTCCAGCCGCTGCCCGATGGTGGAGCGGGACAACCCGGTGATGCGTTGCAGGTCGGCTCGGGTGTTGGCGCGGCCGCTGCGGATCAGCTGCAACAGTCCGCCCGCGCTGACCTGACTTGGCGTCATCATGACATCCCCCATGGTTCAGCTCTTGTCGGCGCCGCTGGTCAGGCCCTCGGTCAGCATGCGCTCGGCGGCGAAGAACAGAAGTATCACGGGGATCGTGAGCACGACCGAACCGGCCATGAGGACGGTCTTGGGGACCTCGACGCCGTTGGAGAGCTGTGCCAGGCCCAGGGACACGGTCCACTGTCCCGGGTCGGCGGCCAGGAAGAGCAGCGCGAAGAGGAACTCGTTCCAGGCGATCATGAAGACGTACAGGCCGGTCGCCATGAGGGAGGGCAGGGCGAGGGGCAGGACCACCTTGCGGACGGTCTGCAGCCGGGTGGCTCCATCGATTGCTGCCGCTTCCTCGATGGAGGGGGGGATCGTGACGAAATAGTTCTTCAGCATGTAGATCGCTACCGGCACGGTCTGGGCGACGTAGACGATGGCGAGGCCGACCAGGCTGGAGGACAGGCCCATCTTGGCGAAGATGACGAACAGTGGAACGGCCAACAGGGTGGCGGGGAAGAGGTAGACGGCCAGGAAGAGCGCGCTGACCTGGCGGTGGCCGAAGAACTTCAGTCGACTGACGGCGTAGGCGCCGGGTACGGCGGCCAGCAGGGTGAGGACAACGGTGCCCAGCGACACCAGCGCGGAGTTGAGCAGGAACTTCAGGAAGCCCTGACCGCCGTCGTCGGTGGACTTGAGGACGTCGCGGTAGGTGGACAGCGTGAAGTCCTTGGCCGAGACCCACAGCGATCCCGGGTCGAGCAGGAGGGCATCGATGGGCTTCACGGACAGCAGCAGCATGTAGTAGAAGGGCAGCAGGGTGATCACTGCGAGAAACGCGATGACGAGCCAGCGCAGGACGCCGAAGACTCTGTCCTCGAACTGGGCCCTGGTCAGTGCGGCCTTGCGGGTCACGATTCCTCCTGGACCTTGTTGCCGAAGAACTTGAAGTAGAGGCCCAGCAGGATCATCAAGGAGGCGGCCAGGACGAGGGCTTGGGCCGCCGCGGCTCCCACGTCGTAACGGGCGGTGAGGAAGTCGTAGACCCGGACGGCGGCGGTGTCGGTTCCCGCGCCGCCTCCGGTCAGCAGGTAGACGTCGTCGAACTTGTTGAAGGTCAGGATGAACCGCAAGACGCACAGCAGGGCGATGACCGGCATCAGTTGGGGCAGCAGGATGTGACGGAAGCGCTGGGTGATGGTGGCCCCGTCGACCATGGCGGCCTCCTCCAGGCCGTGCGGGACTGCCTGCAGCCGGGCGAGGATGAACAGGAACGCGAAGGGGAAGTAGCGCCAGCACTCGAAGGCGATGACGGTCAGCAGGGCCAGTGGTATGTCGAAGTGCACACCGAGCAGGTGGACTTCGTACTGGCGGGTGGAGAGGAAGGCGATGGGGTTGTCCCATCCGAACAGGCGGTGGCCCCAGTTGTTGACCACGCCGTACTGCGGGCTCAGGGCGACTTCCCAGACGAAGGCGACGGCGACGACCGGGGCGACGTAGGGCAGCAGCATCGCCGCGCGCAGCAGTCCACGCCCGCGGAAGGGCTTGCGCAGGGCGAGGGCGGCGATGAGTCCGAGGACGACGGAGCCGAAGGTGCCGCCCGCGGTGTACAGCAGGGTGGTGGCCAGGCTTGACCAGAATCCGGCGGAGTCGAAGACCTGGGTGAAGTTGTCCAGGGACCAGTTCCCGAAGATGCCCATGCCCTGGATGTCGACCAGCTTGGCGTGCTGGAACGCCAGGAGCACGGTCCACAGGATGGGAAGGATCACCACCACGAGGACCACGATGAAGGTGGGGGTGACGAAGGCGAGGCCGGCGCGGTTGGCGCGACGGCTGGCGGTCAGCGGGCGCCGCCGGCGGTGGGGGGGCCGGTCTGTCGACCGGGGGCTGGTGTCGCGGCGCTGCGGTGCGCCGACGGGGGCTGTTGTCATGAAGTGACCTTTGTGACGTGCATGCGGGCGGCTACTGCAGGGACTTCTTGAGGGCGGCGACGTCGTCGTCGGCTTCGTGTGCGGCCTCGGAGGGGGAGATCTGTCCGCTGGTCATGGCGCCGATGGCCTTGGGCACGGGAAGTTCGCCGTTGGTGGCGCCGACGAGGGCTCCTTCGCCCTGCGTGATGCCCCAGCGCCGCATGTTGCTGACGCCGCCTGCGAGTTGGTTGAGCAGGGTCGCCGGGTACACCTGGTCGAAGGGCTTCTTGGTGTCGACTCCGATGTCGCTGTGGCGCCAGGCGTCGAGGTAGAGGTCGGGCTGGGCGGCCGTGCCGTGGCGCACGGGGATCTTGCCTTCGGGTGCCATGCCGAACCAGGGCTCGTAGCCGGGGCCCATCATGTACTCGATGAACTGGCGGGAGGCCGACGTCTCGGCCGTCTTGGTGGTCGCCCATGAGGTGATCTCGCCGAACTGGGCCGGCGTGGTGCTGTCGGGGCCCTGCAGTGCGGTGGCGATGCCGCTGTTGCGGGAGAGGTACTGCGGGTCCTTCTTGCACTGGGGGCAGCTGGGCAGGGCGTCCTTGCGCAGGCCCGCGAGTTCGTCCAGCAGGAACGACGACCAGATGACCATGGAGGACTGGCCGGCGAAGTAGTTCGCGCGGGTGGTGTCCACGGTTTGGGTGCCCGGGGCGCCGTAGGTGCGGGCGAGCTGGTCGTAGGTGCGAAAGGCCGTTTGGCACTGCGGGGATTCGAGGGCGACGGCGTGGTGGTCGTCGACGAGCTGGCAGTTGTTGGCCAGGGCGAGGCTCTCGAAGCTCTGCGAGGTGAAGGCGTCGCCCGGGTCGGTGGCCGCCGAGAGGCCGTCATGGCCCTTGGTGGTGAGCGCCTTGGCGGCGCTCACGGCCCGCTCGTAGGTGTTGGGGGTTGCCAGCTGCTTCTGGTCGAACTGGTCCTTGCGGTAGACCAGCAGCTGGAGCCAGGCGTCGGAGGGCACACCGAGACTGGTCTTCCCGTCCGAGGTCAGGTCGAGCGCGTTGGCGTTGAAGGTGCTGCGCCCCAACTCGTTGATGATCTTCTTCGGGATGTCGGTGTTGAGCAGCCCGTTGGTGTACATCTGCCAGACCTGCCCCATCGGGGCCGCGCCGATGACGTCGGGGAGCTTGCCGGCCGCTGCGGCCGACATGATCAGTTGGGGCATCTGGCCCTCGTCGACTCCGACGAGATGGACCTTGATCCCGGTCTTCTTCTCGAACCCGTCGATCGCCTTCTGCGTCGCCGCGACGCGATCGGGGAGGTTCTCCTGTGACCAGACCGTTATCTCACGGTCCGGTTTGCCGGGTCCGGTGCTGCTGGAACAGCCCGTGAGCAGCCCCACTCCCAGGGCTGCTGTGACGCCGACCGCGGTCATCCTCGACCGCCGGGTCATGGTGCGCATTGCGTGTCCTTGCTCCGGCTTACGACTACTGGACACGCATCTCAGCACTAGTTTTGCGTATTGACAAGACATAAGTTGGGGCTATTGTCGACGCAACTCACCACCGCACCACTTCCGGAGCCATCCGTGGAACGCGTCGTTCAATTCACCGGCCCTCGCCAGGTGGAGGTCGCCCAGCACGTCAGAGCCGAACTGCCCCCGGGCCACCTGAGGGTCCGCACCCGCTACTCGGGCATCTCGGCGGGCACCGAGCTCACCGCCTACCGGGGGACCAACCCCTACCTGACGCGTACCTGGGACCCCGACGCGCGGCTCTTCCGGGAGGGCGCCGCCGGCATCCAGTACCCCGTGGCCGGCTGGGGCTACTCCGAGGTCGGCGAGGTCGTCGAGGTCTCCCCGGACCTTTCCGACACCCCGGGGCTGCCGCACCCCGGCGACCTGGTGTGGGGCATCTGGGGACACCGCAGCGAGGGCATCGTCCCAGCCGAGCGCATGATCGGCCACACCCTGCCGACCGGGCTCGAGCCCCTGGCCGGCGCCTTCGCCCGGGTCGGCGCCATCGCCTACAACGCCGTACTGGCCGGCGACATCCACCTCGGCGAGGACGTCGCCGTATTCGGCCAGGGTGTCATCGGACTGCTCACCACCCGGCTCGCGCAGCTCAACGGCGCCCGCGTCACAGCCGTCGACGCGCTGGACGGCCGCCTTAAGACCGCCCAGCACTATGGCGCACATCACACACTCAACGCCCGCACGGACGCGGTGGCCGAACGCATCCGCGAGGCCACCGCCGGGCGCGGCGCCGACCTCGCCATCGAGATCAGCGGTGCCTACCCGGCCCTGCACGATGCCCTGCGCTCAGTCGCCGTCGGCGGCCGCGTGGTGGCCTCCGGCTTCTACCAGGGTGACGGCATCGGCTTGCGCCTGGGAGACGAGTTCCACCACAACCGCGTGCAGCTCATCTGCTCCCAGATCGGCGGCGTCCCGCAGCAGCTGTCCGGCCGCTGGAGCGTCGAACGCCTCCAGCAGACGTTCCTGCGGCTGGTCGCCGAAGGACAGGTGGACGTCACCACCCTGGTCAGCCATGTCATCCCGGCCGCCGACGCGGCCGACGCCTACGTGCTACTCGACGAGCGCCCCGCCGAGGCGCTGCAGGTCGTCCTGGAATTCTGAAAGGCCCCCTCATGCTCAAGACCGCCGTCCAGGAGCAACTCCTGCCCGGAGACACCCTGCAGGCCAAGTGGGACTTCGCCCAGCAGGCCGGCTACGACGCCATCGAGCTGCGCGGCAAGGGCGACTTCCACTTCGCCTCGCGCCTGCAGGAGTTGAAACAGGCCGGCAAGGACGGTGTGGTCATGCCCACGGTCTGCGTCGACATGCTGCACTTCTTCGGCGCCTTCGACGCGGACCTGCGCCGCGACGCCATCGCGCAGATGAAATCACAGCTCACCGTGATCGCCGAGATCGGAGGCCTGGGCGCCCAGACCCCGGCCTCCTACGGGATGTTCTCCCGCCGCCTTCCGCCCTTCGAGGCGCCGCGCACCGAGGAGGAGGACCGCGAGGTCCTGCTCGCCGGACTGTCCGAACTAGGCGAGCACGCACGCAAGGAGGGCGTCACGCTCTTCCTGGAGCCGCTCAACCGGTACGAGGACCACATGGTCAACCGGCTCGAGCAGGCTGCCGAGCTGATCCGCCAGACCGGACTCGACTCGATCAGGATCGGCATCGACAGCTACCACATGAACATCGAGGAGAGCGACCCGGCCGCCGCGATCCTCGCCCACGCCGACGTCATCGGCCACGCCCAGGTCTCCGACTCCAACCGCTTCCAGCCCGGGGCCGGACACCTCGACTGGCCCGCCTGGCTCGGCGCCCTGCACACGATCGGTTACGACGGCTACCTCGCCGCGGAATGCCGACTCACCGGCGATCCCCTCCAGGCCGTCCGCTCCATACCCGCCTTCCTGCAGAGGTCCGGCGCGTGAGTTCCCTCCTGGACCGGCCCGTGTCCACCGCGGCCGCAGCCCTGACACTGCGACGCGGTGCGACGCGGGTCCTCATCGACAACTGGACCGGCATCTCCACCGTTCCCTCCCGCACCCTCTACCCCCATCAATGGAGCTGGGACTCCGCCTTCATCGCCATCGGGCTGCGCCATCTCTCGGTGCGCCGCGCCCAGCAGGAACTC
Organism: Streptomyces sp. NPDC046900; assembly: GCF_040644975.1. Classification (NCBI taxonomy): domain Bacteria; kingdom Bacillati; phylum Actinomycetota; class Actinomycetes; order Kitasatosporales; family Streptomycetaceae; genus Streptomyces; species Streptomyces sp. NPDC046900. The sequence goes on along the minus strand of NZ_JBEYXD010000053.1, from coordinate 12,346 downwards.
GAGTCCCTGCTCGCCGGGCAGTGGGCCGACGGACGCATCCCGCACATCGTGTTCAACCCCGCCGTCCCGCACGACGCCTACTTCCCCAGCCCCGACTTCTGGCAGTCCTCCCACGCCGGCGAAGCGGCCGGCGCACCGACGGCCCCCCAGACCTCGGGCATCGTCCAACCCCCCGTGCACGCCCTGGCCGCCTGGCTCGTGCACCAGGCAGGCCCGCAGGAATCACGACGCCGCGGCTTCCTCGCCCGCGCCTATCCACGGCTCGCCGCCTGGCACGACTATCTACTCACCCGCCGCGACCTCGGCGGCGCAGGGCTGGCGGCCGTCGTCCACCCCTGGGAGCCCGGCATGGACAACAGCCCCTGCTGGGACCAGGCCCTGCAGCGCATCCAGCCCGCCGCGCCCGAGGCCTTCCAACGTGCCGACCTCAACCACGGCCACCCCGCCGACCGGCCCACCGACCTGGACTACGGCCGCTATGTCCGGCTCGCGACCAACTACCGCGAGGCCGGCTACGACGACCATGCGCTGGAGCACGGCTTCGCCATGGAAGACCCCTGCTTCAACGCCCTGCTCATCGTCAGCGAGCGGGCCCTCGCCGCCATGGCGTACGAGCTGGGCATGGATGGTGCACCTCACTCGCGGCGCGCCGACGAACTGACCCGGCAGCTGGTGGCCCGGCTGTGGGACGACGACGCCGGCCTGTTCCGTGTCCTCGACCTCAGGACCGACTCCCTGATCGACGAACGCAGCGTCACCGGCCTCATCCCGCTCGTCGTGCCAGGCCTGCCCTACGACATCGTGCAGCGCCTCCAGGACGTCCTGGACGGCCCGCACTTCAGTGCAGCGGCCACCGGACTGGTCCCCAGCTACGACCTCACCGGTCATGCCTTCGACGCCCATCGCTACTGGCGCGGCCCGGCCTGGTTCAACACGGCCTGGCTGATCCACCGAGGACTGCGCACCCACCGTCTCCAGACGGACGCCGAACGCCTCCATCAGGGTTTTCTCGCGGAGGCAGGACGGTCCCGGTTCGCCGAATACGTCGACCCCACGACCGGCACCGGCCGAGGCGCCCGGCACTTCTCCTGGACCGCCGCCCTCACCCTCGACCTGCTGTGCGCCGACCCGAAGGAGCCCATGCCATGAACGCGGCCGAGACCCGCGTCCAGCTGGTGCGCGACGCCACCTTCGTCCGCCTCGACGCCGACGCAGGCATCAGCGGCACCCGCGGCACCACCCCCGACGGACTCTTCTTCAGGGATGCACGCCACCTCAGCCGCTGGCAGCTCACCGTCGACGGCACCAGCCCCAGCGCCCTGGTGCCCGCCGAAGCGACGACGGACGACACGGCGGCGTGTGTCCTCACCCCCCAGGGCACGCGGGACAAACCACCCGCCTACACCGTCTTCCGTCGGCAGACCGTCACCGCAGGGACCCTCACCGACCATCTGCGCCTGGTGAGCAACCTGCCCGACCCGGTGACCGCCCGCGTCGACCTCACCGTCAACGCGGACTTCGCCGACCTGTTCGAACTGCGGGCCGACGACCGCCACTACCCCAAACCCGACGGCCGACACACCGCACACCCCACACCCGACGGCCTGCTCTTCGACTACCACCGAGCCGATTGGCACGCCCGGACCACCCTCGCCTGCCATCCCGCCCCCAACGCCCTCACCCCGACGGCCGACGCACAGCAATCCACCGCGCGGACCCTCAGCTGGCACCTTCGGCTCGACGGGCACGGCGAGAGCGAACTCCACCTGACCGTCCGTGCCCACCCGCACGGGCTGCCGCTCGACGCGCCTGCCGTGCCGCACCCCCACCGGCAGACGCCGACGGCGACGGACGACCTGAGCCGCACCTGCGAACGCGGCCTCGCCGACGTGGACCTGCTGACCATCCCGGTCACCGGAGTCGACGGTGACGAGGTACACGTCCCCGCCGCCGGCATCCCGTGGTTCCTCACCCTGTTCGGCCGCGACTCCCTGCTCACCTCCTACTTCCTCCTGCCCTACCGACCCGGCACGGCCGCCGCCACACTGAGCGCCCTCGCCGCCACCCAGGGACAGCGCTACGACACCTTCAGCGGCGAACAACCCGGACGCATCGTCCACGAGACCCGCCACGGCGAACTCGCCCACTTCCGACAAATCCCCTACGGCCGGTACTACGGCGCCGTCGACGCCACACCGCTCTTCCTGGTCCTGCTCCACGCCCACTACGAGACCACCAACGATCGCTCCCTCGCCCTACGCCTGGAGCGGCACGCCCGCAACGCCGTGGACTGGATGCTCACCGACGGCGGCCTGGAAAAACACGGCTACCTCCTCTACACCCCCGACCCCGGCGGGCTGGTCAACCAGAACTGGAAGGACTCCGCAGGCGCCATCTGCTTCACCGACGGCACCCAGGCAAAAGGCCCCATTGCCGTCTCGGAAGCCCAGGGCTACGCCTACGACGCACTCCAGCGCACAGCAGAACTCGCCCACAGCATCTGGCAGGACGAACCGTACGCGGACCGGCTGCGTGACGCCGCCGCCCGACTGCGCAGCCGCTTCACAACGGACTTCTGGATGCCCGAAGCCGACTTCCCGGCCCTCGCCCTGGACGGCGACGGACGCCAGGTCGACGCCCTGGCCTCGGACGCCGGCCACCTGCTGTGGTCCGGGATCCTCGACGCGGAGCACGCCCGCCGGGTCGGCCGACGCCTGCTGGCACCGGACTTCTTCTCCGGCTGGGCGATCCGCACCCTGGCCGCCGGACAAAAGCCGTACCACCCTCTCTCGTACCACCGCGGCAGCGCCTGGCCCCACGACAACGCCGTCATCACCCTGGGTCTGGCCCGCTACAAGCTCGCCGACGAGGTCGACACCATCACCGAAGGCCTCATCGCGGCAGCGACCCATCACGGCTACCGTCTGCCCGAAGTCATCGCCGGCTACGACCGCTCCGCCACCACAGGTCCCACCCCCTACCCGCATTCCTGTTCACCCCAGGCATGGGCAGCCGCAGCGCCACTAGCCCTGCGCACGGCGCGGCAACAGGTGCGGAACGAACGACGGACCTGAGCACCGGCCCTCGCCGGTCGCTCTCCCGCGCCGGGCACACGACCGAGGGCCAGAGGGACCTTCACAGAAGCAGACACGTGCTGCCACCGAAGGACCTGAAATGACCTGATGAAAGCCCTGCCAGTGCTCCTGCACCGGGCCGAGCCGACGCTCCCGCACATGCCAACAAAAGGACTACTTCCATGCATCACCGTCATCTCGGCCGTAGCGGACTGGTCATCAGTGAGATCGCCTACGGGAACTGGCTGACCCACGGCTCGCAGGTGGAGGCGGAGGCGGCCACCGCGTGCGTGCGCGCGGCGCTGGAGGTGGGCATCACCACCTTCGACACAGCCGATGCCTACGCCGGGACGCGTGCCGAGTCCGTCCTGGGCCACGCGCTGAAGGACGAGCGCCGCGAGGGGCTGGAGATCTTCACCAAGGTGTACTGGCCGACCGGACCGGGTCGCAACGACCGGGGCCTATCACGCAAGCACCTCATGGAATCGATCGAAGGATCGCTGCGACGCCTGCGGACCGACTACGTGGACCTGTACCAGGCGCACCGGTACGACGTGGCTACGCCGCTGGAGGAGACGATGGAGGCGTTCGCCGACATCGTCCACTCCGGCAAGGCCCACTACATCGGTGTCTCCGAGTGGCCCGCGGAGCAGATCCGGCGCGCTCACGCCCTGGCGCGGGAACTGCGTATCCCTCTGGTGTCCAACCAGCCCCAGTACAACGCCCTGTGGCGGGTCATCGAGGCAGAGGTCGTGCCCACCTGCGAGGAGCTGGGCATGGGCCAGGTGGTGTTCTCGCCGATCGCGCAGGGTGTGCTGACGGGCAAGTACGAGCCCGGTCGCCGGCCTCCGCAGGGCTCGCGAGCCACCGATGACAAGGGAGGCGCCGACATGATCGCGCGGTGGATGCGCGACGAAATGCTGGAGGCCGTTCAGCAGCTCAAGCCGCTGGCCGCCGAGGCCGGGCTGTCCCTCGCACAACTGGCCGTGGCCTGGGTGCTGCAGAACCCCAACGTCTCGGCTGCCATCATCGGCGCCTCGCGTCCGCAGCAGGTCGCGGAAAACGCCAAGGCCTCCGGTGTCGTGCTGACGCCGGACCTCATGGCCCGCATCGAGGAGATCCTGGAGCCGGTTGCGGTCACCGACCCCAAGCGGGTCCACGACAATGTGCCGCAGCGCCGCCCCTGATCCCGGGCCACGGCCGGACCGCCGACGCCCCGGCCGTGGCCGGAACAGGCGAGGGGGCGGCCGAGGAACGGCACCGGGCCGCCTGAGGACGGTCGGCGCAGGTTGACTCCGGGCGGCACGGACGACACACCGGTCTGCGCGGTCGACTCCGGGCGGCACGGCCAGCTCCGGTCAGCACAGCTGGCCTTGGACGGCACAACCAGCCCCGGCATGAGACGGCGCGTGTGCATACTCCCGCACCCAGCTGATGGGTGAGGGGACAGCAAGCGCTCCAAGCTGCCCGAAATCGTGTGCAGTTGAGTACCGTCGCCGGGCGCGTCGGCGGACCGGCTCGTAGCGTGCGTCCTGGAAGCGGTGATGAACTTGCCGGTGAAACTCCGGTCAGCGTAATGACCAAGCAGCGCTATAGCTGGTGGCTGGCGGTGGGGGAGACCCGTCTGTCGAAGCGCCACGACAAAGCGTCTCTGATTGGCTCCCAAGGCTGAGCGTTGCTCAGCCTTGGGAGCCAATCGCCTTCGTGCCCTGGACTGAACGACAGAAGCCGCCAGCCCGCGTGGCACGTCCCTGCGGATGCTGGTCGACCGGGCCGCAACACCCGACCGAGGAGGGTGCCCGACGTCGCCTGGGCGCCGGGCGTGCGCGTAGCGGGTGTTGCGCGTCGGCGGGGCCGTCGCGCCCAGCGCGGGACACCCCGGCACACCGAAGAAAGAAAGGGCGAGCGGGGCGCGGCCGGCAGCCGCAGCAAGAGAGCACGGCGCGGGAATCGCGATGCCGTGCTCGAGGACTCCCCGCCGCACTCCCGCCCGTAGCGCTCGCGTGCCTCGGTCACCGCCCGCTGCCAGGTACGGGCAACACCCCCGTGCTCACACGCTAGTTCGGCAGCAAGCCCGCGGCGGTATCCACCGGCCCCACGCAGCGCCGCAAGAGCCACCTCCTGTGACTTCTCATGTCGGTGTCACTATTCATTCTCGCTTTGATGTCATGCGTTTCTTGAGACATCGCGTGAGAGAAATCGGTGACACCACGTGAGAGTCCCCAGCGCACTCCGGAAGCAAGAATGCGCAAGGTGCGGACGGACCGGCTGGCTGGACGTCACACGGTCGACGGGGCGTAAGCCCGCCGGCAGGAGCTCAATGACGACCAATGGAGCGGTGACGTGCAGCGGGCGGAACGAGGCCTGCCCGGCTCGCATCCCACCCCCGAGGGGTGCAGAATGCGGCCGCTCGTTGTGTGCCGACGGCGCAGTGCTGTATGACGTTGTGCGCCTTCGCGCCGCACCTCGTGCGGTAGACCAGCAGCCCGCTGGGGGAGCATCTGCTCAAGCAACCGCGTAATGAGAGGGGTGTGATGCGTTCCACCTACAGAGCCGGTTCCTCGGTACTGCTCGCCTGCCTTGTGCTGGCTGGCTGCTCCCCTACCTCCTCCATCGGCGGCACGCCCTCGTCCGGGAAGGCGAGTCCGGCGGCAGGAGCATCAGGTACGGCAGCCGCAGGGGGGACTTCCGAACGGCAAATCCCGGTCGGTGCCGGGCCGCAGAAGACGTACAGCGTGCAACAGCAGCCCCCGGCGGGTAGCTGCCACTACCGCACCGAGAAGGGGGAGCCGTTGGAGGATCCGGCGTGCACCCCAGGCGCTATCTCTCCGGCTGTCACGCAGGCGAACTTGAAGTCCACGATCTGCCGTAAGGGTGGCTACACCGCCGGTATCCGCCCGCCCGTCTCCGTCACCGGCAAGGAGAAGGAAGGGAACGCGGCCTCCTACGGCTACACCGGTCGTATGGGCGACGCGGAATACGATCACTTGATCAGCTTGCAGCTCGGCGGTGACCCTAACGACCCTCGCAATCTGTGGGTTGAACCCCCAGACCCCGGCCACCAGGCGGGCGGCGGAGTCAACAACAAGAAGGACCCGGTGGAGACGAAGCTGCACACCGCGGTCTGCGCCGGCCAGGTCACCCTCGCCGCCGCCCAGCGCGCCATCGTCACCGACTGGACCACCGCCCTGAACACCCTCGGCATCGGTTGACACCGCCCCAGCCGGACCCAACTGAAGGAGAAACCGCCCGCCTGGTGGCGGCGGCCCCCTTTCAGCGCGTGCGGGGATGAAGGGGTGTGGCACCGTCGACGCGGACCGGGCCCGTCACACCCCCGTGGTGACGGGCCCGGCTTCATTCAATGCGCGAGGGCGACGGTGATCGGCACGTCGGGGCACCGGCTGAGACACGCGGGGAGTGTGGCCTGCCCGATGGGATCGACAGTCAGGCTGCGTCACACCGCAGCACCCCTGAGGCTAAAAGTTCACCGGCTTTCTCCGAGGATGCGCCGGTCTTCAGGCGGGGGAGGAATCGGACTCCTGCGGAGCAGGGCAGGGACAGCCGGATCGCCGTCAGGGCGATCCGGTGTCCACCCCGCACGGCGGTGATGCCGCCCACGATGATCAAGAACTCTCAACTGTCAGTCCTCCCAGGTAGGTTCGGATGCATGACGGCAGAAGCGACCACGAAGGACACCGGGCATGCCCGGTACACCTTCCGTGTACGCCTGTCCAAGACAGCCCGGCGCGCACTCGAAGCCGAGTGGGATCGCTGCCGCTGGATCTGGAACGAATGCGTGGCCAAGTCCCGGCAGGCCCACGTGCAGAGCAGAGCGGGCGGCGAGAAGGTGACGTGTGGTCCGGCGCAGTTGGACAGGATGCTGACCGAGGCGCGTCGGGTGACGCCGTGGCTGGCCGAGGGTGCCTCGGTGCCGCAGCAGCAGGTGATTCGGGACTTCGCCAGGTCGAGGGCGAAGGCGTTGAAGGACATCAAGGACCGGGTTGCGATGCACCGTCGGGCGGGGATGCCCCGCTTCAAGCGCAAGCGGGAGGCCAGGCCGAGCCTCAACTACACGAAGCGGGGTTTCCGTCTGAAGGACGGTCGTCTGCACCTTGCGGGCCAGATCGTGGTGAGCGTGGTGTGGTCGCGGGCTCTTCCGGCCGACCCGTCGAGTGTGCGCGTGTACCAGGACACGCTCGGACATTGGTACGCCTCCTTCGTCGCCCCGGCCCAGGTCGAGCCGCTTGTGGAGAGCGGCCACGTCCTGGGCGTGGACTGGGGTGTGAAGGAGACCGCGACCACCACCGACGACGCCTACGACCTTCCGCATGCCGAACACGGCAAGCGGGCCGCTCAGCGGCTCGCGAAGTACCAGCGGATGATGGCCCGGCGCCGGCGACCGAAAGGACAGCCCGCATCCACCGGCTACCGGAAGGCGCAGGCACAGGCAGCGAAGCTGCACAGGAAGATCGCGCGGCAGCGGGAGGACACCGGCCGCAAGTGGGCCAAGTCCGTCATGCGCGATCATGACGGGGTGGCGGTGGAGGACTTCAGGCCGAAGTTCCTCGCGAAGACCACCATGGCCCGCAAGGCGGCCGATGCCGCCATCGCGGCGACGAAGCGTGCCCTGATCGAGCTGGGCCGCAAGCACGCACGGGACGTCCGTCTCGTGCACCCGGCGCACACCACGATGGACTGCGCAACGTGCGGGGCGAGAACCAAGCACGCGCTACCTCTCTCGATGAGAACGTATGCCTGCACCGTGTGCGGAGCCGTGTCCCCCAGGGACAAGAACTCCGCCCGCGTGATGCTGGTCCGGGCAGGTTGGAACCCGGACGGTGTCGAGGGCGTAAGACCACCTGAGCCGCCGGCTCAGGTGGCAGCCTGAGCCGTACATCCCCGCTCAACCCTGGAGGGTGGAGAATCCCCTCCCTTCAGGGAGGGGAGCCTTCAAACCGCGCCACGCGCTGACAGCGACGCACGAGGACTGGCAGTGGGTGCTCGGCGTCTGCCTTTGGGGGACGATCCACGGCGTCGAGGAGTTCCTTCCCGGCATGGTCGCCTCGGGCCGGGCGGCCCATGTGCTCAACACCGCCTCGATGAACGGGTACGTGCCGAATCGGGTCAGCGCGCTCTACTCGACGGCCAAGTACGGAGTCGTCGGGCTGAGCGACACGCTTCGCCTGGAGCTGGCCGGGACCCAGGTGGGGGTGACCGTGCTGGCGCCGTCGGCGGTGCGCACGAACATCGGGAACTCCGAAGAGGTCCGGCCGTCCCGGTTCGCGCGCACCCGTGAGGATCCCCCTGATGATCCCTTCGCCGACTACGGGTTGAGTGCCCCTTTGAGCCCGGACACCGTCGCCGCGCTCGCTCTCGACGGAGTCCGGGCCGGTCGCGATGTGGTGTTCACCGACCGGTGTGGTGGCACCGATGCTCGACGATCAGCTCGCCCGGCTCAAGGGGAGCTGGACCACCAGAGGTTCGAACGGTTCACCTTCGGCGTAGACGTCGTTGAACAGCGCGACGCCTTCGGCCGTCAGAGCAACGTCGTCGCTGCCCCAGACTTCGGTGCCGTCCTGGTCGCCGAGACGCTGAAGAGTTCCCGTCACCAGCGGGACGCGCGGCGCGTCCTTTCGAGCCTGCGGATCCTCGATGCTCAGGACCACGCTGCTCCCGTCGATCTCCAGCCAAGGGTTGGCGACGCGGACGAAAAGCATTCCGAAGTACCCACTGAAGCGGACGTCGCCACGGAATGCCCACACCCCGGCGCCGCTCCTTTCGACGTCGTGCTCGTAGAAGAGGTCCCCGGTCCCGACGGGCACCGCGCCGGCACCGACCGACCCCTTGCCGTCGGGCATCCGGCGGACGTAGTCCACGAAGGACTTCTTCAGTCCCCACCGCAGGCCGTGCACAAGCCCCTGACGCTCTTCCTCGCCGGTTTCCCTGGATGCTCCTCTAATCGTGTTCGGTTACCATGTTGGCACGATTACAGACGGCCCGGGAAGGTTCATTGGGATGGCGCGCGATCGTACGGCTCGAGCCCGCATCAAGCAGTACCTCGTGCAGCACGGTCCGCTCGAGGACCGGCACGGCCTGGCCACCAAGGTGCTCAAGGAAGCAGTCGGCTATGAGGGCTCCTCCGTAGCCTTCATCCAGCTCCTCGCGGCCATGGAGCGTGACGGCGAACTGGTCCGGGAGATCCGAGGCAAACGGACCTACCGGATCACCGCGGTCGACCTCCCCGCCGGCTCGGGCGAGCCTGCCTCCGGAGTCCTGGAGACCCCGGCCGGCCGGTTGCAGGTCGACTACGACGTGCTGGCCCCGGTATCTGTTTCGTGAGCTGACGGGGAGCGGGACGCCCGCCGTGATCCAGGAACTGACGGCCGAGCAGCAGCGGATCGCGGCCGAGCGTGACGACTATGCGCGTCGTCTCGTGCTGGCGCGCGCCAAGCTCGAGGAGTTGCGAGCCCAGGCCGGGATCACCCCGGCTCCGGGTGCGTCGTCGCCGGCCCGGCCAGACCCGCGTCGCTGACCATCGGGTCCGGTTTTGGACCCGGAGTCTGAGCGCCGTCGTGGGGGATCAGCAAGGCCGCCCCAGCGGCGAGCGCCATGGCTGCCGCCAGCACAACGAAGGCGGCGACGTAACCCACCCCGTCGAGACCGGCCGGCCCCGCGTACGCCGTCAGGATGGCTGCCGTGGCGGCCGCCCCAAGTGAGCCACCGAGCGTCCTGATGTTCGTGTTCATGCCGTTCGCCACTCCGGTCTGACCAGCGGGCACCGAGGCCACGACCACGGCCGCGACAGTGGAAAGGATCAACCCGTTGCCGATGCCCTGAACGACGCACCAGAACGCTCGACGTCGGACTGGAGGTACTCGCCCGGAAGTTGTGACAAGCCGTCCTCCTCTCTACGTGCTATCGTGCTGCAATCAGGCGATGTGTCACTGGAGGACGAGATGGTTCGGGACCGCACCGCACGTTTGCGTATCCGCCAGTTCCTGGCCACGTCGGGCCCTGTCGTGGACCCGTCCGGATACGCCACGGGGGTGCTGAAGGACGCCGTCGGCTATTCCGGTAGCCCGGTCGCGTTCATCCAGCTCATCGCAACGATGGACCGTGAGGGCGAGATCGCGCGGGAGATTCGCGGCAAGCGGACGTACAAGATCGAGGGGTTGGGCGTGCCGCCCACGCCCTCCGCCGGTGCGCTCGCCCCGGCGGAGCCGGCCGGCGCGACGGCCACCGTCGCTGTCCCCGGCCAGCCGCCAATCGAGATCGATTACAAGTTGCTTGCCCAGGCCCTGGTCCGCGAGCTGCTCGGGGCGACTGCGGCAGCGCAGGAGGCCCAGGCCGCCGTCTCCTCGGCGGACGAGGACCGGCTCCAGGCCGAGCGTGACGAGTACGCCCGCCGGCTGGAGCTGGCCCGCGCCCAGCTCGACGAGTTGCTGGGCCAGCCGATCAGCGCCGACCTGCGTGGCGACGACGCGGCGGCCGGGCGCACCACCGACTGACACCCGGGTCACGGTCTGCCGCCCCGGACACCGAGAGAGGCGGAGCACCGTGGACCGGACCATCCCGAGCACCCAGCAGCGGGTCACCCTGGTCGCCCGCCCGGAGGGGGCGCCACGCCTTTCCGACTTCGCGATGAGCGCCGGCCCAGATGCCGACCGAGACCCGGCGGCATCGGCCGCCTACCGCTGCCTTGATGTTCGACCAGAACATTCAGTTGTCTTGGGCGGTGCGGTCAGCGTCCAGGCCGTCACGTTCGATCGCTGCGGCCGCATCGGTGTCGCCGTTTCTCTCCCGCAACCAGCTCAGGCGCCCCACAGCCTCCGAGTTTCCTCCTTCGGCGGCGCAGCGGTAGACGTCCTCGGCCCCGGTGTAGTCGCCGGCTTCTTCGCGCACGCGGCCTATAGGCATCCACCACGTCCACGGCGGCCCCTACCAGGCATGGTGGGACGCCGGCTTCCTCGTGCTGGGCGCCGTGTTCCTGGCCGGCGGCTACCTGCTCCAGCGCAGTGGCCAGCCCTTCGACCCGGGCGCCCCGGCCGGCCGGCGTGAGAGCCGCTACGCCTGATGGACCACGACATGCCCGCTCACGGGCACGACGCGGGCAGCAGCCTCCTTCAGTGGCTGCTGCCCGCCCTCGTCCTGCTGGCCGCCGCTAGCACCTACCTGCTACTCGCTCGCCGCGCGCGCCGCCGCAATCCGGCCTTGGGCTGGAGCAGGTGGCGGACGGCCGGCTTCCTGACCGGCACCGCGCTGCTCGGCATCGCGCTGCTGCCGCCCGTGGCGCACTTCGCGCACGAGGACTTCCGCGGCCACATGGCCCAGCACATGCTCATCGGCATGTACGCGCCGATCGCGCTCGTCCTGGCCGCCCCCGTCACCCTTCTGTTGCGCACCCTGCCCGCGGCCCGGGGCAGGCAGCTGACTGCCGTATTGCACAGCCCGCCCGCCCACCTCGTCGCCCACCCCGCCGTGGCGCTTGCGCTGTCCACGGGCAGCCTCGCGGTCCTCTACTTCACCCCCTCTACAACGCGACCACGGGCAACCCGGCCGGGCACTGGCTGCTGCACACACACTTCCTGCTGTCCGGCTGCCTGTTCGCCTACGTCATCGCCGGCCCCGACCCCGCCCCCTCCCAGCCCGGCGTACGCGCACGGCTGGTCTACCTTGGCGTCGCCATCGCCGCCCACGCGGGCATCTCCCAGCTGATATACGGCGGCTTCTGGGTCGACATCCACGCCCCCATCCCCCAGGTACAGGCAGGCACCGAGATCATGTACTACGGCGGCGACATCGCCGAACTGCTCCTGGCCGCCGCCCTGGTCGCCACCTGGCGCCCCGAGCCCCGGCGCCCGGCCACCCGCGAGCCCGCCACCGTCCGGGAAGTGACGGCACCGGCCTGAGCGTGCCCCCTGGTGTGTCGGCGACCGAGGAGAACGTCCCCGCAAGCTGTTTACCGGTGCGCGTTGCCCGGCGCGAGCAAGCTGGCCAGTTCGGCAATCGACTCGGGAGACGGCGTGAAGTAGCGGCGGACGTTCTCCGGCTTCTTGTGCCTCGACTTCGCCATCAGCATCAGCATCAGCAACGACGCGCCCTGCTCACCCAGGTGCGTCAGGGCGGAATGACGGTATGGGCTACACAGCCTGTTTCCCCAGTGTGGGCAATCCTGGTGCACGTCGTCTGGGCGCCCGATCGGAACCCAGCGGCCTGGCGGCCCCCGGTCCACGGCGACGAAAGCGGGAACCTCCAGGCGGAGACCGGTGGTC
>NZ_JBEYXD010000052.1:0-62897 GCF_040644975.1 Streptomyces sp. NPDC046900 | reverse complement strand
GCCTGGACCACTTCGAAGGCCGCTCCTGGAACGGCTGGCACCACCACGCCACCCTGGTCACCGCCGCCCATGCCTTCCTCACCGAGCAGCGGCTGACCCCAAAAGCCGATACAGCGAACTCACCCTCTACCAGATCCTCGACGCCATCCAGGACCTCCTGAACTGCTGGACCGGCACCTGCACCACCTGCCACCAGCCTCTTCCCAACAAGACGGCACCAAGATCAAGACAGACCTAACGGAGTCCTACTAGTAGGGCTTGGTCAGGTCTGTATTGGTGCTGGTATGTCGCGGTGGCAGGTCGGGCAGGCGCCGGTCCAGGCCGCGAGTAGTGTCTGTAGCTCGCGGACGACCTGGTAGAGGCTCAGGCCGGCGCCGCGTCTTTTGGGGCCCGGGCCAGTCGTTGCAGCGTGCAGAATGCATGCGCGACAGAGACAAGGGTGACGTGGTGGTGCCAGCCGCCCCAGGTTCGGCCCTCGAAGTGGGCCAGGCCCAGGGCCTGCTTCATCTCCCGGTAGTCGTGCTCGATGCGCCAGCGGCGCTTGGCGAGCCGGACCAGCGTGGTCAGGAGCATGCCGGAGGGCAGGTCGGACAGCCAGTACTGCACCGGCTCGCTCTCGCCGGCAGGCCATTCGGCCAACAGCCAGCACTCCGGCAGCTCCGGGCCGTCAGTGGCCTGCTGGACCTCGCGTCCGGCTGGCCGGATGCGCAAGGCCACGAAGCGGGAGTACATCCGCTTGCGGCCGGAGCGGCCGGTGCCGGGCCGGGAGCCTTCACGCCACTGCACCGGCCGAGCTGCCTTCCGGCCTGCCGCGATGACCAGTTCCTTCACCGACCGTGGCTTGTCGGGATACTTGGCCACCGGCGGGCGTCCGGTCCCGGAGTACGGCTCGGCCACCGGCACCGCGTCGGCGGACTGAGCTGAGAGCGTGTTGGAGATTCCCACGACGTAGTTCAGGCCGCGGGCCTGCAGTCCGTGCCGGAACGCGGCGGCGTCGCCGTATCCGGCGTCCGCGATGGCCAGCGGTACCTCGATGCCCCAGGAGCGGGTCTCGTCGAGCATGTCCAGGGCCAGCTGCCACTTCTCCACATGCCCGACGTCGTCCGGGATCTGGCAGGCGGCACGTCGGGTGACCTTGCCCGGATCGGCCTTCGCAGACGCGGGATCCCACGTCTGGGGCAGGAACAGCCGCCAGTTGACCGCCGCGGAGGCGTGGTCGGACGCGAGGTGGAGCGAGACGCCGACCTGGCAATTGGTGACCTTGCCGGCCGTGCCGGTGTACTGCCGCGACACGCAGGCTGAGGAGGTCCCGTCCTTCAGAAACCCGGTGTCGTCGAAGACCAGGGCCTGCGGCCCGATCACTGCCTCCATCCGCCAGGCCAGTTTCGCCCGGATGTGGGCCGGGTCCCACGGGCTGGTGGTGATGAAATGAGCCAGTGCCTGCCGGTTCCCGTCCTCACCGAGCCGCGCGGCCATCGGCTCGACCGACTTACGCTGCCCGTCGGTAAGCAGCCCCCGCAGATAGACCTGGCCCTGCCCCAGCGGCGCTGGTCATTGCGCGCGAACGGCTCGAACACGTCGGCCGCGAACTCCTCCAACTCACCACGTACTGCAGTCATCTCGTCCGGAGTCACACTCTCCCAACGCCACACCGGGCCCGGAGGACACGCACCACCACAGCCGACCTGACCAAGCCCTACTAGGCGCGGTGGTGCTGTTCTGACCGGCCTCACGACGGGGGCCGGGAGACAGGGAATCCCGGGAGGGTCACCGGCGCCCCGGCCTCCACTCGGCCAGCGGATCGAATCCGAGCAACTCGATCTTGTGCTGCCTCGTTGACTCCTTCGGTTCGTACGCCAGGTAGGGCGGGTGCGGAAGCGCCAGTCGTGCCGCTGGCGGATTGTCCATGTACTCGGCCTTCGGGCAGCCAGCGACGTGCGGACACTCCTCCACGGTCCGGTTGCAGAACTTGCACAGGAGGCCGCGCACCATGCCCGTGGAGTAGTCGTGATCCACCATCGCCCCGGGCAGGGCGCCGCACAGGTGGCAGTCCGGCCCGAGGGGGTCAACCAGCACCGCCCGCAGCCGCCGAACGGCGGACGTCTTGGCCGAGGGCGGCGGCCAGTAGTGGAAGACGCCGTAAGACCCGTGCTGGCAGCGCTGTACCGGCGCCACCGACGAAGGGGGTACGCCCTCGGGCGAGGCCTGCACGAACCAACTGTGCATTAGGGAGTCGTGCGTCCCGCCGGCGCGGTAGCCATAGACCAGCCCTCCGGCGATCTCCGTCCACCCGCACCACTGCTCGTGCTCCCAACCTTGCCTTGTACGGCGCTTGGCGCAGATCATCCGGTCATCGCTCATCAGGTGGTACCGGCCGTCCGCGCCCAGTACCGCTACCCGGGGCAAGGATGGCTTGGAAACTCCGGACAGGTGGCACGGCGTCCCAGCCCGTTCCCGAACCATCTCCTCGATCCGGTCCACGCCGAAGTGGGCGTATTCCCACAGCTGCTTTGCCCGACGGTACGGGGGGAGGTCATTCAGAGTCGGCATGGCCGGCATCGTGCCGTACGGCACTGACAACGGGATCCGATGGCCCTGGTCTGACCCACTACGGAGGCATGGGGACGCCTCAGTCGTCGGCTGGTGGCTCAGTGGGCGACTCATGCCCGAGGATCAGAGTCCGGATTCTCTCCGCATCTGCGGACCGGAAATACCCCCTCTCGTTCGAGAACTCGTCCAGCTGCTGGAGCAAGTTCGCAAGGGCTGCTCCGCTGAGATTGCGATTGGCGTGAGCCGCCGCCCGTTCGAGCCTGCTCCAACGGGCGGCGTCAGCAAAGAGATTCAAGTCCGGCTTCTGTGGGGGCTCAGGCATGTTCGCAAGCTCTTCGGTTGTGGCCGCTCTCGGTTGGAACGTCCGAAGAACTGTCAACGGCGTCTCAGACTGCGTTGTGCTGACCAGCACGCGGGTTTCCCACACAGCGCCCACCGGAACGACCACGTTTTCGCCTGGGGCGTCAAACGCGAGACCAGCAAGGAGCCACTGGGCGGTGCCGGCGCACTACACGTGATCACCAATGCGCTGGGCCTTAATGTCGTGCACCGAGCTGCACTTGACGCTCGGTGCGGACAACCACCAGTTTGCACGGACCGCTTCGACATCGTCAGCACCGAGACCATTCAGATCGAACTCACCCGTGCGCGATGCCGCAACCGCGAAGGGCGGAGGTTCGTGCCCTGGTCGACGATGGCCGTATGTCCTGAATGCCTCCTGGGCCACAACCGTCAAGGCTTCGGTTGTGCGCAGAGCTGCCTCTGCCGCGATGCTGTCGACGTCCTCAGGCGTAGCAAACTCATTGACGACCTCGGTGAGAGAGGTGAGGTGAATGAACCTGCCGTCGAGCCCCGTGAGGTCTTCGTCCATGGGATACACGTACGCGGCGGCCAGGCCCCCAACCGTGCCCATTACTGCACGTGGTGGACACTGGGCAGAACACCACGTGCGGGGAGAGGCAGGATGGATGGCCTGGGACGGCGGGCTCAGCGGACTCGACGAGTCGCAACTCAACCGCGTCTTCCTGCACCCTGCCTACGATGCCATGATCTTGCGGTATCCGCTCATTTCGCACGCGACACTCAGCGTTGAGGAATTCCTTTCCGCAGCCCCGTCCGCGGGAAGCTAGTACGCGAGACATCAGCGCGTCGAGCAGGTTCCGTCGGGCAGTCACACCAGGATCGGGTGTCGAAAGAACCAATGGTGCGACGGGCGTCGGTCACTGGTCTCGTATCGAACGTCGATAACCGCGAGTCACCGTCCGAAGGATGGACCGCCGCGCGAAAGCCTACCTTCCGGCATGCGCCTGCATGCGATCACTACACCACGTACAAAACGTCTGTCACCTCAGCGGTCCTACGGTTTAACTGCTGGCGGATGCACGTCAGCGCACCTTCAGACGTAAAGGGCCGTGACAGGACATGATTCCCACCCGTGCTTTCTGGCTCGCCGGCCGCGCGGCCAGTGGTGAGACGACCTTGGCTATTAGCTCCCCCTGGACCGGGCAGCTCATCGGAAAGGTCAGTGTTCCCACCGACGAGCAGGTCGAGGAGGCGGTGGCGTCGGCATACGCCGTTCGCGATGAGTTCGCGGCTACGCCGGCATATGTGCGTGCCGCCGCGCTCGACCACGTGAGCAAGCGCCTCGTGGAGCGCAGCGAGGAGATCGCGCAGCTCATATCCGCGGAGAACGGAAAGCCGATCAAATGGGCTCGCGGCGAGGTCGGCCGTGCGGTGTCCGTGTTCAGGTTCGCCGCGGAGGAAGCGCGCCGCTTCAACAGTGGCGAGGCTCAGCGGCTGGACACTGACGCCGGCGGCCAGGGCCGGCTCGCGCTCACCCGCCGCTTCCCGAAGGGCGTTGTGCTGGGGATCACGCCGTTCAACTTCCCGCTGAACCAATGTGCCCACAAAGTCGCCCCGGCTATCGCGGCCGGCGCCCCGATCATCCTGAAGCCGGCGCCCAATACTCCGCTCTCGGGCCTGATCATCGGTGACCTGCTTGCCGAGACCGAACTGCCGGCCGGTTCATGGAGCATCCTTCCCGTCGCCAATGACCGGATGCCGGGGCTGGTGCAGGACGAGCGCCTGCCGGTCATCTCGTTCACCGGCTCCGAGAGGGTCGGGTACGCCATCATGGACTCGGTCCCCAGGAAGCACTGCACACTGGAGCTCGGCGGGAACGGCGCGGCCGTGGTGCTGGCCGACTTTGCGAGCGACGAGGATCTTGACTGGGCCGCCAAGCGTATCGCTGTGTTCTCCAACTATCAGGGCGGGCAGTCCTGTATCTCCGTGCAGCGTGTCATAGCCGACGCCGCGGTGTACGACCGACTGCTGCCGCTTATCGTCGCAGCCGTCGAGTCTCAGGTCACCGGCGACCCCTCGGATGACCGAACCGATGTGGGTCCGCTTGTCAGTGAGGACGCAGCATGCCGCGTCGAGTCGTGGGTCGACGAAGCCGTCGGTTCCGGGGCCACGCTGTATACGGGCGGCAAGCGGGAGGGCGCCTCGTACGCGCCTACGGTCCTCGCGGATGTTCCGGCAGACACGACCCTGGCCTGCGAGGAGGTCTTCGGGCCAGTTCTCACGGTGCTCAAGGTGTCCGGTGAGGCCGAGGCTTTCGCGGCCGTGAACGACTCCAAGTACGGGCTGCAGGCAGGCGTGTTCACACGCGACCTGCAGGCTGCCTTCCGAGCGCATCGGGCTCTGGAGGTCGGCGGAGTCGTGATCGGCGACGTGCCCTCCTATCGCGCCGACCAGATGCCCTACGGCGGGGTCAAGCAGTCCGGTGTCGGCCGCGAAGGAGTGAAGTTCGCCATGATGGATTACACCTACGAGCGCGTGCTGGTCCTCACTGACCTTGCGCTGTAGTAGCAAGACCCTCCCGTCGGATGCCGTGCTGCGCGCTGGCCGCCGGTCGTGGAGGGCAGGCCGGCGTCGGACCCGAACCCGCCGTCGCCGGCCGCCGTGCAGATCCGGCTGGGCAGCTCGACATCCTCTGGTCCGGTTCAGCGGGCTACGGGCTGAAGGAGCTGCAGCAGGGCAGGCCACGGCACACGACGTCGACAACCATGGCTTCCCTGCTGCTCGTTCTGCCTTCGCACGCGTCCCGTTCGGTGCGGGTTCGCCGTCAAGTCCCTTTGGCGGGTGGCGCCCGCCTTCCTGGTGCTGTGGCTGCTCGGGTTCGTCACGCTCTGCACGGGCGTGGGCGACGGCCGCGGACGAGGGTAGCGGTGGTGATCTGACTCGCACGGCACCATAGGAGGGGGGTCCGGCCGCTAACGACCGGGCCCCCCTCGTGTTGCTTACGCCGGTGCCGGCGCTCAGAAGCAGGCGTCTTTTCCATGGGCGCGGCGGCGGACTGCCAGCCGTCACCATGGGCAAGAGCGTCGGTGACGGGTCCTTCCCGCAGCGGCGGAGGGGCTCGGGGTGATTCGTGCCTTGTGGGGCCCTGCCGGGGGAAGGCCTCGTGTCTTCTGCCGCTTCCGCCGGCTGTATGGCTTCGGTCAGATCTGGTTGAGTCCGCCATCTACGAACAGCTCGGATCCGGTGACGAAGCTGCTCTCATTGCTGGCGAGGAACAGTGCGGCAGCTGCGGCCTCGTCCGGGTGCCCCATCCGGCCCAGCGGAATCTGGC
Source organism: Streptomyces sp. NPDC046900 (assembly GCF_040644975.1). NCBI lineage: Bacteria > Bacillati > Actinomycetota > Actinomycetes > Kitasatosporales > Streptomycetaceae > Streptomyces > Streptomyces sp. NPDC046900. The sequence continues at coordinate 56,713 of NZ_JBEYXD010000052.1, read as the reverse complement.
TGGCAAAGACGTCCCTCATCTTCGCGGCCTGGTCGGCGTCCGCGGCCAGGCCGGTGATGCCCGGGGTGACGATCGGGCCGGGCACCAGGGTGTTCACTCGGATCGCGCGGCCGCTGAGTTCGTTGGCCCAGGTGCGGGAGAAGGAACGGACCGCGGCCTTGGACGCGGCGTACACGCCGAAGGCGGCGCCGCCTGAGGTGGCGGCAGTCGATCCGGTCAGGATCACCGAGGCGCCGTCATTGAACAGCGGAATGGCCTTCTGAACGGTGAAGAGCATGCCTCGCACGTTGATGTCGAAGGTGGCGTCGAAGTGCTCCTCGGTGACCTGCTGAAGAGCGGCGAACTCACCGCCGCCCGCGTTGGCGAACAGTACGTCGATGGACCGGCCTTGCTCGGCGACAGCCGCGTAGAGGCGGTCGATGTCCGCGAGGTTCGCGACGTCGCCCCGGACAGCGGTGGCTTCCCCACCGATCTCGACCAGCGCGGCGTCGAGAGCCTCCTGCCGGCGGCCCGTGATGAACACGTGCGCGCCCTCACGTGCGAATCGCTTGGCGGTGGCCAGTCCGATTCCGCTGTTGCCTCCGGTGACGACTGCCGTCTTCCCGTCAAGCTGTCCCATGATCGTTTACCCCTGTCCGGTGCGAACGCCAGAAGACGTGCACCAAGTCACTGCGGCATTACAAGCCCGAACCGGACGGTCCCGGGCCCAGTTATGGACTGTACGGTAAAGAACCGCGTTATGGACCGCACGGACAAAAACGTGACTTCATCCACATCTCCGAGCAGCGGCAGGCTGGCCGACGCCGGCCCGTCCGCGAGGGGCGCCGCGAAAGGCTCCGACCGGGAGCCATGCATCACGCACCCCCGCCATCGCGCGGCCTGCCGCCCTGTGCGGCGATCACGGAGAGACCGCCCGGCCCTCCCGTGCTCCGTACGGCCGGGACGGCACCTCATAATCTGGACCGATAGGTCAAGAACAACGTATGCTGTCGAACATGGGACGACCGCGGAATTTCGACGAGAACCAGGTACTGAAATCTGCGCGCGAGCAGTTCTGGAATCAGGGCTACGCGGCTACGTCACTGCAGGACCTGACGGACGCCACGGGACTGGGCAAGGGCAGCCTGTACGGGGCCTTCGGCGACAAGCGGCAGCTGTTCTTGCACGTGCTGGACGGCTACCGCGACGAACAGCTGAACGGCGTCCGGGCGGTCCTCACCGGGCCCGGTACGGCCTTCGAACGCCTGACCCTGCTGGTCGAGGGGGTGGCCAAGGGATTTACGGAGGACCCGCAGCGGCGCGGCTGTCTTCTGGTCAACAGCACGTCCGAGCTGCACAGCAATGATCCGGATGTCGTCTCCCGGGCCCGGACCAGCTATCAAGCGGTCGAAGATCTTCTGATCGCCTGCGTGAAGGAAGCCCAGGACGAGGGGACGGTCGAACCGAGCGCGGACGCCCAGGAGCTCGGGCGACTGCTCCTTGCCGTCATGCAGGGCCTCGAGTTTCTCGCGAAGACCGACATGGACGGCTCAGCTCTGCTGCAGATAAGCCAGGCCGCCCTCAAGCAGCTGTCCCGGCCCTGACTATCCTGCGGGCCGGCACCTTTCCCAGGTGATGTGCCGACAGGCAGGGATCTGGGTGGGCCTGCTTGAGTCGGCGTGCGAGCGTCCGGCGCACCTGCCCTCCGAACACCCCCACGAGTGGCCCGGGCGCCCGCTCCAGCGCGGTTGACAGCCTGCCCCTTTCACCATGCCCTTCAGCAGGCTCTCCGGCCGTGCCTCTGCGCCTCAACGCGGGCCGGACGACGCTCTGGCAGCCGACGGCGCCGGACCATTGTCCACGGGCCCTGGGAGCGAGGTCTCCAGCTCCCCTAGTCCGCGCAGGACTTCGTTCGCGCCTCTCTTCCGCATGCTGGCGGCGAGCCGTCAACTGGTGCAATGATCCACTGACTTCACAATGCACCTGAAGAGGACATACGTTCTTGACTGTGCGGTCCATAAGGCCTACCTTTGAGCTGCGGCCCGCGGATTCGCTACTGCAAGTGGACGTCGGGTCGGCGGCTGACGGGCACAGCCTGTTCCAGTGCACGGCAGAGAGAAGCCGGGCGGGACTGCGCGAGGGTCTCGCGTGCCCCACCGCAAACGACTGCACACGCCCAACGAAAAGTGATCACCATGACCACCGCTGCCCAGCCGCCCTTCGCCTACAGCCTTCACAACGTGACGATTACCGTCAGTGACCTCGACGCGTCGATCCAGTGGTGGAACCGGGTGTTCGGCCTCACCCTGCTGGCGAAGTCCCGCTTCGACGCCATCGGAGCCGACGTCGCCTTCCTGGAGGGCCCCGGGTTCCGGCTCGAACTCCTTCAGCCCGCAGGCGGTGTGCGGATCCCCGAACTGACGGCAGAGCCCCCCGCCCACATCCGCCCGATCGGCAACAAGGCCCTGGTCTTCCGCGTCGAGGACCTCGCCAGCGTGACCCGCACCTTCCGTGACCTGGGCGTGACGACCGTCTGGGAGCAGATGGACCTCGGCGACGGCAGCATCTCGACCGCGATCCGTGACAACGACGGAAATCTCATCAACGCCTTCCAGCAGGGCGCAAGCCCGATCGGCTGACACGGCGAACCGATCGCGCTCCGTCCATCCATGCGGCACAGGACCGGACGCGCACTGTGGAGACGGCGCGCGATCGCCCTGGCCGCCGAGCCAGGTTCAGCCGCTCCGAACGCGGCTGTCCGGGACGCGGTTAGGGAGCGCCTCCGGGCCGATGCCTGACAGGCGGGGAAGTGGCCCGTCTCGTACGGTGGTCCATACGATGCTGCGGGCGCTTGCACGGTCAGGAGAAGCCACGGGTTACACCACCCGAGTGAACTCCCGGGCACGGTCACCCACCCGCCCTGAACATCACCGCTGGCGGCGGGCGGCAGTCTGATACTCACCCGTCGTACTACTCGTTCTGTCGACGCGGAGGACAGACTATGGGATCCGACATTGACGTGCTGGTCGTCGGTGCTGGTCCAGCAGGGTTGCTACTCGCAGGTGACCTGGCCGAGGCCGGAGTGCGCTGCACCGTCGTGGAACGGCGAGAAGGGGAATCCCAGCTAACCCGCGCATTCGCCGTCCACGCCCGAACGATGGAACAACTCGACGCCCGCGGCCTGGCCGACGACCTGCTGCTGACCGGCCTGCGCAACCCGATCCTGCAATTCCTTCGGATCGATCTCTCGCACCTGCCGACCCGATACCCCCACGTACTCGTGACGCCCCAGTACAACACCGAGCGACTACTCCTGGCCCGCGCCCTGACACACGGCGTGAACATCATGCGGGCCCACGAAGTGACCGGTCTCCAGCAAGACCCCACCGGTGTCGACGTCACCGTGAAGACACCAGCCGGCACTGAACACAGCCTGCGCGCAGACTACGTAGTCGGCGCAGACGGACGGAACAGCTGCGTGCGCCAGTCCCTCGGCCTCCCGTTCCCCGGCCGCTCCGCCGTCCGCTCCATGATGCTCGCAGACGTCCGCATGGCCGACCCGCCGAAGAAGCCGCCCACCGTGGCAGCGATCGGAGACGCCTTCGCCATCGTCGTCCCATTCGGCGACGGCTGGTTCAGGGTCATGGCATGGAATCGCCACCACCCCATGCCCGACGACGCATCGGTCGATCTGGAAGAAATCAAAGACGTCGCCCGCCAGGCGCTCGGCAGCGACTTCGGCATGCACGACCCCCGCTGGCTCTCCCGATTCCACAGCGACGAACGCCAGTCCCCCCGCTACCGGGTAGGCCGGGTGTTCCTCGTCGGCGACGCCGCCCACGTCCACTCCCCCGCCGGCGGCATGGGCCTCAACACCAGCATCCAGGACTCCGCAAACCTGAGCTGGAAACTCGCGGCCGTTCAGCGCGGACGCGCACCCGAGGCCCTGCTCGAGAGCTACCAGAACGAACGGCACCCGGTAGGACACCGGGTCCTGCGGATGAGCGGCGCACTGCTCCGCGGCGTCCTCACCACACCACGGGCACTGTGCGGCCTCCGTGACCTCTCAGCGCGTACGGTGCTGCAAACCCCACCAGTGGCCCGACGACTGGCCAAGGCAATCTCGGGAATCGACATCTCCTACGCCGCACCGGCCGGCGCACACCCCCTCGTCGGCAAGCGGGCACCTGACATCCCCCTCACCGACGGACGCAGACTCTACGAAGCCCTCCGCAAGCGACGGTTCATCCTTGTCACCCCGGCCGACACCGAACGCCTCCCCTCACTCATCACAGAGTGGGCCGGCGAGGTCGAGATCGTGTCACCCAAGGGGGCCACCAAGAAAAGCGTTCTGGTCAGACCAGACGCCTATATCGCGTGGGCCATCTCGGACGAGTCGCCTGAACGTCGCATCGACGCCGCCCGCCAAGCACTGACCGAATGGTGCGGGGTAGCCGGGTCTGGCGGGCAGTGACCGGCAGGCCAGAGCGCCAGCCGATGGTCTGAATTAGAGCTCGATGTAGGCGATAACGACGACCGTTATCTCGGGTCTATGTGGCCTAGTTGCAGCTCAGGGCTTCGCTGCTGTGTGAGGGACGTTAGCGACGGTCCCGCTTCAAATAGGGTGACGGTGTGTCTCAGAGTCCTGATCAGCCGCTTCTGCCGTATCGTCATCAAGTTGGCAGCCTTCGTGACTTCCTCCATGGAAGGACATACTCGGCCGCCTCAGTCACCATCAGACTCGACGGTGCACCGTCTCATGCTGCGGGCTCGCCTCTGGATGACGTGAGCAAGGTCTCGAATGCCCTGTATGAGGTTGTCGACGGTCTTGCCAGGCGAGTGCTGGACGCGGTTTTTTCCGGGCAGTCGAACGCTGAGGCGCGTGACGCATGGGTCGCGCTCTTGCTGATCGCCCAGAACTGGCGGGACTCACCTGATCTGCCGGCAGACCTGAAGACCATGGTTGATGAGGCCCTTCCACTCTGATAGGCGGTGGTAACGGGGTGGATCGTCACCAGCCGAACTCGTCAGGTCACGGCTTCTGGTGTCCAGCTGCGCGGAGTCTGGCAGCGGCTTCAGCGGGTGTGTCGTAGTAGCCGGGTCGAGCCAGGAGGACCGAGCTGAAGTGATAGCCCTGTTCTTCGTCGGGTTCGTCGTCCGCTTCGAAGGGGCGCCAGAAGCTGAGAAGAAGGTCTGGTGCGATGAAGGAGGCCGGGTCGTCCTCGGCCTCGGTGATCGTGGCGAGCCCTCGCAGCAGGGTGACCACAGCCGCAGCGGGAGCTGCCGCAAGGCGGTGGCCAGAACCGTCTTGTGGTCGGCGACGTCGTTGGCGGCCGCGTTGCCGGGCCGCAGCAGCATCGCCACGCACTCGCGGGTGTTGGCCACCCACGCCCCCAGCGGGTGATGCCCCCAGGTGCCCTTGAACGTGCCCGCCGCCCCTTCTTTCCGGCTGGTGCAGGCCACGACGGTGGCGTCGAGATCAAGGACGTACCAGCCGGTCAGCTGCCGGCCGCACACCGAGATCCAGGGAAAGCCGGCGGCCCGCAGGGCCAGCCAGGTCCACACCAGGCGGCGTATCACGGCGCGGACCCGCTCGACGCGCGCCGCGACCGGGCCGTCGATCGCCTCCAGGGCGCGTCGCAACGTGCGGTCCGGGACTGGTTTCGGAAACAACGCCCGCCACTGGTACTGCAGTTGCACGGCTCCCAGAACGCTCGTCGCGCCGAGAGCGATCGCGCAGGCCAGCTGAACCAGCACCATGCCCCGGTCCCGCCAGCCCGGGCCGGCACCCCCCGGAAGCGCGGCGGCCAGAGCACGGGTCAGCCCCACACGGTCGGCGACCTTCCTCAGCAGCACCACCCCTCATGTCCGACGAGACGCTTGCCGCCGGCCCGCACACCGAGCCGGTGATCCCTTTCGGTAGCCTGCACCTGTTGGGTGTCTCTTCCTCGCGACGTTCTTGATCTAGGCAATCCAGATCATCGCAGGTGGGAGACACCCTTCCTCTGTCGGGGCATCAGATCGCTTTCATAGCCGAATACATGAGGTCAGAGCATCCGCCGCGCGCTGCGCCGCGTGCAGGGCCTCAAGGCACCTGACTGGCCCGGCGACCACACCACTGAGATCGCCGCGCTCGTCGCTCCTCCGTGGCAGCTGAGCTGCCCGTCCGACAGTAGCCGCGAGGAGGACTGGCGGCTGGAGCGTCACGTCGCCGAGCGCGTCATCCGGCAATTGCGGGCCGTCGGCGACGTGCTGGCCTGGCGGGTCTACAACTACGACCGGCGCGCGATCGTCGCCCTCTCACGCAACGACCCGTCGGGCCCGTTCGTCGGCAAGGAGGGCCTGGACTACGAGCTGGGCAAGGTCATCGAGATCAAAAGCAAAGAGGGGAACTTCGCCCTTCTGCACGACCTCACCTCCGTACTGCGCGTCCTAGATGTGACCGAGCTCAGGCCCGACGGCAGCCGCATGCTCCGGGAGGTGAAGTCCAGTACGACAGCGAGTGCTACGACGAAGGCACGCCGGCAACTCAAGCAGGCGGAGCGGCTCCTGGATGCCATCGACGGGTCTCAACCGTTGCCGGGGAACGAAGCCACCCAGTTGTGGCGGTCGAGGACACAACTGCGCACCCACGTCCGCGACGTCAGCCCACTGCTCGACCGAGCAGAGAAAGACGGCTACGCCGCGGCGCGCATCAGCGACCGCGTCATCAGCGTTCTGCACCTGCTCACCGCGGCGCGTGACGCCCACCCCGAGGCGAAATGAGCCGTTTATGCCAGCCAACGCAACCGACTTCTGGAACAGCATCAGGGCGTCGAACGCCTCCACCACCTCCAGGCCACCAGCACCGACACCACCGCCCGCGACCCGGCTACGGCCCCCTGGGGCATCTATCCCCTGCCTGCCCGTCACCGGGCGGCCCTGATCTGCGACTACCTGATCATCCAGACCTTCGCGCTCGCCGACGGCCTCGCTGAACGCTTCCAGCGTCGAGGCCTTCATGCCCAGGTCCTCCTCCCCGAACAGGACGGCACATTCGACACCAGTACGGACGTGCTGCGCGTCGCTGGCCCCAGACGGGGCATGGTCGTCCACGGCAACGCCGTCTACCAGCTGCTCATGGAGTTCGTCCGTACAGACCGCTTCATCCCCGCCCTCAGCGAAGCACTCGAACTGCCCCACCCGCCTCAACACACGCTGCACACCTACAGCAACGAAAAGGCAGCCTGGAGCTGAGGCACAAGTCCACGCGGCACACACCGTCGCCCGGCTGGCGCGGGCCGTTGATCACGGTAATTCCGTAGTGCCCGTATGGCAGTTTCTTTCTGCGCTAGAGGCTGGCCAGCGCCCACGCAGGTTCCCTTGAATCCGGACAGGCCCACGAGTCGGCGGTCAAGTCTCGGGTGTTTCCCGGTGTGCGCCGTCCAGGGTGAGGCGGATCCGCGCCAGGGCCTCGGCGAGTTCCACGGTGTCCTCGTCGTCTGGGCCGTAGACCACGCACATGTCGTCGTGGAGCGGTTCGAGCATCCGCCGGGCCTCGACGAGTCGTCCCTCGGACAGTTCCAGGAATCCGATGGCGCGGCGCAGTTCTATCGCCTCGTCGCAGGCGTCGCTGTCCACGGCCCGCACCTGGCGGAGGACGGCTTCGAACTCGTGCAGGGCTAGCGTGACCTGGCCCAGTTCGGCACGGCAGTGCGCGGCCGGGGCGCGGCAGGAACGCGCCTTGTCGCTCGTGGGTCCGGCGGTAGTCGCCGCCGAGAAATCGGACCGCGGCAGTCCCCTTGCTACCTCCAAGGTCCTTGTGTGAACGACTCTGTTGCCGTCATCCTCTGCCGTCAGGATCCGCAAAGCACCGGCACTGGTGTTGTTAACGCTGAGCGCGAGGCCGCGCAGATGGTCCAGCACAGTTGCCAGGTAGAGGACGCGCCCGTCCCCGACCGGCAGGTACTGGCTGGGCAAACGATCGAGTGAGCCTCGGGTCAACCTGGACCGATCATGCGGTCTCGAAGAAGTCTTCGTCAGTCTCCACTACTCGCGTGAGCGCAGCACAACCCGCGTACTCAGGCCGGCGGTGAGGAGTGCTGCCAATTCGGCGGCGTACTCGTCGACGACCACGCCACGGGAGATGTCCTCCTGGGCGCGGCGGTTCTTCCCGATCCATCGCTCAGGTATCCAGCGGCTGATGGCGGAGCGTCGATGCACGGGACTCCTCCCCTTGAAGTGTCACAGAATGTTGCCGAGCTGCGCGGTGACCTGACTCGGACGGCTCCGGCCGACGGCCATCACCCCCGATCGAGGGTCTTGCGCAGTCAGCTGGTGCGAGCGGTTGCGTGGCCAAATGCGTGGCTTCGGAGAATGTCATCCATGCAGCTCAGGAGCTTGTTCAGTGCTGCTGCAGGACGAGCACTCGTGTTGCTTCGTCTCTGCGGGTGCCGATAAATCATCCACTCAGGCTCGGTGCCGGCGCAGGCGACCTCGTAGAGCGGGCGCGGCCCGCACGACAGGGCTCGTCCCGGAGCACCTTGCTTCGAGGGTCCTACGAGCACAGCGAAGCGCCGGCCCGGGCGCTGAGCACGCCGGACCGGCACGGCTCGGGCAAGCTCGACTGCGTGGATCCCCACGGAGACAGCGGGCGCCGGGGGCGCGGTCATCGGACCGTGCGACCGGTCCGTACGGCCGGCGGGCCGGCTCCTGGGCTCTCGCCCGGGAACCGGCCGCCGTGTTCAGCGACTGCCGTACCTCACTGGCCGAAGCCGTAGGCGAACAGGTGGTCCGTGCCGGTCGAACCCGTCACCGGCAGCGTGATCGACGCCACCTGCTTGGACGCGTCGAGGGCGACCTTCGTCGCGAAGACGTAGGTCTTCACGCCGTCCCGGCCACCGCTTCCGGTGTTCCGGTAGCCCGTTGTCACGGCCGTCGTGTCACCTGCCATCGGCTGGCTCGAACCGGCGTTGAGCGTCCAGTCCGAGAAGCCCACCGTCGCCTTGGAGGTGGAGCCGTCGGTGTAGGTGACGGTCACCGTGCCCGAGACGCCGCTGCCGTCGACCGGTGCGTTGGTCGCAGTGCCCAGCAGGCCCAGCGACGCACCCGACGTGCCGGCCGGCATCGGGATCATCTGGCCGGCCATCTCCAGGTTGTCCAGCTGACCGGACTTGATCGTCGGCCAGATGTAGGAGATGCCGTCGACCGTGACGGTGGAGCCGCTGGTGACACCCGCCGCCGTCAGCGCGTTCTGTGAGAAGGCCCAACCGCCGCCGTCGAAGCCGCCCGAGAAGCTCGCGCCGTCGGGGTAGATGCCCTCGTTGGTGTCGAACGGCCACAGCTCACCGGCCTTGGCCACGGCCACACGGAGGGTCGCTCCGCTCAGCGCCGCACCCGTGCTGTGGTCGGTCATCGCGAAGGTGACCGGGAAGGTTCCCTCGTCCGCGCCCGCCGTCACGTGGACCTTCGCCTCGGCGCTGCCCGAAGCGGGCACCTGCACCGAGCCGGACGCCGTGTCGAGCGTGACGCCGGAGGGCGCCGTCGCCGTCCAGTCGACCGTGACGGCCTTGCTGCCGAGGTTGGTCAGGTCGAGCGTGCCGTCACCCGACGTGCTCGGCTGGAGCACCAGGCCATCGCTTGAGGGCCCGGTCGCGGCCAGCACCCGGCCGCCGCCCGTGGTGTCCGACGGCGGCACCGCCGACGGGTCGGACGCCCAGGACTTGTTGGGCGTGGTGCCGAGCGTGAAGTCGACGGTGCCCGCACCCTTGAACTGCTGGAACGTCAGCCAGGAGGTCTTCCACTCCTTGCCCTTGACGTCGAGCGACTGCACGTACGGCGCGTCCTTGACGGCCTGCGGCGCGTTGATCTGCACGGTCTTGCCGTTGCCGAAGGTCACCTTGGCCACCGGGAACACCGGGCTGCCCAGCACCAGGGTGTCCGCGCCCGGAATCTCCGGGTACATGCCGAGCTCGGACCAGACGTACCAGGAGCTCATCGCGCCGAGGTCGTCGTTGCCGAACGAGCCGACCGGAGCGTTGAAGTACAGGTCCTGCTGGGCCTCGCGGACGGCCGCCTGGGCCTTCCACGGCTCGCCCGTGTAGTCGTACTCCCAGGGGATCTCCACGCTGGGCTCGTTGCTGAGGTCGGCGTTGGTGTTGCCCGGGTGCGTGATGTTGTCGAGCAGGCTGTCCAGGTAGGACGAGTACGTCTTGGCACCGTCGCGGGCCTGGATGAGCTGTTGCAGGTTGAACGGGACCATCGGCGTGTACTGGGCCGACGTGCCCTCCACGAAGCCGTTGGAGGTACCCGGGGTGAAGCCGCCGACGAACTGGCCGTCCTTGTTCTTGGCCTGCATGTATCCGGTCTGCGGGTTGAAGACGTTCATCCAGTCCTGGGCGCGGGTGACGAACTTCGTGTAGACGGCCGTCTTACCCAGGGACTTCGCGAAGGACGCGAGGGCGTAGTCGGCGGAGTCGTACTCCAGCTGGGTGGAGACCGGGCCGTAGAAGTTGCAGCAGTTGTAGTCGTTCTCGTCCAGCGGCAGGTAGCCCTTGGCGTCGCGCACCGACTCGCCGGGGCGGTCGTTGTTCGTGACGGTGGCTTCGTGCTCCAGGGCGGCGAGCGCCTTGTCCGTGTCGAAGCTCTGAGCGCCGAAGGCGTACGCGTCAGCGATGATGCCGGCGGCCGGGTCGCCGACCATCACATAGCTCTCGCCGTTGTTCGAGGCCCACTTGGGCAGCAGACCCGTCTGGTCGTAGCCGTTGAGCATCGAGGTGACGACGTCGCTGGCGACCTTGGGCTCGACCAGGGCCATCAGCTGGGTCTGGGAGCGGTAGGTGTCCCAGCCCGAGTAGTTGGCGTACTGGGCCTGCTGGCCCTTGGCCAGCTTGTGGACCTGGTTGTCCATGCCCATGTACTGGCCGTTGCGGTCCGAGAAGACATTCGGGTGCAGCAGAGCGTGGTAGAGCGCGGTGTAGAACTGCGCCTGCTGGTCCGAGGAGCCGCCACCGACCTGGACCGTGTTCAGCACTCCGTTCCACGCGTCGTGGTTCGCCTGCTCGACGGCTCGGAAGTCCCAGTTCTTGATCTCAGTGGAGAGGTTGTCCGCTGCGTTGGCGTCACTGGTGTACGAGATGCCGACCTTCGCGGTCACCGTCGCGTTCGACGAGGTGTCGAAGGTCAGGTACATGCCGTTCGCGCCGGTGGTGGGCGGCTGGGCCGCCTTGCTCGCGGCGGACGTGTTCGAGCTCGCCTTCGGCGCGCCACTGGCGCTCGGCGCCGGGGAGGACGTGCCGGAAGCCTTGCCACCGGTCCCATGGACCGTCGGGGCCGGCTTCGCCGGAACGGTGAAGTGCTTCTCCTTCAGCGGAGCCGACTCGGAAGCCTGCGGGGCCCGCTGGACCTTGCCCGCCTTCAGCGAAGTCGCGTTGGGCGTGATGGTGCCGCCGACCCAGGTGCCGCTCTGCGTGAACGGCTGGTCGAACTTGATGTCGAAGTGCAGCGTGTACCGGTTGCCCGCACCGCAGAAGTGACCGCTGTCGATCGCCCCGGAGATCTCCTTCTTGCTCACCACCTGGACGCGGGTGCCGTCCACCTGGGTCGCACCGCCGCTGAGCTTGAACAGCAGGTTGGCCTGCCGGCCGGCGGGGAAGGTGAACGTGCCCAGCCCGGCACGGGTGGTGTCGGTGAGCTGGGTCTCGACGCCGTTCGCGTCGGTGACCCCGTAGTAGCCGATGCCCGTCTTCTCGTCGTCATGGCTGAAGCCGACGGACGTGTCGGCGAGGTTGCCCGAGAGGGCGCCGGTCACGGGGAGGATCGGCAGGTCGCCGGCGACGGGGCAGCCGGGACCCGACACGTGGGTGAGGCTATAGCCGGAGATCTTGTTGTCGTTGTATTCGTAGCCACCGCCGTCAGGGCGATTCGGCGTGGTGTCGGGACCCCACTGCACCATGCCGGCCGGCATGTCGGGGCCCGGGAAGGTGTCCACCGCACCGGATGTGCCGATAAGGGGGTTGACGAGGGACGCGGGGTCATTCACAAGGGCCGGCGGTGCCACACCGACGGCGTACGCGTCACCGGTCGCCGGGAGCGGGAGTACCGCGATGCCCAGAACGGACACCACGGCCAAGCGTGAGCTGAGTCTCTTTCGGTTACGTGGCGCACCTGAACGTCGGGGTCGGACCATCGGTTGCCTCCGCAGCAGTTCGTGCTTGGCACATGAGTGCTGACGTGCCGAAAACCGGTACGCCAACGACAGGCAACGGTGCCGGACACCCTGGAGGCCTGACAACGTTGCCATGCACGAGTGTCGAGTGAAACGCCTGCGCTCGTGACGTGTCAACGAGGCCAACATGACTTTCTGATCGCGGAGTTCACGGGCATGCGTCGCGGCGTCACGACGAGGTGTCGCGCGAGGCGCACGCTGCGCCACGGATCGCCGGCAGCGGCGGTCCCCGACTGATGCGACGTCAGGCGTCGGCGGGCCCCATCCCCAGGGCCCCGCCGGCGCGGACGGCAGAGCCGTCACTCTCCGCCGGACCCGTCGGAGCCGTCGGAGCCGTCGGAGTCCACGGCGACCCGCCGGGCCCAGCCCGGCCCCGGCCGACGAAGCCCAGCCCAGCCCCGCCCCGCCCCCATGGAGGGTCTTCGGATGATCCCAATAGATTGCATGGATCACGCACGCCGATGAGTGCGGCCCAACTCCCGGCAAGGTCAGATGAGATGACTTCCCGCCGGGCCGATCCCTGGACCACGACACGCCGCCCGTCGGAACCGACCGGCAATGACCGCAAGGGCTCTGCCGCCGCGTCGGCAGTACCTCGTACATGCGGCCCTACGTCCACGACGGTGCGACAGCGAAGCCACGCGCGCGAGTGGCTCCGCCCGGAACGGCCGCACCACCCGGGTGCCGCGCGGGGGAACCGAGGCGGGGCAGTGCGGAGTGGCGGGATCTGCGCCGACTTGGCAGCCGCAAAGAGAAGACGCTGCATTTTCCCACTGCTCAGGCGAAGCGCTCGCGGGGGTTGGTTTCCGGCTGGTTCTGGGTGGCGGCCCAGGTGGACAGGAGCCGGAGGCCGTCGGCACTGGGGCTGTCGGGAGCGGCGGTGTAGATCACGAGCGTGAGGGCGGGATCGGAGGCCAGGGACATGGTTTCGACGTTCAGTTCCATGTCTCCGACGGCCGGATGCTGGAACTTCTTTTGACCGGTGCGGTGCTGGCGGACGTTGTGGTCGGCCCAGCGCTTGCGAAAGAGCTCGCTGCGGGTGGACAGTTCCCCGATCAGGTCGGTGAGGTCCTTGTCGTAGGGGTTTCGGGTGGGTCGGCCCCGCGCGCGCCCTGACGGGCGCACCCCTGTTCGACTTTGGGGTCATCGAGCACGCCACGCGACGCATCCGGCGCCTGGGCGCAACCAGCCGATCGCGCAGCGGGATCACCCCACCGGACTGAAGGTCGTCCCTGGGCATCACCACCAGCTATGGACTACGGATCCGCAATGAGGACCACGACCCACGGTCATGGTCCTTATTGCCGACCGTCAGTGGTGGTGTCCGAGGGGCGAGTTGAGCGCTAACGATTCGGTAGGGGGTCGACGACGAACGACCCACGGGCACGCACAGTTACTACCAACCCCCTGTCCCGAAGGAGGTCCAGCGCGCGACGGACCGTACCTGGGCCGACCTTGTAGTCGTGGGTCATGGTCAGTTCTCCTGGCAGCCGGGTGCCGGGAGGGTACTCGCCTGAACGGATCTTGCGTTCGATGATCGCGGCCAGCTGTTCGTACACGTACTGCGGCGAGTCAGGGCTGATCTTGTCCACGTTTTGACCGTAGAGCGCTACTCTCCACCGCGCATTACCCATCACTACTACCAACCACTACCCATTACTACCGTCGGCACGGTAGGGTTCGAGGGAAACGAAGACGCCCGGCGGGAAGGGTGAGAGCTTCCGGCAACGGTAGCGATCACGCAACTCGACTCGATCAACGAGACAGCTGCCGAGTTGATGCAGGCCGTCGGTCGGCACCAGGGTGCATGTGGCCTCTCAGCTGGAGGCACGGAAATGCAGAGCCAGCGCCGGTGCTGCGCAGCTGAGGGGCTAAGCCGACTGCGAGGAGTCGACCCAATGACCGAGATTACCGGGCTGCGCAGGTTGCCCTGGACGTCCCCAGACGGGAAACGCCAGTACGTACGAACAGATGGATTCCTGGCAACGGTCGCCGACGCATGCGAGCACAGCATGGTAGAGGCAGTAAAAGAGGACGTCCGGCGCGCACTGGGTATCGCCCGTGACGAAGACTCCTGCCGCGCGGAGTTACGCGAAGCGATCCGATTCCTTTCGCGTGCCACCGAGGATGCGATCATGGTCGCCGAGCTCCGCGGGGAGCGCCTTCCGGCCGAGGAGCCGATGACAGACAGCACAATCAGCGAAATCCGCGAAACCTAATGAGCCCGCAACCGACTGCGTAGGCGGTAGTGGCAGATGCGGCCGCAGATCTGGCCAAGGTCATCGCGCAGCGCATCCGCACAGCCAGCCCCGACGGGGAAGACCCACCTCTACGAGCCTCTGGGCATCACCATCAGCTACGAAAACGCAGCGGGCACCACGACCGTAAGGTCGAGGTCCTCATCTGCTTATCGTCAATGGTTGTTGTGTCCGAGGGGGGAGTTGACCACTGACGATACGGTCGTGATCGCCCAAGGACGGCTCCCACCACAAGATCCTCCGGGGTGATCCCACCATCTCCTCGTGCGAACCGGTTACCTCCGCCCTGCACGACGGCTGCGACTCCCACACCAGCAGCTCACCGTGTGCGGGCTACCGCACCTGTCTCATCGCAACCCTTGTGCGAGGCGGTGTGCAAGGTGGAGCAAGTCTGCAAGGTGCAGCACCCGTCCATGGAATCCCGGGAGGGGGACATGGAGCGGCTGGGTCCAGTGGGCGGGGATGGCGTCCAGCCCGTAGTACGCCCCCGCGAGGCCTCCGGTCACCGCGGCGACAGTGTCCGTGTCACCGCCGAGGTCGATCGCCGCGCGTATCGCCTCTTCGAAGCTGGTGGTGGTGCGCAGGGCCCAGACAGCGGAGCCCAGGCAAGGCCAGACGGCACCGTTGAACTCGGTCGCCTGGTCAGGGTGCCAGTCGGGCGCGAGGATTGTGGCGTAGCGGCCGCGGTGGTCGGGGTGGACAAGAGTCAGGATGTCCGGGAGCGCGGTGAGGGGGTCGGTGTCCTCGAACGTGACGCGGATGAGTTCGTGGAAGATCGCGGTGCCTTCCCAGGCCGCGCGGTCACCATGGGTGAGGGCAGCGATGCGGCGGGCCGCGTTCATGGTGGCCTCTTGGCCGGCGGCGGCGAAGTGGACCGCGGAGGTGGCAGCCCGCATCAAGGAGCCGTTTCCCGCTGCTCGCTGGTTAACCTGGAAGTGGATCGCGGAGGCGAGGTCCCAGGGCATGCCGTTGGTCAGGACGTCTTCGGTCTGCAGGCCGATGTCCTTCGGTTCCGATGCTGCCCACCGCTGGAAGCGGGCGAAGATGTCCGGCAGATCCAGTCCGCCCCGCTCCAGCAGCGACTCCGCGACCAGAACGGCCATCTGCGTGTCGTCAGTGGCCTCGCCGGGGTCCCAGCCACCGCCTCCGCACATCTCGCCGCCGGCACCACGCTCGGGAAACCGCGCGGAGAATGCTCCCTGGGGACCGAACTCGAAGGGGCCGCCCAAGGCGTCACCCACCGCTGAGCCGACGACCGCCCCGGCGGCCCGCTGAATCCGCTTCATTTGCGCAGGTTAACTGTGCCGCGCCGACGGCCGCGCTGCCCTATTCCTTCTTCGGCTCCTCGAAGGGTCGGCGACGAACGTGTCTCGTCTTCGGAGGTGCGCCGCCTGAGACACCTCAGGTCAGACACGCGTACAGGTCACATAACGCCGTGCAGCGCCGTCACGTCCGGAAGCCGCGAGCAAGCCGAGCCCCACGAGCCCCTGGATGCGAAACCCTCAGTGACCTCATCAACGGAAACCGATATGCAGCCTGACGTGCAATCACGGCTTTTCGAGCGGCACAGCGCGGCGGCCGGAGGCGCTCGCGTCGCGTCGGTTGTCAGGGGTGATCGCTAGGGTTTCGCTCACTGATCATCGGATGATCACTGCAGCTGGTGGCTGGGCACGGCATGGAGGAGGAGCAGTGCGGCGCTGGGAGCTCGTCGGGGACGGTTCTGCGAAGTTCTGGGAGGCGGGGGTCGAGGGCGTGTCTGTGAGCGTGCGTCACGGCCGGATCGGCACCGAGGGCCGCGGCCAGGTGAAGGAGCTGGACTCCGTCGAGGCAGCGGAGGCGCACTTCGGCAAGCTTGTGGTGGAGAAGGAGCGCAAGGGCTACAGCGAGGTCGAGATCGAACCGCGGCCGGAGCGGGGAGTCGAGGCAGCCGCGGAGGGCGCCGGGCTGCCGGACGAGGACACCTTCGTCCTGCCCAGCGCCTGGCGGCGGCTGGTCCAGCCGCGCCGTGGGGGTGTGCTGCGGGCCGTGGCGCCGCCCGGGCCGGAGGCGGTGGCGCTGGCCGAGGAGCGGATCGCTGCCGAGCGGGACTGGATCGAGCAGGTGCTGACCGCCCGACACACCGACTCGACTCTGGTGCGGCGCACGCGTGCCTACCTGGCCGGTGAGGCGGAACCGGTCGGGGCCGCCGCGGCGGCGAGCATGCTGCCGCCCGCGTGGCGGTCCGGAGGCTGGGAGCAGTCGCCGTTCGCCGACGCCTGGGTCACGCGACACGGGCTGGCGTTCGCCGCTCGGGCGGTGGTGGAGGTCTTCGACATCGACGCCGGCTGGCAGCAGCGCGGGTCCAGCAGGACGGACCCGACGCTGCTGTTCCGGGGCCCGACGGAGCAGATCCCGCTGCACCTCGCTCGTCCGCTCGCGGACCGGGTGCGGGCGTTGATGGCCGCCGCGGACGAGGCGGCGTATCAGGAGACCGTCGCCGCGCTCGCCGAGTGCCGTACCACGGCGCGTCGCCGTCTCGTCGCGGCCTATCTCGCGCCGGGCACGCCGGGGTGGGCCGACGACTGCCTCGCCGACGAGCCCGGCTACGGCGCCGGCGGGCCGCAGCTGAGGTCGCTGCTGCTCTGCGCACTCAACGATCCGGCGCAGGTCGCCCGCCTCGGCCCGTCCCCGCAGCTCATCTGGAACGGCTGGTCGACAGGGCTCATCGCCACGCTGGCCGACGGGCTCGGGACGGCCTGTGTGCCGTTCCTCGAAGAGGCGATGGAGCGGGCCTACGGCTCCGACCAGCTGCGCAGCATCGCCTCGGCGGTCGCGCAGTTCCCGACCGACGACGCCTTCCGCCTCCTGCTCGGCCGCCTGGACGACAAGCACACCCGGCCCGCCCTCCAGGAGGCCATGCGGCGCTACCCGGTCCGGGCCGTGCGGCTGCTCTCCGCGGCGGCACTCAAGGACGGCAAGAACGCCCCGGCCGCGCGGCAGCTCCTCAATGCCCATGTGACACTGCACAGTGCCCTGCTCCCCGAGGTGCTGCCGCAACTCGACGAGGTGGCGGTGGAATTGGTCCGCACGCTCGACGGTGGCCGGGAGCGCGTCACCGAGGCGGCGCCGGAGGCGCTGCCGGCACTGCTGGTGTCGCCGCCGTGGACTCGCAAGCGCACGCCCCGCAAGCTCCGCGTGCTCACCGGTCTTCAGCCGGACGACGCGCCGCGGGTGGTGTGGTGCGCGGGCGAGCAGGAGCGCTGGTCCCGGGCGGACTTCACAGGGTGGCAGTACCCGGAGTCGACGGACTGGGACTCGCAGGCGGCCGAGGTCCTCGCGGCCGGAACCAGCCTTTGGTATGCGGCCCGGCTGCTGGTTCAGGGGCCCACCGAGGTGCTTGCCCCCCGGGTGGAGAAGTGGCGGCCCACGGACCTGTGGGGCGGGCAGGAATGGCTGCGCCCCGTCGTCGCCAAGTACGGCCTGGCCGCGCTGCCGATGGCGGTGTCGGTCGCGCAGGCCCAGCCGGCACACCTCGCGGCGCTTCTGCTGCCGTTCCTCGACGCCGGTGCGGCGCGGGTGATGGCGGACGGCCTGGTCCGGCTCAAGTCGGTGCAGCCGACCGCCCGTTCCTGGTTCGCCCGGCACGGCATCCCGGCGGGTCTGCTGCTGGTCCCCGACGCGGTCGGCGCGGCCGGGCAGGCTCGGAAGGCGGCGGAACAGGCGTTGCGTCTGGTCGCGGCTGACGAAGGCACGGACGCCGTGCTGGCCGCCGTGGCCGCGCGCTACGGCGAGGACGCGGCGGGGATCGTCGCCGAGGCGCTGACCACGGACCCGATGGAGAACGCGCTGCCCGCCCGGATGCCCGTGCTGCCCGCTTGGGTGCAACCCGCCGTGCTGCCGCAACTTCTGCTCGCGTCGGACCAGGCGCTGCCCGAGGACGCGGTCCGGCACGTACTGACCATGCTCGCCCTGTCGAAGCCGGCCGATCCGTACCCCGGGCTCGCGGTCGTCGTCGAGGCCTGCCGCGCCGAACCGCTGGCCGCTTTCGCCTGGGCCCTGTTCGAGGAGTGGCGGCAGGCCGGCATGCCCGCCAAGGAGAGCTGGATCCTGCACGCCCTCGGGCGCCTCGGGGACGACGAGACGGTGCGTCGGCTCACTCCGATCCTGCGGGACTGGCCCGGTCAGGGCGCGCACCACCGCGCGGTCGAGGGCTTGGGCGTCCTGGCCACGATCGGCAGCGACGTCGCGCTGCTGCACCTGCACGGCATCGCCCAACGGGTTAAGTTCAAGGCGCTCAAGGTCCGCGCGCAGGAGAAGATCTCCGAGGTGGCGGAGGGCCTGGGCCTCACCGGCGAGCAGCTCTCGGACCGCCTGGTCCCCGACCTCGGCCTCGATGCGGACGGCACCAAGGTGGTCGACTACGGTCCGCGCCGCTTCACCGTGGGCTTCGACGAGCAGCTGCGCCCCTTTGTGCTGGACGCCGACGGCAAGCGGCGCAAGGACCTGCCCGCCCCCGGCGTCAGGGACGACCAGGAGCTCGCCCCGGCCGAGCGCAAGCGCTTCCTCGCTCTGAAGAAGGACGTCCGCACCATCGCCGCCGATCAGATACGCCGCCTGGAGGCCGCCATGGTCGCCCAGCGCGGCTGGACCGCGGCGGAGTTCCGCGAACTCTTCGTCCAGCACCCGCTGGTCTGGCACCTGGTGCGCCGCCTGGTCTGGTTCGCGGACGGTGCAGAAGGCGCGGGCGGCACGACGACCACTGCCTTCCGGGTCGCCGAAGACCGCAGCTTCGCCGACGTCAACGATGACGAGTTCACGCTCGCCGAGAACGCGACGGTCCGCCTCGCCCACCCGCTGCACCTCGGCGATGCGGTGGCGGCATGGTCGGAGCTCTTCGCCGACTACGAAATCCTGCAGCCGTTCCCGCAGCTCGGCCGGCCGGTGCGCCGGGTGACGCCGGAGGAGGCGAGCGCCAACCGTCTGCACCGCTTCGAGGGCTGCACGGTGCCGGTGGGCCGCCTGCTCGGCCTGACCAAGCGCGGCTGGGAGCGCGGGGTGCCGCAGGACGCCGGCGTGGAGCGCTGGTTCTCCAAGCGGCTCGGCGAGGGCTGCTACCTGGTCATCGAGCTCGACGAGGGCATCGCGGTCGGCGTGGTCGACATGTTCCCCGACCAGACCTTCGAGACGGTCTGGCTGGATTCGGTGCCGGGCGACTATTGGCGCAGCCGCCAGTACCCGCTTCGCTTCGGCGACCTGGACCCGGTCGCCGCCTCCGAGTTGCTCGCCGACCTGGAGGAGGTGACGGCCAAGTGACCGCCATCGAGGAGACCACCCTCCAGCGCCCGCCCGCCGAGGTCCGCTACGCGGACGAACTCGCGGCCCTGCGAGCCCAGGACGAGGGCCCGCGCCCGCCGGGTTGGCAGCTGAGCCTGCGTGCGGCGCGCCGGTTCATCGTCGGGGACGACGATGCCGGAATCAGCCGCAAGTTCGTGGGCAACACCGCGCTGGTCGAGCGAGCCCTGGTGACGCTGGCGACCAACCGCGGCCTGATGCTGGTCGGCGAGCCGGGCACGGCCAAGTCTCTGCTCTCGGAGCTGATCGCGGCGGCGGTCAGCGGCACCTCGACGCTGACGGTCCAGGGCGGCGCGGCAACCACCGAGGACCAGATCAAGTACTCCTGGAACTACGCGTTGCTCGTCTCTGAGGGGCCGTCGCCGCGGTCCCTGGTGCCGGCGCCGATGCTGCGCGGCATGGCCGAGGGGCGGATCGTCCGCTTCGAGGAGATCACCCGCTGCCCGCTGGAGGTGCAGGACTGCCTGCTCTCGCTGCTCTCCGAACGGGCGCTTGCCGTACCGGAGCTGGAAGGACCGGAGGGGATGGTCTTCGCCCGCGCCGGATTCAACGTCATCGCCACCGCCAATACCCGGGACCGGGGCGTCAACGAGATGAGCGCGGCGCTCAAGCGTCGGTTCAACTTCGAGACGGTGTTCCCCATCGCGGACTTCGACACGGAGCTCGCGCTCGTCGAGGCCGAGGCGGACGCGCTGCTGCGCCGCTCCGGGGTCGAGGCGCCGCCGGACCGCGACGTGTTGGCGGTGCTGGTGGGGACCTTCCGCGAGCTGCGCGGCCAGCAGGCCTCCGGCGAACGGCTCTCGGCCGTGATGAGCACGGCGGAGGCGGTGTCGGTGGCGCACGCGGTGGGCGTGCGCGGCTGGTTCCTGCGCGGGGAGTCCGGCGACGCTGCCGACCTGGTCACCTGCCTGGCCGGCACGGCGGCCAAGGACAGCCCGGAGGACCTCGCCCGGCTGCGGCGCTTCCTGGAGCAGCGGGCGGCGCGTCGACGCGGCGCGCAGTGGCAGGCCCTCCACGATGCACGACACCTACTGGCCGACTGATGCCTGCGCAACTGCCCACCGGCACGGCCGCGCAGGCGCCGGTGGACCGGCCCACCAAGGAGGCTGTCTTCATCGGCGTGCGCCACCATTCGCCGGCCTGCGCCCGGCTGGTGGCTCGCGCCATCGAGACGCTCCGCCCGGCCTACGTGCTGGTGGAGGGCCCAGCCGACATGAACGCACGGCTCGACGAGCTGCTGCTCGGCCACGAGTTGCCGATTGCCGTGTTCAGCCATTACCGCGACGAGGAGCGCACCGCGACGTCCTGGACGCCGCTGTGCGACTACTCGCCGGAGTGGGTCGCGCTGTCGCGTGGCCACGCCGTCGGCGCGCAGGTGCGCTTCATCGACCTGCCGACCTGGCACCCGGCCTTCGTCGAGCGAGCCGAGCCGCTCGCCAACCGCTTCGCCGACACCGAGGCCCGGTACGCGGAGGCGACGCGCCGCCTCTGCGAGCACTTCGGTAGCGACACCGTGGACGCCCTGTGGGACCGGCTCTTCGAGGTCGCCGACCCGCACGGGCTGGCGCAGCGGCTCGACGCCTACTTCGACGTGCTCCGCGGGGACGCGCAGGCCGAGCCGGGCGATCGGGCGCGGGAGGAGTACATGGCGTGCTGGATCCGCGCCGCGCTCGCGCGGGCCGAGGGGCGGCCGGTGCTCGTGGTGACCGGCGGCTTCCACGCGCCGGCGCTCCGGGCACTGGCCGGGACCAGCGAGGGGAGCACGTCCGCACAGTGGCCGGGGGTCCCCGAACCGCCCGCCGGGGCGCTGGGCGGTAGCTTCCTGGTGCCGTACTCCTTCCGCCAACTGGACTCCTTCGCCGGCTACCAGTCCGGCATGCCCTCGCCCGGCTACTACCAGCTCCTGTGGGAACGCGGAGCCGTCGCGGCAGCGGACGGCTTGCTGGGGCAGGTCGTCGGGCGGCTTCGCGGCCGGCGCATCGCCGTCTCGACGGCTGACCTGATCGCAGCCCGGAGCCTTGCCGAGGGCCTCGCGGCGATGCGCGGCCATCCGGTACGCAGCCGCACCGACGTGCTGGACGGCCTCGCGGGCGCGCTGATCAGTGAGGCTCTGGAGCAGCCGCTGCCGTGGAGCGGACGCGGCACGCTCAGCGCGGGCACCGACCCCGGGGTGGTCGAGATGGTGGCCGCGAGCACCGGTGACCGGGTCGGCCGCCTGCATCCGGCCACGCCCGCCCCGCCCCTGGTGCACGACGTCGCCGCACAGCTGGAGCGCTGCGCAGTCGTGCCCGGTCGCACGGTGACCAACGACCTGGCCGATCCAGAAGGGTTGATGTGCAGTCAGGTGCTGCACCGGTTGAGAGTGCTCGGCATTCCGGGCCATGTCCGCGAGTTCGGCCCCATGACCGGGGCGGACCCCGTCTTCACCGAACGCTGGGAACCCGTTCCGCCGCACGGGCGCGAGGCGGCGCTGATCGAGGCGGGCGCGTACGGCGCACGGCTGGACGAGGCCGCCGCCGTCGCGCTCGCGGAGCGGGCCCGTTCCGCCTCGGCGTCCGGCGCGCCGCCGGACGCCGAAGTGGGCGCCCTCTCCGGGGTGCTCTTCGACGCCGTGCTGTGCGGGGCGGACGCCCTCTCGGCCGAGCTGCTGGGCGCGCTCGCGTCCCGGGTGGGCACGGTCGCCGGACTCGGCCCGACGGGCGAGGTGCTGGCGACGGCGCTGCACCTGTGGCGGCATGACCGCGTCTACGGCGTGGCAGGTGACCCGCTGCTCGCCGGCGTCGTGGACGAGGCGGTCGGCCGTGTCTTCTGGCTGGCCGAGGGACTGCACGGCGGCAGCGGCGTCGACCCGGGGCGACTGCGGGCGCTGGCCGTCGCGCGGGACGCGCTCCGGCACACGGACGACCTGCTGACGCTCTCCCGCACCGCGGCGGTCGACACGGCCCGCCGGATCGCGGCCGATCCCGCCGCGCCCGCCGACCTGCGCGGGGCCGCACTCGGGCTGCGCTGGTCCCTCGGCGGCGGGGGCGACGAGGCCGTCGACCGGGCGCGGTCGCTCGCGGCGGTGGTTCCCCACGAGCTCGGCGACTGGCTGGCGGGTCTGTTCGCCCTGGCCCGGGACGAGGTGACGGGCACCGGCGGCACGGGCGACGCCGGAACGGATGCCGCGGGCCCCTCCCTGGTCGACGCCCTCGACGACATCGTCACCGCCATGACCGGCAGCGACTTCCTGGCCGGTCTGCCCGCTCTGCGCCAGGCCTTCGCCTTCTTCCCGCCCCGCGAGCGCGAGCGGATCGCGGAACGCCTGCTGGAGCGGCGCCACCGCCGCGGCTCGGCCCGCTCACTGCTGCGCACCTCCGCCGATCCGCTGGAACTGGCCCGCGCCCGAACCCTGGAGGAGAACGTGAGCCGACTGCTCGACAGGTACGGTCTGCACACCCGGCAGGCGGCGCGATGACCGGCGGGGAGCACAAGCCCGCCGCCACCGAGGCGATCGGCGCGGCCACCGACGCCGGGCTGGAGCGCTGGCGGCTGATCCTGGGCGCACCCGCGGAGCGCGCGACGGGCCCGCTTGGCGGACAGGCCGCCGCCCGGGACGCGGCGCTGGAGTGGCTCTACGGTCGGGACACGGACCTGGAACAGCGCGGCGTCCGGCGCGGCCCGGCCGGCGGGGGGAAGGGCGCCGCCCGAAAGGCGGGCGACGGCCCCACCGAACTCACCCCCGTGGACTGGCTCGACGACATCCACCGGCTCTTCCCCAAGGAAACCGTCGAGCGGCTGGAGCGGGACGCGGTGGAGCGGTACGAGATCAATGAGATCGTCACCGATCCCGAGGTGCTCTCCCGCGTCGAGCCCAACGCCACGCTGCTGCGGGCCGTGCTGCGCACCAAGCACCTGATGAACCCCGAGGTGCTCGCCATGGCCCGGCGCATCGTCGAGGCGGTGGTCCGCGAGCTGATGGACCGGCTCCGTCCGGAGCTGCGCCGGGCCTTCACCGGTGCCCGCTCGCGCCTGCCCAGCCGCCTGCCGCTGGCGCGCGACTTCGACTTTAAGGGCACCGTCCGGGCCAACCTGTCGCACTACCAGCCGGAGCATCGCCGGGTGGCGATCGAGCGGCCGCGCTTCCACTCACGTACCCGGCGGCATCTGGAGCAGTGGCAGCTCGTCCTGCTGGTGGACCAGTCAGGTTCGATGGCAAGCTCCGTGATCCACTCCGCCGTCACCGCCGCCTGCCTGTGGAGCCTTCCGGGGCTCCGCACCCACCTGATCGCCTTCGACACCTCGGTGGTGGACCTGACCTCCGACGTGACCGACCCGGTCGAGCTGCTCATGCGGGTCCAGCTCGGCGGCGGCACCGACATCGCCCGGGCCGTCGACTACGCTGCCGGGCTGGTGGAGAATCCGCGCCGCAGCATCGTGGCGGTCATCTCCGACTTCTACGAGGGCGGCGACCCGTACCGGCTCGTCCGCACTGTCCGGGGCCTGGTCGAGCAGGGCGCCACCGTGCTCGGCCTGGCCGCGCTCGACGAGGAGGCCGACCCCGTCTATGACCGCGGCCTCGCGGGGAGGCTGGCGGAGGCCGGCGCCCAGGTCGGCGCGATGACCCCGGGCCGGCTCGCCGAGTTCGTCGCCGAGAAGGTGGGCCGATGACCAGCGAGAACCCCCTCGCGGGCGCACCGCTGCGGGAGGACCTGCTGGCTCTCACCGCGGAGACGCTCGCCTCCCTCGCCAACCGCGGCCTGGTGAAGCGCGCTGCCAAGGAACTGGATGCAGGCGCTGGGCCGCGGGTCGACCGCGCAAGCGACGGAAGTGTCTGCGGCGTCCACCCTGACGGCAGCCAAACCCGCCTGCCGGTGGGCGTCGGCCTGGACGCCGCCGAGTGCAGTTGCGCCGCGACGGGCGTGTGCCGGCACCGGATCGGGCTGGTGCTGGCCTACCAGCGGCTGCACTTGACGGCGGGGCCGGCCGCTCCGCCCGTGATCGCCTGGTCCCCGGGCGGCTTCGACGACGCGCAGCTCGACGCGGTGCTGGGCCGGACCGCGCTGGCCGCCGCACGCCGCGCCTTCGAGCGCGGCTATGCGGCGACGGTGCACCGCGCCGACGAGGCGCAACCGGTCCCCTGGGTCGAGCTGGCGACGTGCACGGTACGCTTCCCCGTCCCGCACGAGCTCGGCTACGCGCTGACCGACGCCGCGACGCCGCTGCGCGGGGAGGCGATCGCGCTGGCGGTCTGGGCCTTCCGCTCGGCCGACGCGAACGCCGAGGCAGGCGGAGCGGACGCGCAGGTCTCCGTCGGCGGCCAGCCACCCGTCGGGCCGAGCGTCAACGAAGGTCGCGACGGGCTCGGTGAGGCCGTGGCGCTCACGGACGAGCTGCTGCTGGACGGCGTCGCGCACACTACCCCGGTGTTCGTCGCGCAGTTGGACCGCGCCGGTGCAGCGCTGTCCCGGGCCTCCCTGCACTGGCCCGCGGCGGTGCTCACCGATCTGCGCCGCCAGGTCGACGCCTACGCGGCGCGCGACGCGCGCTACGAGGCCACGCAGGTCGCCCGGCTCGTCGCCGAGCTCCACGCCCGTCATCGGGCCGGCGCAATCGACGGGCCGGGTGTGCTCGGCACCCAGGAGCCGGCCGACACCCCGCTGCGCCGGGTCCGGCTGGTCGCGCTCGGCTGCCGGATCTCCGGCCGGACGACGACGGAACGCGCGGCCGAGGTGTACTTCGCGCAGCCGGACGCGGGGATCGCGCTGGTGCTGCGCAAGCGTTGGAAGCTGACGGAAAGTCACGTCGTCACGGGAAGCGACCTCGCGACGCGGCGTCTGCTCGGCTCCCCGCTGCGCTCACTGGCCGGGGCCAACGTCGTCAGCGAGAACATCTCCCGCAGCCCCGGCCGTGCCGTGACGATCGGCCGCGGACGCGTGGCCGCCACGAGTATCACCCCGGTCGGCTCGGCCTGGGCCGACCTGCCCGCATCGCTGCTGGTCCGCGATCTCGCCGCGCACCTGCGTTCCTGGGACGACCGGCCGCCACGGCTGATCCGGCCCCGAGTGGAGGCCGACGCCGCCCGGGTGCTGGCGGTCGCCACCGTCGACTCCGTCGGCTACGACGCCGCCCAGCAGCGGCTGGAAGCGGTCGTCAGGGACCCGTCCGGTGCGGCCGCGCTGGTCCGCGCCGACCACGATCCCGTCTGCCCAGGCAGACTGGACGCGCTGGCCAAGGCACTCGGCGGCGGGCAAGTCCGCTTCGTCAGCGGCCTGCTGCGCCGCGAGGGCGGCCGCCCGGTCCTCGATCCGCTCGCCGTCCTCACCGCGGACGAACTGGTCATCTGCGATCTGGCGACGGACGACGGCACGAGCGTGCTGGCGCCCGTGGCGGAGCGCACTCCGCATCCGATCACCTGCGCTCTCGTGTCGGGCCTCTCCGCCCTCGCCGACCTCGCCCACACCGGCCTGCGCGGCCACAGCCGCTTCGCGCGCGACCGACTTGCCACGGCGGCGGCGGAGCTGCGGCGCACAGGGCTGCACGCAGGCGCGGCGCTGCTGCAGGCGGTCGCCACGACCCTGGTCACCGAGACCGCGGACGCGGCGGTGACGCCGTGGGCGGACGCGGCGATCCACCTGCTGGTCGCCCTCGAAGTGCATCAGGAGACCGACGTCTCTGGTCATGTCCTGGCGATCACCTGAGCCGTTGACAGGGACGCCCTGGTCCTGCGCCTCGCCCGCGAGAACAGCTCGTGGGGATATCTGGCGGGCAACCTGTGGGGCTCGTAAAGTCATCGCTGCTGGTCAGCCCCCACCTCCAGGCTCGACGGCGGGGACTGTCATGCTGCCCTGATGATCACGTCCCTGCTCTACCGCACCACCCGCGCTGTTGTCCGTCCCCGCGGTCCTGCTGCGCCGCGACACCATTAAGGAAGCCGAACTGCTGGTCCTGCGGCACGAGAACGCCACCCTGCGCAGGCAGTTGAAAGGCCGAGTGCGGTACGAGCCAGCCGACCGATTCTGGCTCGCCGCCCTCACCTACCCGCGTCGTAGTCCTCGGGGACGCCGGGGACCAGGACGATGTCGCCTTTGATGTGCCGTGAGCGTAGCGGTGCGATCTCCTGGTATGCCGGCGAGTCCCACCACGCCCGCGCCGCGGCGATCCCGGGAAAGCCGATCACCACTACGTGGTCGGGCCAGGTGCCCTCCTTCACCTCGTGCTGCGAGGCGTGAACGAGGAAGCCGCTGCCGTACGGCTCGAAGGTGGCGGTGATGCGTTCGATGTACTCGGCGATCTCCGGGTGTGGCGTGGCCTCCTGCAGATGAGCTATGGCGTAGGCAGGCATGGCGTCCTTCCGGTCGGTCGGGTCGGTACACCGCAGACCATGGCATGGGAACGCGCAGGGGTCGATGACCTCACAGGTAAGCGGCGCCTGCGGGGTGACCAGGGCCAACCGGTCTCGCATCATGCGATCAGTGGCCCGGTGCGCACCGGTACAGCGTCTGGGCGGTGGCGCCTTCGTAGGCCCTTCCCGGGAAGGCCGGGAGAGTGGGTGTGGTGCCCGGGGAGTCCGTGCCACCGAAAGTGGAAGCGGGGACGCGCGCACAGGCGGACCGGACCCAGTCGGTGATCTGCACCGTGGCCGTCGTCCCGCTGCCGCGGCCGAACATGCCTCCCCTCCCGCGGTCACCGCCCAGCAGCACATACCGCAGCTTGCCGGAGTCGACCAGCTGCCGGAACTGGGTCTCGCTGGGGAAAGGCACCCTGCCGCTGAAGCCGCCGAGCGGCAGGACATGGGCACCGGTGCCGAGGATGAACGGCGACGCGCCGCTCCAACTGGTGGTGGCGAAGACGTATGCGGCCGAACCCTGGCGCGCGGTGGCGTAGGCGAGCAACTTCCGCTGAGTCGCGCTGAGTCCGCCATTCTCGCCGACGCTGCCGAAGTCGCCCATACCGGCGCGTGGCCCCGCGTTGCCGCGAGCCGTACCGCCGCCCCAGCGCGCTCCGCCCATCCGGCCGCTCGCCGAAAACGCCGAGCCGTGACCGCGGTTCATCCCGGACGGGCCGACCGAGCCCATACCGGAGCTGCCGTACGAGGGGTTGAACACCTGCACCGCCCAAGTGCTCGGCGCGATCAGCACCGCCGCAAGGGACGCGGCCAGACCGGCGAGTGCGAGTCGGCCGCCGGACGGGGTTCGACCGGGGCGGGCCAGCACCAGCAGGACGACCGCAGCCAGGCCGAGCACGCTCACCGCTGAGGCCAGCCACGGCAGGAACGACGGGAACTCTGCGGCGAGGTACGCGCTCCACGCCGAAGTCGCGGCCACTGCGCCCGGCAGCACCCATGCACGACGGCCGCCGGCCCGGTAGGCGCGCCACATCAGCGTGATGCCGCCCCCGGTGAGTGCGGCGAGCGGCACCGCGATCACGCCCATGTAATACATGTGGCCGCCGACACTGCCCGCGCTGAACACCAGGAAGTACGTGGTCAACCAGACGCCCCACAGCAGGAATCCGGATCGGATCCGGTCGGTGCGCGGCCTGCCCCGTCGCCACATCAGACCGCAGACGACGGCGATGGCGGCGAGAGGGTAGAGCCAACCGGTCTGCGAGGCGAGAGACTGGCCGAACATCTTCGACCAGCCGTTCTGACCACCGCCCCAGCCGCCACCACCGGGCTGGTGCGCTGCGCTCGTCCGGGCACCTCCCTGCCCGCCGCCGTACCCGGCACTCCCGCCGTGCGCGCCACCGTAACCGCCACTGCCGCCGTACTGGGTGCTTCCGTGCCCGCCGTACTGACCCGCGCCGAACGGTCCGTTCCGGTCGGGCTGCCCCGCCCGGCCGGCATCGCCCTGCCGATCGACGCCCCATGCCGCCTGCTGTCGGCCGTGACCGCCGCCCTGCGTCGCGCTCACGCTGCCGGTGGAGGCCGCGCTGATGCCGAGCGAGGAGAAGCGGTTCAGGAAGTTGTAGCCGATCACCATGCTGAACGCGGAGTTGTTGGTGGTGCCGTCCACATAGGGCCGGTCCTTGACCGGGGCGAGGGTGACCGCGAGCATCCAGGACAGCGAGACGGCGGTCATCACCACCGCGGACAAGCCGAGGTGCGCCAGTCGTTTCCGCAGGGTGATCGGCGCCGAAGTCAGGTACACCAGGGCGAGCGCGGGCAGCACCGCCCACGCCTCCAGCATTTTGGTCTGGAAGCCGATCCCGACCCATGCTCCGGCCAGCACCAGCGGACCAAGCCGGCCGTCCCGGGCGGCGCGCTGGGTGGCCTCGGCCGCCAACAGCACGCACAGTGTGAAGGCGGGGTCCTCGACAGCGGTACGGAAAAGCCCCACGGCCACCGGAGTCAGGAGGAACGCCGTAGCGGCGATCAGTGCCGCATTGACCCCCGCCCAGCGCCGTACCAACCGATACAGGACCAGCAGACTCGCGACGCCCTCGATGACCTGAGGAAGGGTCAGCGCCCACGGATGAAATCCGAAGATACGAGCGGAAAGCGCTTGGGGCCACAGGAATCCCGGCAGTTTGTCGAGCGTGATGGAATTTCCCGGGTCGAAAGAGCCGTAGAAGAAGGCCTTCCAGCTCTCCGTCATACTGCGGACGGCGTTCGCATAGAACGTGTGGTACTGGCTGTGGTTGATTCCCCATGCGTAGAGCACGGCGGCGAGCACGGTGATGATCAGCAGTGCGGGGCGTGCGTACGCGGGCTGGTCCACCGGCGATCTCCATGGCGCGCGACGATCGGCACTGGTGGGCACGGTGGGGTCGAGGACTGTCGTAGCCATGCACAGCAGTCTTCGATACGGCACGCCCCCCGCTCCGCTGAAGTGGCCCGATTCAAGGAAATTCTTGTCGGACCCGGGGCAATCCTTTAACCGGACCCGGCGGCATTTCAATCGGCGAAGTGCCGTTCATTACCTGCCCTATAAGTCCGCCGCACACAGCGAATAAACAGCGTACACACAGCTTTTCCCAACGGGCTGGATCTCGGCCGGATCCCAAGTGATGTGCGACGAGCGCAGAATCGGACGGAAGCCGTTCGGGCGTCCGATGAATTCACGTCCGGATTCCGTCTCACAGCAGTGTCGCCAGGCGCTTCACGCTGCGGCTGCCCTCACGGCGTACGCCCAGAGGGATCAGGGCGGCGCGGGTCGGCAGGCGCACGCCCCCGGTGAACGCGACCCGCGTGCCCGGGCCTTGGGGTACCGCCGCCACCCCGATCAGCAGGAACCTGCTCTGCAGCCAGTACCAGCCGGGCCGCTGCACTCCGCGCAGTCGAGCCCGCATCCCGTACTTGCTGCGTGCCGGCGCCTCCACGCGCTCGCCTTGCCGGTGCAGGACGCGCAGCCGCTCCAGGTCGGGCACGACCTGTCCGAACCCGCCCTCAAGGTCACCCAGCAGGGCTCAGACCCGCTCGAAGGTCGCGTCGACGTGGGCCTCGGTCACGTCTGCGCTGCGAATGCCGGCGGCCAGGGCGTACAGGCGACGTACGGAGTCGACGTCGGTGGTGGGCCAGGGCTCGTTCATGATGTCCACGCCTTCCGGAAGGTGTCGCGGGCCCGGTGCAGCCGCGAATTGACGGTGCCGGTGCGCACGCCGAGCAGGGCGGCGGCTGTGCGCTCGTCCAGGCCTTCGACGTTACGCACTATCAGCACCGCGCGGTACTCGGGAGGGAGCCGTTCCAGTACGTCCCTGACGTCCGCGGAGAGCTGGGGGTCACCACGGGCGGGGAGCGAGCTGAGATCGGCCGGTTCGGTTCGGGCGGCGCGGCGCGCGGTGCGGACCGCCTCGCGTACGACGATGGCGCGCACGCAGCCGTGCAGAGCGGCCGGGTCCTTGAGTGCGCGTAGCGACTTGAAGACCGCCGTCAGGGCCTCCTGAGCGGCATCCGCCTGTGGAGCTCGTAAAGGCATCGCTGCAGGTGAGCAGCGGTGTACAGGGTTGTCGGTGGTGGCTGAGACGCTGTCCTGATGATCGTGTCGCCGTTGTACCGCGCTGCTCGCACGCTGCTGTCCCTACCGGCTGTCCTGCTGCGCCGAGACACCGCGAGGGGCGCCGAGTTGTTGGTGCTGAGGCATGAGAACTCAGTCCTGCGCCGTCAGCTCAAGGGCCCGGTCCGCTACGAGTGGGCCGACCGGTTCTGGCTCTCCGCGCTGTCCTCGCTGATACCGCGCCGCCGCTGGGCCGATGTCTTCCCCGTCACCCCCGGCACCCTGCCGGCCTGGCACCGCAAGCTGATTGCCATGAAGTGGGACTACTCCGCCCGCCGCCGCTCCGGCCGACCCCCGACTGCGGCCGCGCTCAGGAAGCTGGTGCTGCGCTTGACCGGCGAGAATCCCCGGTGGGGACATCGTAGGATCGAGGGCGAGCTTGCCCGGCTGGGGCATCCGATCGCACCGTCGAGGTCTGGGCGATCTTGAACGCCCCGGGCATCGACCCGGCTCCACGCCGGGCCGGCCCCAGCTGGCGCGAGTTCCTGACCACCCAGGCCCAAGGGATCATCGCAGCCGCTTCTTCCACGTGGACACCATGCTCGGAAAGCGCCTGTACGCCATGGCGTTCCTGGAACACGGCACCCGCAGACTGCATCTCACCGGCGTCACCGCCCACCCCACTCGGGCCTGGACGACGCAACAGGCCCGCAATCTCGCCGCCCAACTCGACACGCGCATGGAGTCCCTGCGCTTCGTGCTGCGCGACCGCGACGCCACGTACGGCCAGTCCTTCGACGCCGTCTTCGAAGCCGAGGACATGGACGTGCTGCTCAGCGCGCCACGGGCGCCTCGGATGAACGCGCACCGCGAGCGGGTGATCGGCACCATCCGCCGCGAGGCGCGGAAGCCGAAGGACGACGCGCCACTGGGTCAGCACCATGCCTGGCGCGAGCGGCGCCGCCGTCAGTCCTCCGCGCGGATCTGTGTTGAGCACACCAACGCCGAGTACAAGCAGTCGCCGCCCCTGCAGAGGTTCACCGGACGCCGCGAGACCTGCCCCGAGACCCACCTCGCCATCGCCGGGCTGGTCTCCGACCGCTCCGTCCGGCGGGCGACTGGCCGTAAGCCGAGCACCGAACTGGTCCCCGTCCGACCGACCGCCTGCTGATCAGCCACCAGCCGACCCGCCAGGCCAGCCTGCCCCGGTATCAATCGCTCCCAAGGCCGTTAGGGCACGGTGTGGCCGCCCAGGCGGAAGAGGCGATACCACTCCTCACGGGTCAACGGGATCTCCGAGCCCGCCGCCGACTCGGCCACCCGACCTGGGTTGGTGGTCCCGAGTACCACCTGCATGTTCGCCGGATGGCGAGTGATCCACGCGACGGCGATCCCGGTGGGAGTCACATCGTACTTCGCGGCCAACTCGTCCAGGGCGACGTTCAGCTCCGGATGGTTTTCGAGGTCACCGATGAAGACCCCGTCGAAGAACCCCTTCTGGAACGGCGACCACGCCTGCAGGGTCATTCCCCGGAGGCGTGAGTAGTCGAGGAGGCCGTTGTCGCGGTCGACCGACTGATCGAGACCGGCCATGTTGGCGGCTATTCCCGAGGCGATCACCGGGCAGTGGGTGATACTCAGCTGCACCTGGTTGGCCACCAGCGGTTGGCGCACCGCCGTCTTGAGCAGTTCGATCTGTCCCGGTGTGTGGTTGGAAACGCCGAAGTTCACGACCTTCCCGGCCGAGTGGAGCTCGTCGAAGGCCGCGGCCACCTCCTCCGGCTCCACGAGGGTGTCGGGCCGGTGCAGCAGGAGCACGTCGAGGTATTCGGTACGCAGGGCCGCCAGCGACTCGTCGACGCTGCGCACGATGTGCTCTTTGGAGAAGTCGAAGAAGCCGGGCCGGATGCCGACCTTGCTCTGGATGACTATCGACTCCCGCTCTGCAGCGGAGAGTTTGATCGCCTCCCCGAACCGCGCTTCGCACGCGTGGCGGGAGGGGCCGTAGATGTCTGCGTGGTCGAAGGCGTTGATCCCGGCGTCCCGGGCGCTGCCGTAGAGGGTGCGGATGTCGTCATCGGCGAGTTCGGCGATGCGCATCAGCCCCAGGACGACGTTCGACGCGCGCAGTTCAGTCTGGGGGAAGGAGATCATTTTCATGGGACCATCCTGTCCGAGCGTGCAGATGGAGCGCCAGTGACCTGTAGGGTTCCAAATGTCACACGTAGCCCCTGAACAGGCGCTTTGCAGCTTCAGGCGATCACGGCAGGCTCAGGCTGCATGACGTTGCGTATCCTCTAGACCCCAGCATCTCTGGCACGACGTCTCCCCGGTCACGCCCGGCACCCTGCTCGGCTGGCACCGCCGATCCATCGCCGCGAAGTGGGACTACAGCGCACGCAGGCGCACCGGTCGGCCACCGACCGACGCAGCGCTGAAGAAGTTCGTGCTACGACTCGCCAGCGAAAACCCGCGGTGCGGGCACAGGAGGATCCAAGACGAGTTGGCTCGACTGGGCCACCGGATCGCCGCCTCGACAGTGTGGGAGATTCTCCACGCAGCAGGCGTCGACCCGGCGCCACGTCGTTCCGGCCCCACATCGCGCGAGTTCCTCACCGCCCAGGCCGAGGACATCCTCGCAGTCGATTTCTTCCATATCGACACAGTGCTCGGCAGGCGGCTCTGCGCGCTGGGCTTCCTCGAGCACGGCACGAGGCGCCTGCACATCACCCCTCGTCCGCGAGCACGAGTTCATCGCGCACGAAGACCTCCAGATCCGCACCATGAGCAAGACCCCCGAGCCTCGCCCGAACGGAGACGGCACCTTCGCCGCCAACGGCGCGGCGGCCAAGGCGGGGCTGAACCGCTCGATCGCTGATGCCGGATGGGGGGTGTTCCCCGCTGTCCTGACCGCCAAGGCGGAAGGTGCCGGACGGGAAGTGATGGCCGGAGACCCCCGCAATATCTCCCGGCGGTGCCCCGAATGCGGGCACACCGCCAAGGAGAACCGGCCCACACAGCAGACGTTCCAATGCATCGCCTGCAGCCACACGGCGCACGCAGACACGGTGGCCGCCGCCCTGAACGTTCTACGGGCCGGGCTGGCCCGTCGCAAAGCCCAACCGGTCTACCGAGAAGCCACCCCATCAGGGGGTGGAGGAGTCACGGGCTACTCCTTCGTCCTCCAGGGGTTGCGTGTCGGCGGACTCCACAGCCCGGGCGGGATTGCGTCGACTGCTTCACGGGTCCTCGAGGTGCCGCCCGCTCCGTAGGGCCTTCCGTACGCCTGACATGATCGGGCTCCGGGCCGAGTGTCCCCGGGTGTCCACCGAGACCAGACCTCGTCGACGACCGCCCAGGTGCCGCTCGGGACCACCTGGACCTTCGCGATGGAAAGGCGAGACGTCTCCGGCTTCCCGCTGCCTCGATCGATCTTGCTGAACCAGGGGTCGCAGGCCCGGTTTGCCCAGTTCGGACACGGGCACCTCCGGTTGCGTACCGTGTGGATAAAGGCAGTATGGGATCCAGGCGGTCAGTTGAGCGCGCGTATGCGGCACTGATTACTTTCTGTAGCAGCCACTGCGCAGACGGGGCCGGACGACACCCGTAGTGCCGCAATCCTCGCGATCCATGGTCCCGATGATTGCCCGGGCATTGGGAGGTACCAGGGATGGCTACCGAGGAGAGCCCCCAAGGTCGCTTTCGGAGGTTCGTCCGCACGGTTCTGGCGCACAGGAGCGGCGGCAACGGCGCCCGGCACGACCCGGCACGCGCGCGGGAGGTCTACCAGAGCTCCACCATGGGCGCGCTGATCGACGGCGTCTACGACGGCGACGTGTCGGTGGGAGAACTGCTCGAGCACGGCGACTTCGGGCTGGGCACCTTCAACCAGTTGGACGGCGAGATGCTGGTCCTGGACGGTGTCTGCTACCACCTGCGCGCCGACGGACCCGTGGAGGTCGCCGACAGCGGCGACCTCTCGCCGTTCGCGGCCACGACTTGGTTCCGGGCCGACACCAGCCGAGAACTGAACTCGCCCATGACACGCAGCGAGCTGATGGCGCTCATCGACGGCATGGCCCGCAGCCCCAACCTGATCTACGCGATCCGGATCACCGGGCGCTTCAGCGAGGTCCGCACCCGCACCGTACGGAAGCAGGAACCGCCCTATCCATCCCTCACCGAGGCCGCCGAGGGGCAGGCCGAGACCACCTTCACCGACTTGACGGGCACCTTGGCCGGCTACCGCACCCCTGACTACGAGCAGGGCATATCGGTGGCCGGCTACCACCTGCACTTCATCGACGACACCCACCAACACGGCGGCCACTGCCTGGACTTCCGCATCGACCACGGCATCATCGCCCTCAGCGAGCGCTCCGAGCTCCATCTGAGCCTGCCGACGACCGGCCAGTTCCTCAGCTCGGACCTCACCTCCTCCAATCTCGGGGACCGGATCCGCAAGGCAGAGGGCGGCTGAGCACATGGCCGGCCGCTGACCTCACTTGCCACCCGGCGGGACGGTCACCCAGGCCCGTCCTCGAGGAGCTGTTTCTCCCCTGTCAAAGAGAGGTTCGCATCGGTATGTCTGAGTCTGAAGTGCGTGCGGCCCAGCGCGCGATCGAGGTGCTGTCGGCGTATGGCGTCAGCCATATCTTCGGCGTGCCGGGCGCCAAGATCGACACGATCTACGATGCCCTGGTGGACGGCGGCCCTCAACTGGTGGTCTGCCGCCACGAACAGAACGCGGCCTTCATGGCCGCGGCGATCGGCCGGCTCATCGGCATCCCCGGCGCCATCCTGGTGACTTCCGGACCTGGCACGTCCAACAGCGCGACTGGCCTCCTCACCGCGAACACCGAACAGGATCCGGTGGTCGCGATGTGTGGTGCGGTGCCCCGCGCCGACCGGCTCAAGCGCAGCCACCAGTCCATGGACGCCACCGCGGCGCTCAAGCCCTTCACCAAGTACACCGGCGAGGTCAACGACGCCGACAACGTCCCGGAAGCGATCGCCAACGCCCTGCGCGCCGCCGTCACCGAGCCCCGCGGGGCGGCCGCCGTGGTCCTGCCCACCGATGTGCTGACCGCGACGACCAGCGCAAGCCTCGTCAACGCGGTTCCCGCCCCCGTCCAGGGACCGGCGCCGGCCGACCGTATCGAGCACGCGGCCCGTCTGATCCGCGATGCCAAGCGCCCGGTGATTCTCGTCGGGCTCAGGGGGGCCGGCCCCGAGGCGTGCGCCGAGTTGCGTGCCCTTCTCGAGAACACCGATCTGCCTGTGGTGGAGACCTTCCAGGCGGCCGGTGTGGTCTCACGGAAGCTGCAGGACCACTACCACGGTCGCATCGGCCTGTTCCGCAACCAGCCCGGCGACATCGTCATCTCCCACGCCGACGTCCTGGTCACCGTCGGCTACGACGCGGTCGAGTACGACCCGAAGCTGTGGAACACCGACCCGTCCCGCACGGTCGTGCACATCGACGCCATCCCCGCGGACATCGACAACGACTACCAGCCCGCGGTCGAGTTGCGCGGTGATGTGGCCTCGACACTCCGGGCCCTGACCGCGCACCTGTCCGGGCTGCGTCTGGATGCCGAAGTGCTCGCGGAACTCGCCGAGCAGCGCCGTGCCCTGAAGGAGGCGGACGACTCGGCACGCTCGGCCAACCACTCGGAGGCCGGGCTCAACCCGGTGTCCGTCCTGCTCATGCTCCGCGACAAGATCGACGACGACGCCACGGTCACCTGCGACATCGGCTCGCACTACATCTATATGGCCCGGCACTTCCGCGCATACGAGCCTCGGCACCTGCTGTTCTCGAACGGCCAGCAGACGCTGGGCGTGGCCATGCCCTGGGCCATGGCGGCCTGCATGGTGCGCCCCGGCAAGCAGATCGTCTCCGTGTCCGGCGACGGTGGCTTCCTGTTCAGCGCCCAGGAACTGGAGACCGCGACCCGTCTGGGCCTGCACTTCACCCATGTGATCCTGCGGGACAACACCTACGACATGGTCGGCTTCCAGGAGAAGCTCAGGTACGGGCGGACCTCGGGCGTCCAGCTCGGCGACTACGACATCGCCCACTACGCCGCGGCCTTCGGCGCCAACGGCTACCGGGTCCAGACCGAGGAGCAGTTCGCCAAGATCCTCGACGAGGCCCTGTCGCGCGAGGCGCGCGTCCAGCCCGGCGTCACCATCATCGATGTCCCTGTCGACTACTCCCGCAACACCGAGCTCTTCGCCCAACTCCACGAAGGCGTCCTTGAGTAGCAGGTCCAGGACGGCCGCCGCGCACGCCTGCACGGCGGCAGCGACAGGTCGCTCGGCTTGGCGGCGGACGGCTTCACCTGCGGCGTCGGCAGGTCCCAGGCGTGTGATCCGGTTGTCGAGGGAGGCCTTCGACCCGCAGGACACGGCCGTCACCGTCAAGGCGAACACCGAGGACGCGCTCGCCGCCGCGCTCGACACGGCGAAGAACAACCGCGATCGCCTTGTGTTCGTGGAAGCCTTCATGGAGCGTCTGGACGCCCCGGAGTCTCTCGTCGAGCTGGGCAAGGCGTTCGCCACCGCCGACTACCGCACGCGCCCGTCTCCTGACCGCGGACCGGCCGCTGCGGTATCCGTCCGGCTGCCGCAGGACCCGCTCGGGGCCGTGGGAGCTCCTCGCCTGGGGCGACCCATGACGGCCGCGTCCACCCGGTGCTCGTCCGGTGCGGTACGCCGTACCGTTGCCCGGACGCGGTAGGCCGGGCAGAGCGGCGGCGTGTTTCCGGAGCCGGCGGGCATGAGCGGGAGGTCGTCCGCCGGCATCGGCACCTCGGTCCTCCCGCCGCCGAGTACGGCGGCGGCACCGGCCCGGACCCGTTCGGCGAGCAGAGCCGAGCGCGGTGTCGCGACCATCGGTGCCGAGACCAGCGCTCTGTACGCGGCGACGAGGTTCTGTTCCGGTTCGCACAGCCCGGCACGAGGGCCTGTCCGGCACCGATCAGGAACCCACTGGTGATCATCGGCAGCGCCGGCCGGGATCCGTTTGCGAACCGTCGTCCGGGGCGGCCGCGGCACCAGTCGTCCGGTCGGGTGCGCGTAAGAGACCGGACTCGTTCGACAGGGCGCAACCATCGCTTCTCCGCCCCGGCACAGCCCGGACCCAGCCTAGGTGGCGTTCGTAAACCGTTCCGGCGGCACCAATGCGGGCCGTTTTGAGGAGAAGCCAAACGATGTTTCTTGTGAACCGGCGCGATCTCGGCGTATTCGCCCTCGGTGCCGCCTCTGTTCTCGCCCTGGCCGGTTGCGGCTCGAGTGCTGCCTCGAAGTCTTCCACGTCGGAGGGAAAGGGCGGCGACACTCTCGTGATGGCTGCCGTTCCCGCTGAGAACTCCACCGACCTCAAGGCTTCGTACGGCGCTGTCATCAAGCTCCTGGAGAAGGAGACCGGCAAGAAGATCATTTTCCAGACCGCCACGAACTACGCGGCGGTCATCGAAGGACAGCGTTCCGGAAAGATTCAGATCGCCGGGTACGGGCCGTTCTCCTATGTTCAGGCGAAGAGCTCCGGTGTGAAGACCACTCCGGTCGCCGCCGGTGTCGAGGCGAAGGGTGCGCGGCCCGGCTACAAGTCCTACGGCATCGTCAAGACGGGCTCGCCGATCAAGGACCTCAAGGGCTTCGCGGGCAAGAAGGTGTGCTTCGTCGACCCCAACTCCACCTCCGGCTACCTCTACCCGCGTGCCGGGCTTATGGAGGCCGGGGTGGACGTGGAGAAGGGCATCACCCCCGTGATGGCCGGCGGTCACGACGCCTCCGTGCTCGCGGTGAAGAGCGGTCAGTGCGAGGCCGGATTCGCCTACGACACCATGGTCGACAAGCAGCTCGTCGAGAAGGGCCAGATCAAGAAGGGCGAGATCACCACGGTGTGGAAGTCCCCGGTGATCCCCGGCTCCCCGGTGGCGGTCAGCGACGATCTCGACGCCGACCTCAAGCAGAAGATCGCGACCGCTTTCCAGACCATGGCCAATGTCGACTACCTCAAGGCCCACGGCTTCTGCTCCGGCAGCGCCAAGTGCGAGGTCGACGACGCC
Source organism: Streptomyces sp. NPDC046900 (assembly GCF_040644975.1). Lineage (NCBI taxonomy): Bacteria > Bacillati > Actinomycetota > Actinomycetes > Kitasatosporales > Streptomycetaceae > Streptomyces > Streptomyces sp. NPDC046900. The sequence continues at coordinate 17,946 of NZ_JBEYXD010000052.1, read as the reverse complement.
GGCGACTGGGGCTTCGTGAAGGTGGACGACTCCGACTACGACGGTGTCCGCAAGGTCTGCGATGTCACCAAGGACGAGCAGTGCGTGAAGTCCTGACCCTCGCGGCCGGATAGCACGGAAGGCTCTTTTGCCCGGATGACGCGGGCAACGCCGGCAACCGGGATCGCAAAGCTCCCGGTTGCCGGCAATTCCGGTTGTGCTTACGGAAGTTCAGTTCATTTTTCCCCACGGCAATGCAGTTCACGGAAGAATCGGAGCGATCCTTGGCCGCGGAACAACTCACCGAACCCGTAGTGCGATTCGAGGGCGTCAGCAAGCAGTTCGATGCCGATGTGCTCGCGCTCGACGACGTCTCGCTGAGCGTTGGGGCCGGGGAGATGGTCGTGCTGCTCGGGCTCTCCGGGTCCGGCAAGTCGACCCTGCTGCGGCACGTCGACGGACTGCAGCGGGCCACCACCGGCACGGTCACCGTCCTCGGCACGGATGTGGGCCGCGCCCGCGGGGCCGGGCTGCGCCGGCTCCGCCGTCGTATCGGCTTCGTCTTCCAGCAGTTCCACCTCGTCGGCAGCCTCACGGTGCTGGAGAACGTGTGCACCGGCGCGCTCGGCCGGTTGCGCGGCCCGCGCCTCGGCCTGCTCAGCTATCCGCAGTCGGTACGGCGTGAGGCGCTGCGCCACCTGGAGCGGGTCGGCCTGCTCGACCAGGCGTTCCAGCGGGCGGACACCCTCTCCGGTGGTCAGCAGCAGCGTGTGGCCGTGGCCCGGGCGCTGATGCAGCGGCCGGAGATCCTGCTCGCCGACGAGCCCGTCGCCTCGCTCGACCCGGAGTCCTCGGCGCAGATCATGCGGCTCATCAAGGAGATCGGCGAGGAGGAGCGGCTCACCGTGCTGTGCAGCCTGCACCAGGTCGACCTGGCCCTCTCCTGGGGCCACCGGATCATCGGCCTGCGGGGAGGCCGGGTCCTGATGGACAGTCCGGTGTCCGATCTGACACGGGACGACGTGATGTCCGTGTACGCGCGTCTGGGCGTCGCGACCCCGGCCGTGCTCACCGCCAAGGCCGGCTGAGCCCATGACCGTCTCGACCGCTGGTGCCCCCACGCCGCCCTCCCCCGCCCCGCCGACGGGGCCGAACGCCGCGCCCCGGACCCTGCCCCGCCCCCGCGCGGCCGGTGCGGCGGCGCTGCTCGTGATGGCGGCGCTGGCCGGTTTCGCCTGCTGGGCCTTCGCCGACCTCCGCATCAACGCCGCCACGCTGGTGGACAGTGCCTCGAACGCGGTGGACTTCACCGGGCGGATGTTCCCGCTCGACTTCCCGTCCGCCGGCGAGGTGCTGCGGCTGTGCGGGCAGACCATGGCCGTCGTGGTGTCCGCGACACTGCTGTCGGTGGTGCTCAGCGTTCCGGTGGCGGTGCTGGCCGCCGGCAACACCACCCCCCACGCGAGCGCACGGTTCGGCGCTCGCGGTGTCATCGTGCTGGCCAGGGCCGTACCGGACGTCGTACTGGCGATCGTCTTCTTCCGCATCTTCGGGCTCGGCGCGCTGTCCGGTGTGCTGGCCATGGGCCTGCACTCGGTCGGCATGGTCGGCAAGATGTACGCGGACGCCATCGAGCAGATCGACGAGGGACCGCGCACCTCCATACGGGCCACCGGCGCCGGCCGCCTGCAGCAGCTGGTCTCCGGCGTACTGCCGCAGGTGCTCCCCTCCCTGGTGGCCAACGCCCTGCATCGGCTGGACATCAACCTCCGGATCTCGGTGGTCCTCGGCTTCGTCGGCGTGAACGGCCTCGGCTACGAGATCGCGGGGGCCCTCAACGCCCTGAACTACCGGCGGGGCATGGCGCTCGCGCTGGTGGTGCTCCTGCTCTGCGTGCTGGTGGAACTGCTCTCCGCGGCGATCCGCCGGGCTCTGCTGCGGAACGCCGGCGCCGGTGGACGGGCGCGGGGCAAGGGCACGCGGTCCCGAGCATCCGCTGCCGGCCTGCCGCCTCTGGCCGCGGTGCCCCCGGCGCACCACAAACGTGCGTCGGACGCCGGGGACGCACCGCACTTGGGCCGTGCCGGTGGCGCCCTGCCCCGTGTCAGTCCGCCGTGGAACGCCCGCCGCGTCCGCCGCACCGTCTACGCAGCCGTGACGGTCTTCGCGCTCGCCGCCTCCGTGTGGGGTGCCGGTATCGCACCGGGCCAGTTCTTCGGTGCGCTCGGCAACGTCGGTCCCACGCTGGCGCTGTTCTGGCCGCCGAGCGCCGGCGGCATCCTGCCGGACCTGCTGTCCGACCTCTTCGACACCGCGAAGATCGCCTTTGCGGCGACCTTGATCGGCGCGGTACTGGCCCTGCCCATCGGCGCGCTGGCCGCCCGCAATGTCGCGCCCTCGCGCGCGACAGCCGCCGTGTTCCGGGTCGTGGTGGTACTGGTCCGCGGAATTCCCGAGCTCGTCCTCGCCATCGTCTTCGTGGTGATCACCGGCCTCGGCGCGGTGGCCGGCGCGCTGGCCCTGGGCGTCGGCGCGGTCGGGCTGCTCGGCAAGCTCGTCGCCGACTCGCTGGAGGAAGTGGACCCGGGGGTGGAGGCGGCGGTACGCGCCACCGGCGCGGGACGCCGGCAGGTCTTCTGCTCGGCGACGCTGCCGCAGGCAGCGCCGGCGTTCGTCGGGCACGTCCTCTACCAGCTCGACGTCAACATCCGCTCCGCGACACTGCTGGGCATCGTCGGCGCGGGCGGTATCGGCTTCGACCTGCTCAACGCCTCGCGGGTGCTGGACTTCGGGGTGGTCACCACCGTGCTGCTGATGGTCTTCGCGACCGTGCTCGTCGTGGAGCTGCTCGCGGTGTGGCTACGCCGGATCGTCCGCTGACCGCCGGATGATGGCAGGACCCCGCCGCCTCGGCACGGGGCCTCCGCCATGGATTCCAAGGGAGAAGTCCGGTCCGAACCGCGAAACAACTGTCCCGGCTGTTCACATTCCCGGTCGGACTCGTTGGTTGTCCGCAGGTTGTTCGGACAAGTCCGCCGAGCACAGTTCCCTGTGTGAGTGCGACCAGGTATCTGGAGATCGCGGAGCAGTTGTCCGCCGAGCTGGCCGAGTGCCCCCGTGGCACACGAGTGGCCAGCGAGGCCGAGATCGCCCGGCGGTTCGGCGTTGGCCGGGCCGCAGCACGGGCGGCCGTACAGGAATTGGAGCGCCGGTTCGTCGTCCGCCGGACCCAGGGGTCCGGCACGTTCGTCAACCGGCGCATCGACTACGTCATCTCGCGCAGTGTCCCACCGTCGTGGTCCGCCACGATCTCGGCGGCGGGCGCCACACCTCGCGCCCTGGTCAAGTCGGTCCGCAGGATTCCCCTGCCCGCCGACCTGGCGGACAGGTTCGAGCGGCCGGCCGGCTCGCCGGTGCACGAGGTGGTGCGCGAGTTCTACATCGACGACCTCCTCGCCTCCTGGGTCCATGAGTGGATCCCGGTGGACGAGGTGCCCGACCTGGATCTGGCGCTGCACGCCGTCGACTCCGTCGACCTCGTGCTCCGCCAGATGGTGCGGGTGCGGCCGATGCGGGCCTGGTGCCGGGTCAGCATCGACGTCCCGTCGGCCGAGGTACTGCGGGCCCTGCGCATGGAGAGCAGCCAGCCCGCCTGGCTGGTGGAGAGCGTCAGCCGGGACGAAGTACTCGGCAACGTCCTGATGTGCAGCCGCGCCTGGACGCGTGCCGACGCCGTCCGTGTCGTCGTCGAACTCGACGAACCGGCCGTCGGTGACGAAGCCGGCGGGCCCGCGGCCGCCCCCGTCAGCAGGCCGGCCGCCGGCGCCGGGAGCGGGCCCACGGCCCGCGCTCAGCCCGTCACGGCGCGGAGGACTTCCCCGCAGAGATCGTCCACACCGCAGAGAGCTGCAACATCGCAGAGAGTTGTCACACCACAATGAACCGGGAGAAGTGGTGACAAACGTACTGAGCAGGGAGCATCGTTGCGCCCTGCTGGCCGAGGCCGAGAGGGCCGAATTGATCGAACTGGCCGACGCCTGCATCGCGGACGGCGGGCAGGTACGGGTGCTGGTGGGGCCCGAGGTCGGCTGTGTGACCGCGCAGGTCCGCGAACCGGTCCTGGCGCAGCGGTTCCTGCTCGGTGACGCGCTGGCCTGCCGCGCCGAGGTGGAGCTCGCCGGCCACCGCGGCTGGGCCATACGCCTCGGGGACGACCGCCTGGCCGTGCTGGCCGCCGCGGTGCTCGACGCCGAGGCGCAGTCCGGCGGCCGCCGGGCCGCCGACATCGACCTGCTGTGCGAGCGGGTCGCGAGCCGCCGGGAGCGGCGGGAGAGCCAGGAGTGGGCGGAACTCGCCCCGACCGTCGTGGAGTTCGAGGAGCTGACGTGAGCGCTGTCGAGACAGTGCCGGCGCCCGGCGGCGGGGCGCCCGCCGCGGACGATTCCGGGACCGCGGAGCTGGTGGCCGCGGCCAAGCTGCGGCCCGCCCAGGCGCAGGGCGTCTTCCGCGCTGTGCTCGACGCCCTGGCGCAGCCGGGCAGGGTGACCCGGTTCCCCGCGGGCGTCCCCGGTACGGTGCCGCCCGCGCTGCTGCCGGTCCTCGCGCTCGCGGACCTCGGCACCGGTGTGTGCGTCCTGGAAGAGGACGGCTCGCGGCGCTGGTCCGACGCGGTCGGCGTGGCCACCAACGCGCCCGCGGTGCCGCTGGAGCAGGCTCGGCTCGCCGCCGCCGTACGGCCCGTCGCGGCTGAGGAGATCCTGCGGCTGGCACGGGGCACCGCCGACGCGCCGGAGGACGGCGCCGTGCTGTGCCTGCCGGTGACGGCGCTGGAGGGCGGGCCGTCGACCTGGCGGCTGTCCGGGCCCGGCGTGCCGGGTGAACGAGCCGTCGCTCCGCTGGGCTTGCCGGAAGGGTTCGTGGCGGCGCGCGCCGAGCTCGTCGGCGGTTTCCCCGCCGGGGCCGATCTGCTGCTCGCCACTCCCGACGGACGCGTCATGGGCCTGCCGCGCAGCACGACCGTCACGAGCGCGGCCGGTGCCATGGCCGAGGAGGAGAACTGATGGGGTACTCGGGAGCACGCGGAGGACTCGAGGCGATTCTCGCCGCCGAGGACCTGGTCCGCCGCAAGCGGGACCACGCACCCGCGCCGTGGGCGTCGACCGAGCAGATCACCGCCCGTTTCCGGCTGGCCGTCGACCGGGTGATGGGCGAGGCCGGACTGTACGACGAGCCGACGGCGGCCGACGCCTTCCGGCAGGCCGAGGGGGACACCCTGGAGGCCTCGCACCTGCTGCGCGCGCAGCGGTCCACCCTGCCGCGGCTGGCGGTCAGCGAACCCGTCGACCCGGGCGAGATGACCGTGCTGCGCCGCATCGTGCCCGCGTTCCGCGAGCCGGACGGCCCGCAGTTGCTCGGCCGTACCTCCGACTACACCGGCCGGCTGCTGGAGCGGCCCGACGGGCCTCCGGAGTCCTTGTCCCAGGACCCGGACACCACGGATCACGCGGAACGTGGGGAGCGGACCGAGGAGCAGCGCAGTCCGCGCCGGTTCCTGGACCTGCTGCGGAAGATGGAACTGGTCGCCGAGGGGCGTACCGCGGACGACCCGGAGCCGCACGACATCACCCGCAAGCCCGCCCGGCCGCCCGCCGACCGGTCCGCCGTCCTGGCCGCCATGGCCCGCGCCGAATCCGGTGCGCTGGTGGCACTGTGGTACCGCTCGGTCCTCGGCCCGGACGGTGATGTGCACGAGATCACCCTGGGCGAGCTGCGGCACGGCCGGCTGCCGCTGCGCGTCCGCCACCCGCACACCGGAAACCCCGTCACCGTCGGCGAGTTCCGGGTCACCGAGGCCGAGGCCATCGAGGACCTGGACGGCGCGGACGAGGACCGTACCCGCTTCGACATCGGGTACGGCCTGTGCTTCGGGCACAACGAGCGCAAGGCGATCGCCATGGCCAACCTGGACATCGCCAACCGCCGGTTCGGTCGCAGCGGGCCGCTGGAGCAGCTGCTGCTGCTCACCGTCGACGGCCTCGACTCGGGCGGCTTCCTGGAGCACCTGAAGCTCCCCCACTACGTCACCTTCCGCTCGATGGTCGAGCGCAAGCAAGCCATGCGGGCCGCCGCCGAGGCGGGCGAGGACCCGCCGGCACGGGCCGCCGAGCCCGCCGGAAAGGACTGCCGATGAGCACGACTCAGGAGATCCCGCAGCTGTCGCCCGTCGGCGCGCTCGTGGCCGAGGCGGCCGCGGGCAGCCCGCCCGCCGGGATCCTCGACGAGGACGCCAAGCGGGAGATCCGCCGGTCCGCGCTCGCCGCCGTCTGCGTGCCCGGATACCAAGTCCCGTTCGGCTCCCGGGAGATGCCGGTGGCACGCGGCTGGGGCTCGGGCGGACTGCAGGTCACCCTGGCGATGATCGGCACCGACGACACGGTGAAGGTGATCGACCAGGGCGACGACGCCGGCGTCAACGCCACCAACCTGCGCCGGATGATCGCGCAGACCACCGGGTGCGGCGATTGCGCCGATACCCGGGAGGCCACGGTCGTGCAGACCCGCCACCGCATCCCCGAGGAGGCGCTGGGCGCCCACCATGTGGTGGTCTACCAGGTGCCGGTGCCCGAACCCCTGCGCGGCGTGCAGAAGTCGGTGGCCGAATGCGCGCGGATGCACGCCGAGGGCGACTACTCCGCGATGTGGGTCAGCCTCTACGAGGACATCGTCCGCAACGGCATGATCACCGCGAGCACGGGCTACCCGGTGCTGGTCGGCGGCCGCTATGTGATGGCGACCAGCCCCATCCCGCGCTGGGACGTGCCCCGGCTGCACCAGGCCGAGCACCTCAACCTCTTCGGCGCCGGTCGTGAGAAGCGCATCTACGCGGTGCCCCCGCACACCGACGTCCGGCCCCTCACCTTCGACGACGTGCCGTTCGAGGTCGAGCACGAGCCGGGGGCGCGCTGCAAGTTCTGCGGCAGCGACGACGTCTACCTGGTCAACGCCGGCACGGAAGGCGCCTTCGCCTGCAGCGACACCGAGTGGTGCGCTCGCGTCCAGGCGGGGGACGCCGACACCGCCGCCCACCGCGACCGCGCACCGCTGGCCCTGCTGCCCGATCCGCAGGCCCGCGCGGGGCGTCGTAGCAAGCCCGTGGCTCCTGCCGCGGCAGCGGACGCCGCACCCGCGCCCGCCCGCAGGACCTCGGCCGGCGGCCCCGAGTGGGCCCTGCGCGTCGACGGCATCGGCAAGGTGCACGGCGCGGGCGGAGCATCGGCCGTGCCCGGCACGGGTCCCGAGCACGGCACCGCGATCAGCCCGTCCACCGGCGCCGTCGTGGCCGCCTGGGACGTCTCGTTCGACATCGCCCCGGGCGAAGCGCTCGGTCTCATCGGCGAGTCCGGCTCCGGCAAGTCCACCGTGCTGCGCTGTGTGATCGGCGACGAGCCGGCCACCGCCGGCCGGGTCCGCCTGGCCACGGTCGACGGCGGCGCCTCCGACGTGCTCGACCTGCCCGCGGCCGTCCGCAGGCGGCTGCGGATCGACTCGATGGCCGTGGTCTACCAGGACCCCGCCGCCGGACTCGACCTGCGCGTCTCCGCCGGCGGCAACATCGCCGAGCGACTGACCGCGGCGGGCTGGCGCGGCTACCACGCCATCCGGCGCCGCGCGGCGGAGCTGCTGGACCGGGTCGAGGTGCCGCTGTCCCGTATGGACGACCCCGTGCACACCTTCTCCGGCGGCATGCGGCAGCGCGTGCAGATCGCCAAGGCTCTGGCCACCGAACCGCCCGTGCTGCTGCTCGACGAACCCACCACCGGTCTCGACGCCTCCGTCGCCGCCGGAGTGCTCGACCTGCTGCGGAGCCTGCTCGCCGAGCGGGACGTCGCCGCCGTGGTCGTCAGTCACGACTTCTCCGTCATCGAGGCACTGACCGACCGCACGCTGGTCATGCAGACGGGCCGCGTCGTCGAACAGGGCCTGACCGACCAGCTCTTCCACGATCCCCACCACCCGTACACCCAGCGGCTCGTGGCCGCCGCCCGGAGGTGAGCCCGGTGAACACCGCCGACACCCACTCCGTATCCGAGACCAGGGACGCCGTCCTCTCCGTACGCGACCTGTACAAGTCCTTCACCCTGCACAGCATCGACGGCCGTACCGTCCCGTCGCTGCGCGGTGTCGACCTCGACGTGCACACCGGTGAGCACGTCGCCCTCGCGGGTCCCAGCGGCGCCGGCAAGTCCTCCCTGCTGCGCTGCGTGTACCGCACATACCTGCCGGACTCCGGTTCCGTACGGCTGCGGGCAGCCGCCGGGCCGGTCGAACTGACCACGCTGCCCGACCGGGAGATGGCCCGGCTGCGCGGCCGGGAGTTCGGCTACGTCTCGCAGTTCCTCGCCGCCCCGCCGCGCACCGGCCCGCTGGAGGTGGTCGCCGCGACCGCCCGGCGGCGCGGGCTCGACCGGGCCGAGGCGCGGGATGTCGCGGCCGCCGCGCTGCACCGGCTGAACCTCGACGAGGCGCTGTGGGACGTCGACTGCGGTGTCCTCTCCGGCGGTGAGCGCCAGCGGGTGAACCTCGCCGCGGGAACGGTGCAACCGCCGCGGCTGCTGCTGCTCGACGAGCCGGTCTCCGCGCTGGACCCGGCCAACCGGGAGGCCGCGCTCGAGCTGATCGACTCACTGGCGGGGCAGGGCGTCGCCGTCCTCGCCGTCTTCCACGACATGGACGCCATCCGGCAGTTGGCGACCCGCGTGGTGTTCGTCAGGGACGGCCGGATCGCCCGTCAGGGCACGCCGGCGCAGATGCTGGAGGAGGCGGCATGACCACAGGTGTGGTGAACACAGGACCGGCCGAGGCGCCGGCCCAGGGCTGGACGCTGGGCGGCCCGCCCCGGGACTACGTGCTCGGGCACGTACGGGCGGTGCTGCCGGACCGGGTGCTTGACGATGCGCTGATCGCGGTCCGGGACGGCCGGATCGCGGCGGTCGAACCGCACCTTGGCGGTGTGGAGGCCGACGTCGACGGCCAGGGCATGCTCTGTCTGCCCGGCCTCGTGGACGTGCACAGCGACGGACTGGAGAAGGAGCTGCTGCCGCGGCCCGGGGCCGAACTGCCCATGGAGTTCGCACTGCTGTCCTTCGAGGGCAAGCTGCGCGCGGCCGGTGTCACGACGGCGTTCCACGGCGCGGCGTTCGAGGAGAGCGGCGGGCGCGGTATGCGCCGCACCCTGGAGAACGCGCGCCGCATCTGTGCGGCCGTCGAGGGCCGGGGCGACGACGGTCTGGTGGACCACCGCGTCCTGCACCGGCTGGACGTCCGCTGCCCGGAGGGCCTGGCCAGGCTGCGGGAGCGGCTGGAGGAGATCCAGGACGCCGACCGCGGGCCGGTCCTGGTGTCGCACGAGGACCACACCCCGGGCCAGGGCCAGTACGCGGACCGCGCCTACTATGAGCGCTATCTGGTCGGCACCCGCGGGGTCAGCGAGGACGAGGCCCGCGCCTACGTCGACCGGCTGATCGTGGACCGGGACGGCCGGCTCGACGTCCGCGAGGAGGCGCTGGGCTGGCTCGGCGAACAGGCCCGCGCGGGCCGGATCCGGCTGCTCGGCCATGACCCCAGCTCGCCGCAGGAGATCGAGGAGTTGTGCGAACGGGGCGGCGCGGTCGCGGAGTTCCCCACCACGGCGGCGGCCGCGAAGGCCGCACGCGAGCACGGTATGCCGGTCGTGATGGGCGCGCCCAACGTTCTGCGTGGCCACTCGCACAACGGCAACGCCTCCGGCCGCGAGCTGGTCGGCCGCGGTCTGGTCGCCGCCCTCGCCTCGGACTACCTGCCGTCGGGGCTGCTCGGGGCCGCACTGCTGCTCGCCGAGGAGGGCGTGGCGCCGCTGCCCGAGGCGGTCGGTCTGGTCACCGGCGGTGCCGCGGACGTGGCCGGCCTGCGGGACCGCGGCCGGCTGGAGCCGGGCCTGCGGGCCGACCTGGTGCTGGCCGAGCCGGGCCGCCCCTGGCCCGTCGTCGCGGCCGTGCTGCGCGCCGCTTCGGGAGGTGAGGCGGCATGAGCGGCCGGATCCCCTGGGCGGTGCCCGAACCGCAGCTGCCCTCCGGCGTCCATCCGGCGCTGGCCGCGGCGACCCAGGCCGCCGTGGACGCCTTCCGCGCCGCGCGCGAAACGTACGACCGGGCCCAGCTGGCCGAGAAGGTGCAGATGGGCGCGGACGGCACGCCGACGATGCGGCTGGACATCCTGGTGGACACCGCGATCGCCGAGGTCGTGGACGCCCACCGGATCAATCTGCTCAGCGAGGAGCTGGGCCACATCGACAACGGCTCCGCCGTCACGCTGGTCACCGACCCGGTGGACGGCACGGCGAACGCCGCCTCGGGTGTTCCGCTGTCCGCCTTCGCGGGCGTCATGGCGGTGGACGGCGTGCCGACCGAGGCGCTGACCTGCTGGCTGGACACCGGGCGCTGCTGGCACACGGTGGCGGGGCAGCCGTCGGCGTACCGCACGAGCGGCCGTACGGAGCTGGACGGCGCGGCGGTGAGTCTGCTGCGGCCGCAGCAGCACATCGCCGACGCATGGTGGCGGGTGGCGACGCGCGCCTCCAGGATCCGCATCCTGTCGACGAGTTGCCTGGAAGCGGTGCTGGTGGCCGAGGGGTCGACGGACGCGTTCGCCGACGCGGGCTCCGACACGCACCGGATCGTGGACCTGGCGGCCGCGATGGTGACCGTGCCCGCGGCGGGCGGAGCGGTGATCGATGTGCACGGACGCCCGCTGGAGATCGACCCCGACCTCAACCGCCGCTGGTCGGGCGTGGTCGCGGCGACCCCGCGCCTCGCAGAGGAACTGGCGGAGACCATCCGCGGAACGGAGCAGCGATGACCACGCGTACCCCGCTCACGGGCGAGGAACTGACCGCACTCGTCGAGGGCCTCGCGGGCCTCCCGTACGGCGGGGAGGCCGTCGACCAGCGCACGCACGCGCTGCAGACGGCGTGGCTGGCGTCGGAGGCGGGCGCGGACGACGAGTTGGTGGTGGCCGCGGCGCTGCACGACATCGGCCGCGCCCGGCCGGTCCGGGCCGAACACCCGGGTCTGCCGCACGAGTTGGCGGGCGCCGAGTTCGCCAGGAGCCGGCTGGGCGAACGCGCGGCCTGGGTCATCGCCCAGCACGTACCGGCCAAGCGCTATCTGGTGGCGGCCGACCCGGCCTATCACGCCCTGCTCAGCCCGGCGTCGGTCGCGTCCCTGAAGGTCCAGGGCGGCCCGATGGACGAGCACGAGGTGGCGGAGTTCGCGGCGCATCCGCTGGTCGCGGACGCGGTGGCACTGCGGCGCTGGGACGACGCGGCGAAGGACCCGGACGCCCCGGTGCTGTCGATGCCGGCCCTGCTGGTGGCCCACGCCCGCTGCATCGCCGCGCAGCAGGCCTGACGGCCGGACGCGCAAGCCGACTCGGCGGTCGCACCGCGCGGTCGCCCTGACGGCCTCCGCTCCAGCCGGCCGGAGGCGTTCCTCCTCTGTGGCCGGCTGGGGCGGGGCCCCAGCGAGAAGTGGTGGGCAGTCCCCTGTCCTTGTGCCGTTCTGTCCTCGACCTATTGAGAGGTCACGAAACGGCCGGTGATGGCCAACGCGGCGGCCATGATGCTCAGTTGCGGGTTGACCTCCGGGCAGCTCGGCAGTACGGAGCCGTCGGCGATCAGTACGCCGTGCACGCCTCGCAGGCGGCCCTCCGGGTCGGCCGGTGAGCGCTCGGGGTCGGCGCCGGCAGCCGCCGTTCCCGTGGGGTGGAACGCGGAGACGTGGAGGCGGTGCGCGCTCACCGTGTCGAGCAGGGCATCGAGTTGGGCAGGGGTGCGGGCCCGCGGGGCCTGCGGGACGCCCGTCAGCACCTCTTCGGCGCCCGCCGCGAACAGCAGGCGCCCCATGGCCCGTTGGGCGCGCAGCAGACGGCCGGCGTCCCGCCTCGCCAGGTCGTAGCGCAACAGCGTGCGGTCGCGGCCGAGGACACGGCCCGAGGGGCGGTCGGCGATCATGGCGCCGAGGGTCGCCAGCCGGTCCGTCTGCTCGAGTTCGCGCCGCAGTTCGCGTCCCACACCCGGCAGTACGAACGAACTCATGCCCGGCGGGGCGGCGGTGGCCTCGATCAGGATGCCCTCGGCGCGCAGGTGCTCCACTCCGACGCTCTGCAGGACGCCCTTCCAGCCCGTGACCGGGCGACTGAACCGGCCCGCGACGCTGATGGCCGGGTGAACGCTGAGGTTGCGGCCGAGCCGCGGATGTCCGCCCAGACCGGAGCGGCGCAGCAGCGGCGGGGTCTGGAAAGCCCCGGCGGCGACCACCACCAGGGGGCTGAGAATCTCCAGTTCGCTGCCGTCCGGGCGGCACACCCGTACCCCGGCTGCCCGTGGGGCGCCCGGCCCGTCGTGGTCGGTGAGGATCCGCCGTACACGGGCGCCGGTGACGATACGGGCACCGGCCGCACAGGCCTCGGGAAGCACCGACAGCTGGACGCTCTGTTTGGCGCCGGTGGGGCAGCCGACGACACACTGGCACGAGCCTTTGCAGCCCGGGGCGTTGCGCACCAGGGGCGCAGCGGCCCAGCCGAGTTCCCGGGCCCCGGCGAGGGCGAGTCGCCCGTTGTCCCCGAGGACGTCCAGTGGCTGGGGTGCCACCCTCAGGGTGCGCTCGACCTCGTCGAGATGCGTCCCGAAGCTCTCGGCGGCCGCGAATCCGTGACGGCTCAGCCAGCGGGCGACGACACGGTCCGGTGTGCGGTAGCACGTTCCGGAGTTGACGACGGTGGTGCCGCCGACGGCGCGGCCGACGGGCAGGACCAGCGGCGGGTTGCCCACGGCGATCGTCGCGCCGCCGTCCCGGTACAGGTCGATGAAGCGGTCGAGCGGAGCCCGCCGTCCGAAGGACGCGGTGGTGTGGTGCTCCCCCTCTTCGAGAACGACGACGCGCATACCCGCGGAGGCGAGCGTCCGCGCGGCCATGGCACCACCCGCGCCCGATCCCACGACGACCGCGTCGGCGGTGGAACGCGTGGGCCAGTGGCGGGAGGGCGTGCAGTCGAGCGGCGGATCCTCGGGAGCGGGCACGGAAGCCGCGGGGCTGTGGTGCAGTTGCCGTTCCGTGCCGGCGGCCAGCAGGAGCGGCACCTTGACCGCGTCCAGAAGCGGCAGCAGGGCCTTGCGGGAGGCGAGCGACGCCATGACGACCTCTTGCCGCTCCGTACCGAGCGCGGACAGGCGTCTGCCGGTGCGGGTCACGGCATAGGCGTCGATCGCCGCGGCCGCGCCGCGTATCGCGGTGCGCGCCGGGGCGGGCATGACGTCGAGCAGCGCCGCGAGGCGCCCTGGCACGGCCCTGGTCCATTCGGCGGTGCCGTCGTCGGCGAGGACCGCGGCGGCAAGTCCCGCAAGGGAGCCGTCGGTCGGGCGGTTCATCGGTCGCCGACCTCCGCGTGGGCGGTGCCTGACAGCCGCCATGCGGCCTCCGGCCGCCAACGGCCCCACCAGCGCTCCAGGCGCACCACCGCGTCGGCCCGCTCGCTGTTGCGGCACACCGCGGGCGAACCGTCCGGATCCGTGTAGTCGAGTGCGAGCGTCCCCTCGGGCGGCTGGGTCACCGTCACCCGTATGCGGCGCAGGCCGGCGCGGCCCTCGACCCGCCACTGGGGCAGACCGATGTCCGCGCGGAACCGGCCGAGTCCCGCCCATCCCACGGCGGCGCGCTCCACCCGCCGGGGCCAGGTGCGGCCGTTGCGGTGCAGGCGCAGGAACACCAGCGGCGGCAGCCTGTCGAGTCCGCGTCGCATCGACACCGCCGCCACGATCTCCAAAACGTCTCCGTCTCCCAGGTCGGCGTGGAGCCAGGCCCAGCGGCGGGCGTTGCCGTGGCCGTAGATCCGGGCGCTCGCGCCGGGAGCCCCGGTGAGTCGCAGCTCGCCGCTGTCGTGGCGGACGGTTCCGCTGTAGCGGGCGCGGGCGGCGGGCAGCATATGGGAGGCCGGCAGCCAGGGGCGCCGCCAGGACCAGCGCGGGAAGGTGTGCAGGGGCGGGCCCTGGGGCTCCTCGGTCAGCGCCCAGGAGAACGGCCCGGCCGAGCCGGTGAGGCGGCCGGGCGCGGCGCGGATGTCCTCGGCGGTGAAGCCGTGGGTCGGTCCCTTCCACGGTGTGGGGCCGAATCGTACGTGCTCCGCCGGGCCGTCCTTGGGGAACACGGCGGTCCAGCCGTGCGCGTAGGCGGGTGAGCCGTCACTGGGCGCGACGACCTCGTGGTGCAGCCAGATGCCGCTGCCGGTCGCCGGATCGGTCAGGGTCGTATACCAGACCTCCGTCCGCCCCGGTCTGCCGTCCCAACGCGGCGCCAGGTACCGGTCGGCGGGCTCGGCCGCCCGGGGGAACCGGAAGCCGGCGAGAAACGGCAGCAGGCCCGTGGCGAGGGGGAACCGCAGAGTGCCGTCGCCGACGCGCTCTCCGTTCTCGTACAGGGTGTACGGCAGGACGGTCATCGAGGACACCGGGCGCTTGAGCGACACCGACTTCCAGCCGTCCAGCAGCAGTTGCCGGCCTTCCAGGGCGAAGGTGATCCGGTAGCGGATCCGGCGGCGCGCCAGCGGTGAGATCTCCAACTCGCCCACGGCTTCGGGGTCGTCGGCCCGTCCCGCGATCCGGACCCGTCCCGTCAGCCGCGCCTGGGTGGTCCGATGGGGCAGCATCACACCGTCGGCGCGGACGCTGAGATCGAGCCGCACCGGGCGGTCGGCCTCTTCGCCGGCCAGGCGCACATGGCCCAGCATCGTCTCCTTGAACACCGTCTCGCGCGAGGTCACAGGTCACTCTCCCGGCGTCCGCCGGAGCGGGCCAGCCCCTCGAGCATGATGCGTTCGGTGGCCGACAGGTAGTCGCCGGCCGCGGTGCGTGCCGCTTCCTCGTCGCCGGCCGCCACGGCCTCGACGACCGGGGCGAGGCGGTCGTGCGCGCTCCGGGCGTCCTCGAACGGCCCGACGAGGGCGGCGCGTACCGGCATGTACGCGTTGAACAGCGTGTTGGTCAGCAGGACGTACACACGGTTCCCGGTGGCACGGGCCAGCGCCCGGTGCACCTCGGCGTCGGCCAGCTGGGCCTGGTCGCCCCCGTCCGCGTCCCCGACCGCCGCCAGCAGGGAGCGGAGTTCGGCGACCTGGGCCGCCGTGGCGCGGGCCGCGGCGCGTTCCGCGATCAACGCACCGATGCTGCGGCGCACTTCGAAGATCTCGCCGATCCAGTCGGGGCTGTGACGCACGAGCATCGGCAGCAGGTCCGCCCCGCCGAGACGCAGGAAGTCCCGTACGCGCGTGCCGACTCCGTGCCGCGTCTCCAGCAGACCGGCGTGCACCAGCCGGCCGAAGGCGTGTTTGAGCGTGGTGCGGGTGACCCCGAACCCGTCGGCGAGTTCACGTTCGGGGGGCAGATAGCTCCCGGCCGGATGGCGTCCGGCGAGGATGTCCTCGCGTAGCCTCTTTTCCAGCACGTCGACGATCGTCTCGCGTGGCAGTGCTTCCACCCCGGCCCCCAACGACTCAGCGGTTCAGTGGATGAGCCACTGAACCACTGCAGGTGACGCTGCGTCAATAAGGAGGGACTCGGCGAGGCTCGCCCTGCCCCGCGATGCCTCCGGCCGCGCCGACGGTCGGCCCCCTGCGGTCAGGGCGCGGTGAACAGGGTCGGAAAGCGGGGCCCGAGCCAGGGCTTGCGCCCCCAGGCGAGCACACGGCCGCGGGCGAGGGCTCCCCATGGGTCGCACCGCCCGAGCGCGATGAGAAGGAACGTGACGGGCTCGGTGAGGAGGGTGCAGTCCGGGCGCCGGGGCGGTTCGGGCGTCACCTCGACCGCGCCGTCGGCGAAGGTGACGCCGAACGCCGAGCCGCCCCGCAGACGGAGCGCGTAGCGGGCCGTGAACCCGGCGGTGGCGGAGGCGTCGGCGACGCGCGGCATGACGGCCTGCAGGAACGGCAGGCACAGCCCGACCCTGGCACGGTCGATCATGTGCGGCCGGCCGAGCGCGCGGGCCAGGTCGTAGCCGTGACCCAGCATGTGCGTCAGCAGATAGGAGGCGAGAACGGTCTGGTCCATACGGCCGAGCGGCGTGACGAACGTGCGGTCCGCGTTCCCTTCCTCCGCGATCCGGGCCACCGCCGCGAGGAAGAGGTCCGCCTGTTCCACGATCATCTCCGCCAGGGGCCGCGCGCCGCGCTCGGCGAAGGCGGTGAGCGCACGCGCGTTGGCCGCCGCCAGACTCTGCGCCGTGCCGTCCCCGTAGGGGCGTTCGCGGCCCGCTGCCAGGTCGGCCATGAGTTCGTTGGCCTGCGCCAGGTGGGCCGCTGCCTCCCCTACGGTCCACTCCGACTCGGGCACGGGAACCGAAGTGTCGGCCACCGGGCCGAGCAGCGCGGCGATGTCACCGGCGGTCTCACGTATCGCCTGCCCCAGCCCTTCGGGCAGGGCACCTCCGATGTCCTGCCGCGTTCCCGCTTCCACGCCGCTGCGCTCCCCTCGACCAGGCCTGCTGCGCCCCTCGCGCACGTAGCGCGATACCCAACCAGGCCCGGCAGGCAGGCGGCAAGGCTCCGCGCACCGGCCGTCCGGCCGTCTTTCCGTCCGCGCACGACGACGCCGGCATTCAGGAGAGGGGCGAGGCGAGGGACGCCCCGGCTCCCGGGCACCGCGCGTGGTGGCGCCCTCCCACCGGGCGACCGGGCTCCCGCCGCGCAATCAGTCGGCGGTCGGCTGGGCGAAGGCGGCGATGAGGCGGCCCAGGTCCTGCCGGCGGGAGGCGGCCGGCCACACCGCCCAGGTCCTGCGGACGAGGGGATGACCCACGAGCGGCGACCACACCACACCGTCGGGGAGGGGCTGCGCCCAGTCCGGCGGCGCCAGGGCGAAGGCGCGGCCGGCGCTGACCGCGGCGAGTTTCACCTCCGGGATCAGCCGCTGCCCCTCCGGTACCAGGCCCGGCTCAAGACCGTGGGTGCGGAGGGTGGCCGTCAGCTCGTCGTACCAGGCGGGGCTGCCCGAGCGGGGAAACCCCACCCATTCCAGCCCGGTCAGCGCATCCAGCCCGATCCCGTCCGGTCCGGCCAACTCCGCGGCCAGCTCGGCGTTGAGCAGCACACCCAGCCGTTCCGTGTTGACCAGCATCGCGTCGAACTCCTGCCCGGTGGGACGCTCACGCAGCAGTCCCACATCGAGATCACCGGCGTGCAAGGCCGCCAGCTGCTCGGCCGTGGACATGTGCAGGGCCCGTACCCGGGTGTCGGGACAGGCCTCGGTCATCTCCGTGAGCGCGGAACTCAGCAGTCGCGACGGGAACTCCAGCGGAATGCCGATCCGCAGCACCCCGCCGCCCCCGTCGGTGAACCGGGCCATCGTCCGCACGGCCTCATCACGCCGGGCGAGCACGGCACGCGCCTCGCCGAGCAGGGCCGTGCCCGCCTCGGTGGCCCGTACACCGGTGCTGCTGCGCACCAGCAGCTTCACCCTCAGTTGCCGCTCCAGCCCGCTGACCGTCTGGGACAGCGCCGGCTGACTGACGTGCAACCGCCGGGCCGCGGCAGAGAAGCCCCCTTCCTCGACCACCGCCACGAACGCGTGCAGCTCCCGCAACTCCATGCACTCATCGCACCACGTCTGCGGACACCCAAGCCACACGGGTCAGAGCCGCTGCTTATACCCCCTATCGGCACGGCGAATGGCCCGGCGGCCATCGAGCCGCCGAGGCGCGCGGTTGTAGAGGACGGAGCAGGGTCCACCTGACCGTGGCGGTGGCCTGTGCCCTGTTGCGGCTCGGTGTGCCGAGCGGCGACGCTTCATCTGCCGCGCGCGCCGAACCTGGGAGAACCATGCAGAGCAGGCCGTCTCCGTCTTTGCAGGCGAGTAGGGCACCGAGTGGATGGCGGGGCTACCGCTGG
>NZ_JBEYXD010000051.1:27132-63092 GCF_040644975.1 Streptomyces sp. NPDC046900 | reverse complement strand
CACCGCCTGGATATTGCCCTGCACATCCGCCGACGCACCCGTGTCATACGACCGACGATCCGCACCCGAACCCGCCATCACACACCACTCCCCGTGAGAAAGACTCCAGCCCAACAACCGTGCGTCACACAGAACTTCAGCGGAACCGCGCCCCGTCGAAGTTCGCCGCACCCATCTGACGCCGCGCGTTCTCACCCTGCTCCTGGTCACCCGAAGCGAACGCCGAGTCCATCCCCGACTGACCACCCAGGATCGCCGCCAGCGAACCGTTCAGCTCCTGAGCGATACCGTCCGCCCGCCCCTTGAACTGATCGAACGCCGCACGCCCCGCACCATTGAACTTCCCCTCCAACGGCTGCGCCGCCTGCACCAACTGACGGATCAACGTCCCCAGATCCTCGCTCGACCCACGCGAGCCCTTCATCAGCGTCGACAGGGTCTGCGCCCCCATGTCGAACTTCATCGTGCCTCCCCGTTCCGACCCATCGGTCGTGTTCCGCCTGCGACGTACGTGTTGCCATCTCTATCAACTGGGGGATTGCCCGTGCAATCGACGCTCACAGAGCCACCACAAAGGTGTGACCCGGCTGTGGTGTGATACGGGGCATCCTTCGCAACTCATCCAGGTCACCGGCCAGGATGGGGAGTTGGGACGGGAGTGCGCTCGTCGCCGGTCCCGGTGCGATGATCACCGTCGCGAATCAGACACGTGGCAATCAGCGTCCGCAGGGGGCGTGCGGGGCCCGCGTGAGGTCGCTCAGCGCGCGACCGAGACCGTCGGGCCCTCCCGGCAGATCAGCAGCAGCGCCCGGTCGTCGTTCACGTCCTTCGCCACCGCTTCGATGAGATGCCAGGCGGCGCCGTGGAAGCCCCCGACGACGTAGCGGTCGGCCTCGCCGGTGAGGCGGTCGATGCCCTCGACGATGTCGCGGTCGGAGGTCTCCACCAGGCCGTCGGTGAACAGCATCAGGACGTCGCCGGGCCGGAGCGAGCCCTTCACGGAGTCGAACTGGGCGCCGTCGTAGACACCGAGGAGGGGGCCTTCCGCCGCCTTCTCCTCCCAGCGGCCGCTGCCGGCGCTGAGCTGGAGGCCCGGCGGGTGACCGGCCGAGTACAGCTCGTAGTCACCCGAGTCCAGGTCGAGGACCAGGTGGATGGAGGTCGCGAAGCCCTCGTCCCAGTCCTGGCGGAGCAGATAGCCGTTCGCCGCCGGCAGGAACGCGTGCGGCGGCAGTGAGCCGAGCAGTCCGCCGAACGCCCCCGAGAGCAGCAGGGCGCGCGACCCCGCGTCCATGCCCTTGCCCGAGACGTCCGTGAGGACGACCTCCAGCGTGCGGCCCCCGTTGGTGCGGGCCGCCACCACGAAGTCACCCGAGAACGACTGCCCGCCGGCCGGTCTGAGCGCCATCTCACGGTGCCAGCCGAGCGGCAGCTTCGGCAGCTTGCTCTGCACCCGGATGCGTTCGCGCAGGTCGAAGAGCATGGTTCCGCCGCGCCGCCAGGGCACCCCGACGCGGCTGCGGAACTGCGCGATCAGCAGTCCGAAGAAACCGCAGGCCGCGACCACGAGCACGATGCCGGGCGTGACCCGCGAGGGCCCCTCCGTGTACGGGCCGAGTCTGACGGACTCGACGATCAGCGCGGTGGCCGCGGCGGCGTAGAGGCTGAGCAGGCTGGAGGGTCGCAGAAGCAGACCGCCCGCCACGATCGGCAGGACGAGGACGGCGGGCGAGCACCACACGGGGTCGACCAGGGTGGTCGCCGCTATCAGGGGGATCATCAGCAGCAGGCCGGCGAGCGCCACCCAGTCCGAGCCGTCCCCGCGGAAGTAGTCCACGGCGGATCTGCGCAGGCCGGTTCTGGCCCGGTGCCACTGCTTCTTCAACCGGGCCGTGAACGTGTCGGCTTCCGAGCGCCGCTCTTGTCCTGCTGCCATTGCTCGGGACCCTATCCATCCGACCAGGCCCTTGGCACGGGAGGTCCCACTTGTCCCCCGTCCGAGCGCTGAACTTCACAGCAACCCGGCACCCATGACCAGGGGGAAATCCCCTCGCTCGTCCTGCATTGCCCTGATAGTCATGGCGCATGACGACCGACGTGCGGGTGCTGCGGCAGGACGAGTGGAACGAGTGGTACGGCAACCTCCTCCGGGCCTTCGGCGGGACGGATGAATCGGCCGAAGAGCGTGAACTATGGAACGGACTAACCGAATTCGATCGCTCTCTGGGCGTATGGGACGGAGAGGTGTGTATCGGCACGGCGGGGGCCTTCAGCTTCCGGCTCACGGTTCCCGGCGGTGCCTCGGTCCCCGCCGCCGGCATCACGATGGTGAGCGTGGCGGCCACGCACCGTCGACGCGGGGTACTGACCTCGATGATGCGCCGGCAGCTGGACGACATCCGTTCCTGGGGTGAACCGCTCGCGGTGCTGACCGCGTCGGAACCGGCGATCTACTCCCGGTTCGGATACGGCGCCGCGACCTTCCACATGGGCGCCGAGATCGACACGAGCCGGGTCGGCCTGTCCGTTCCGGCCGGCACGGATGACGTACGGCTGCGGTACGCCGCTCCGGCCGACGTCCTCGACGCCTGCGAGGCCGTGTACGCGCGGCTGGTGCCCGGCCGTCCCGGCATGCTGGCGCGGCAGCCCGGCTGGGAGAGGGTGGCGCTGCTCGACCCGCCGAGCGAGCGGGAGGGAGCGTCTCCGCTGCAGTGCGTGGTCGCCGAGCGGGACGGAGCGATCACCGGGTACGCGCGCTTCCGCACCAAGCTCGGCTGGGGGGTCTCCGGGCACGACGGCACGGTGAGCCTGCTGGAGCTGGCCGCTCTCGATCCGGCGACGGACGCGGCCCTGTGGCGCTTCCTGATGGGCATCGACCTGATGACCACGCTGTACGTGCGCGGAAGGCCCGTCGACGACGGGTGGCAGCACATGGTGTCCGACATCCGGCGGTGCCGGCCGCGGCTGCGGGACGGGCTGTATCTGCGGCTGGTCGACGTGGCGGCGGCGCTGGAGGCGCGGACCTATCAGACGCCGGTGGACGTGGTGTTCGAGGTCGAGGACGCGTTCTGCCCCTGGAACACGGGGCGTTGGCGGCTCACCGGCGATACGAAGGGCGCGTCCTGCGTACGGACCGCCGATGCGACCGATCTCGCGCTGTCCATACGGGAGTTGGGGGCGGCGTATCTCGGTGGTGTGTCCCTGGCCTCACTGGCGTCGGCAGGGCGGGTCCGGGAGCTGCGGCACGGGGCGCTGGCGGAGGCGGCGTCGGCGTTCGGCTCGGTGGCGGCGCCGTGGCTGCCGCACGGCTTCTAGCCGCGGTCACCGGCTACGGCTTCTGGCAGGCCGGGCACCAGAAGAGGTTGCGGGCGGCGAGATCGGCGGTGCGGATCTCGCCGCCGCAGATGTGGCAGGGCAGGGTCGCCCTGCGGTACACGTACACCTCGCCGCCGTGGTCGTCGACGCGCGGCGGGCGGCCCATGGCCTCGGGGGTGTGTTCGGGGCGGACAGTGTCGATGCGGTTGTTCCGCACCCCCTCGTGCATGAGCTCGACGAGATCGGCCCAGATCGCGTCCCACTCGGCGGGCGTGACGTCCCGGCCGGGCCGGTAGGGGTCGATCCGGTGGCGGAAGAGGACCTCGGCGCGGTAGACGTTGCCCACGCCGGCGATGACCTTCTGATCCATGAGAAGGGCGGCGATGGACGTACGGCTGCGCGCGACGCGGCGGTACGCGGACGTGGGGTCGGCGTCCTCGCGGAGCGGGTCGGGGCCGAGGCGGCGGTGTACGGCAGCCTTCTCCTCGGCGGTGATCAGCGCGCAGGTGGTGGGGCCGACGAGATCCACGAAGGAGGCCTCGTTCGTGAGGCGGAGGCGGACCGTGTCGGTGGGCGGCGGCGCGGGGGCGTCACCGAACGCGACCTTGCCGAAGAGGCCCAAATGGATATGTACCCATTCGCCGTCGCGGAAGCCGAGGAAGAGGTGCTTGCCGTGGGCGTCGGCGGTGTGCAGCTCGGCCCCGTCTAGAAGGGCGGCGGCGTCGGCGAACTTCCCCTGGGGGCTGCGGACGCCGACGGCGCCGCCGGCGAAACGGGCCGCGTAGTCCTTGGCCAGCCGATGAATGGTGTGCCCCTCCGGCACGGTCGCCCTACCTCCCGGTGAACGTGACAAGTCGGGGTCCCGCCCGGAAGCCGGGCTGGGCTTCCCTGGGATCCGGCGGAGCCCCCGGCAGCTGTCTCAGACCTGCGGGTGGTGCGAGGGGATCGGCGGCAGCTCGCCCGTGGTCTCGTACGACGTGAGCATGTCGATTCGGCGCTGGTGGCGCTCCTCGCCGGTGAACGGCGTGTTCAGGAAGGTCTCGACGAACTTCGTCGCCTCGTCCTGCGTGTGCATGCGTGCACCCACGGCGACGACGTTCGCGTTGTTGTGCTGCCGGCCGAGCGAGGCGGTCTCCTCGCTCCAGGCGAGGGCGGCTCGCACGCCCTTCACCTTGTTCGCGGCCATCTGCTCCCCGTTGCCGGAGCCGCCGATCACGATGCCGAGGGAGTCGGGGTCCGCCGCGGTGTGCTCCGCCGCGCGGAGGCAGAACGGCGGGTAGTCGTCCTGGGCGTCGTAGATGTGGGGCCCACAGTCCACGGGCTCATGGCCCGCGGCCTTCAGCCACTCGACGAGGTGGTTCTTCAGTTCGAAACCGGCATGGTCGGAGCCGAGATACACGCGCATGGTCCGAGTGTGTCACGGCTCCCGCCGCTCGGCCTCGCGGGGTACATACCCCCGGAAAATGTGAGCCAGACTATAGAACCTCAAGGAAACCTCAAGTAACAATCCGGAATCAAAGGTTTCCGAATTCCATTACCTCCGATTCACTGGACCGACTCGTACACCGCTCGTACGAGCCCCGGTACCGCTCGTAAGGCACCGGGCGCGTCCGTACGTACGCGTGTCCCCCCACATTCCGTACACCGGCTCAAAGGAAATACGTTTCATGACCTCGCAGCCGTCCCCCACAAAGGCCGAAAACAATCCTGGCCACCCCGGAGAACCCGGCAACGGCCTGCAGGCCGGACTCAAGAACCGTCATCTGACGATGATCGCCATCGGCGGCGTCATCGGCGCCGGGCTGTTCGTGGGCTCCAGCTCCGGAATCGCCACCGCGGGTCCGGGCATCCTGCTCTCCTACGCCCTCGTCGGAACGCTTGTGGTCCTTGTGATGCGCATGCTGGGCGAGATGTCCGCCGCGAACCCCACCTCGGGCTCCTTCTCCGCGCACGCCGACCGTGCGCTCGGCCGCTGGGCCGGATTCTCGATCGGCTGGCTGTACTGGTTCTTCTGGGTGGTCGTGCTCGCGGTGGAGGCGACCGCGGGTGCCAAGATCCTCGCGGACTGGATCCCGGCCGTGCCCCAGTGGGGCTGGGCCCTGATCGTCATGGCCGTGCTGACCGCCACCAACCTGGCGTCCGTCGGCTCCTACGGTGAGTTCGAGTTCTGGTTCGCCGGAATCAAGGTCGTCGCGATCGGCGCCTTCATCGTCATCGGCGCGCTCGCCATCTTCGGCGTGCTGCCCGGCGTCCACAGCGACCAGGCGAGCTTCGGCAACCTCACCGGCCACGGCGGCTTCCTGCCCAACGGTCCCGGGACCATCCTCACCGGTGTGCTGCTGGTGGTCTTCTCCTTCATGGGCAGCGAGATCGCCACACTCGCGGCGGGCGAGTCGGAGGACCCGCGGCGGGCGGTGACCAAGTCGACCAACAGCATCATCTGGCGTATCGCGGTCTTCTACCTGGGCTCGATCCTCGTGGTCGTCTCCCTGGTGCCGTGGAACGACCCCGCGATCGCGAAGAAGGGCTCGTACGTCGCCGCCCTGGACTCCCTCGGTATCGCGCACGCCGGTCAGATCATGAACTTCATCGTGCTGACCTCGGTGCTGTCCTGCCTGAACTCCGGGCTCTACACGGCCTCCCGGATGGCCTTCTCGCTCGGCCAGCGGGGCGACGCGCCCAAGGCGTTCGCCCGGACCACCGGCCGTGGTGTGCCGATGACGGCGATCGTCGTCTCCGTCCTCTTCGGCTTCCTCGCCGTCTTCTTCAACTACAAGTACCCGGACTCGGTCTTCCTCTTCCTGGTCAACTCCAGTGGCGCGGTCGCCCTGTTCGTCTGGCTGGTGATCTGCTTCTCGCAGCTGCGGCTGCGGAAGATCATCCAGCGTGAGGCGCCGGAGAAGCTGATCGTGAAGATGTGGCTGTACCCGTACCTGACCTGGGCCGCGGCCGCACTGATCGTCTTCGTCCTCGGCTACATGCTGACCGACACGGAGCACGACGGACGCGAGACCGTCCTGCTGTCGCTCCTCGTCGCCGCGGTGGTGCTCGTCATCGCCGTGGTCAGGCAGGCGCTCGGCGGCGGCAAGGCCGCGGAGCCGGTCGAGGACGCGCAGAAGGCGCGGGCCGAGGTCGGCGCCTGACCGGCACACGGACATGAGCAAGGGGAAGGGGCCCCGCGGAGTACAGCCGCGGGGCCCCTTCCCGTTCGTCTCGCTCCGGGTCGGCCGCACCGGTGCGACGTCACCCGCCGTCGGCCTCGGCAGGGCCGGAAAAGCACCGGGGGACGGGCACTCGGCCCGTCCCCCGGTACCGAACGGCCGGAACTACGACGTCACTTCCGGGCGAGCTTCCAGGCGCCGGGCAGCAGGCCCATCGCCAGGGCCGCCTTGAGGGCGTCGCCGATCAGGAACGGGGTGAGCCCGGCCGCGATCGCCGCGTTGGCGGACATGCCGGTGGCGAAGGCGAGGTACGGGACGCCGACCGCGTAGATGATCGCCTCACCCAGCAGCATCGCGCCGGCCGTGCGCAGCACCGAACGGTCGGCGCCGCGACGGGCCAGGGCACCGAGGACGGTGGAGGCGATCAGCATGCCGAGGATGTAGCCGAAGGAGGGGGCGGCCGCACCGGAGGCGCCACCGGCGAACCACGGCACACCGGCGACACCGGCCAGCGCGTACAGGGCGAACGACAGGAAGCCGCGGCGGGCGCCGAGTGCCGTGCCCACGAGCAGCGCGGCGAAGGTCTGCCCGGTCACCGGCACCGGGGAACCCGGCACGGGCACCGAGATCTGCGCGGCGAGCCCGGTGAGCGCGGCGCCGCCCACCACGAGGGCGACATCACGGACCAGGGTGGAGGCACCTCCCCGCGCGAGCGAAGCCGAGAGCCTGGGGGAGGGCAGCAGGTCGGCGAGGACCTGGCCAGGACGTGTGGTGGCGGTGGCGGTGCTCATGGGGGACTCACTCCGGCGCAGGGGGCGGTTCGGGACACGGCGACGCTATCCCAGGGGTCGGGCGGTGATCACCGTCAGCGCCCGACAAAGGGGGGATCCGTGGCTTGGTGGGCTGTTCACAAAAGATGCGGGCCACACCCGATACGGCGTGATACCGGTCACGGAGGTGGCCGGCTGCACGGAAGGGGAGCGGTTCCGGCGGCGTCTGCAGGGTTTCACCAACAGGGCTTGCCCCCTTGAACGGCCGCTGTCTCGCCCGTCGGTCACCGTCTGGGTACGGGTGGCCCGTTTTGCCGGCTACACCTCGGTCGCTGCGTGACCTCACCCTCACGGTCCGTGGGACACGTGTCCGGATAGTGGGCGGCCTCTCCCTGTGAGCGGAGAGGCCGCCCAGACTGTGGGGCGATTTTGCCCGACTCATGCACTGGACGAGCCGCTCTCATGCCCAGCACCACTCTCGAGACGCCCCCGAAGCCGGACACCGCGCTCTCCCACGGCCTCAAGCAGCGCCACCTGTCGATGATCGCCCTCGGCGGCGTCATCGGCGCGGGCCTGTTCGTCGGCTCCGGAGCCGGTATCGCCGCGGCCGGACCCGCGATCGTCATCGCCTACGCCGTCTCCGGACTGCTCGTGATGCTGGTGATGCGGATGCTCGGCGAGATGTCCGCCGCCTACCCCTCCTCGGGCTCCTTCTCGGCGCACGCCGAGCGGGCGATCGGCCCCTGGGCGGGCTTCACCGCCGGCTGGTCGTTCTGGGTGCTGCTGTGCACCGCCGTCGGCCTGGAGGGCATCGGCGCGGCGAAGATCGTCACCGGCTGGCTGCCCGGCACGCCCGAATGGGCGTGGGTGGCGCTGTTCATGGTGGTCTTCTGCGGTACGAACCTGGCCGCGGTGAAGAACTTCGGCGAGTTCGAGTTCTGGTTCGCGGCGCTCAAGGTCGGCGCGATCACCCTGTTCCTGGTGCTCGGCGCGCTGGCGATCGCGGGCGTTCTGCCCGGCACCGACTCCCCCGGCACCTCGAACCTCGGCGACTTCCTGCCGCACGGCAGCGAGGGCCTCGTCATCGGCCTGCTCGCGTCGGTCTTCGCGTACGGCGGCCTGGAGACCGTCACCATCGCGGCGGCCGAGTCGGAGGACCCGGTCAAGGGCGTGGCGAGCGCGGTCCGCACCGCGATGTGGCGCATCGGGATCTTCTACGTCGGCTCGATGGCGGTCATCGTCACCCTGGTCCCGTGGGACTCGAAGGAGGTGGTGGAGAAGGGCCCGTACGTCGCCGCCCTCGACCACCTGGGCATCCCCGGTGCCGGGCAGGTGATGAGCGTCGTCGTCCTGGTCGCCCTGCTCTCGGCGATGAACGCCAACATCTACGGTTCCTCGCGCATCGCGTACTCGCTGGTCGAGCGCGGTCAGGGACCCAGGGCGCTGGCCCGGGTGTCGGGGGGCGTGCCGCGGACGGCCGTGCTCACCTCCTGTGTGTTCGGCTTCGTCTGCGTGGTCCTCAGCTACTGGCGGCCCGACGACGTCTTCCCCTGGCTGCTGAACATGATCGGCGCGGTGATCCTGGTCGTCTGGTTCTCCATCGCGGTCGCGCAGCTGCGTCTGCGCCGCAGGCTGGAGCGGGAGGCGACCGGCAGGCCGGCGGTCCGGATGTGGGCGTTCCCGGCACTGACCTGGGTGGCGCTGGCGGGCATGGTGGCGATCTTCGTCCTGATGGCGCGGCAGCCGGACACCCGGGTGCAGCTGTACTCGACCGGCGGGATGACGCTGTTCCTGGCGGCCGTCGGTTACGCCTGGCAGCGGGCGCGAGCCAGGAGCTGACGCGCGGCATACGCCGGACGGCCCCGCGAGCGGAACACTCCCTGAGGGGAGTGACTCGCGGGGCCGTCCCGTACCGGACCTGCCGGTAGGCGAAGTTCCGGGCGATCGTAGGCAGATGTCGAACGAGAGGACACTCGCCTGCCACACCTGCGGAGCGGATCAGCCGCACCGTCAGCCGCGGGACGAGCGCGAACGAGAGATCATCCGCAAGCTGACGAAGAAGCGCTACGTGGAGGACTACTGGATCTGCGCGACCACCGAGCGGGACTGCCGCAACATCCGCTACTGGTGGAGCATCAAGCCCTTCGACCCGCCCCAGAAGATGCCCGAGCCCGAGTGAGGCTCACAGGTTGCTGAAGTCCGGGCCCTTCGTCCGCGTGCGCTTGATCTCGTAGAAGCCCGGGACCGAGGCGACCGCCAGAGTGCCGTCCCACAGCTTCGCGGCCTCCTCGCCCTTGGGTGCGGGGGTGACCACCGGGCCGAAGAAGGCGAGCTGCTCGCCGTCGGCGCCCGGCACCGCGATCACCGGGGTGCCCACCTCCTGGCCGACCTTGTCGATGCCCTCCTTGTGCGAGGCGCGCAGCTCGGCGTCGAACTCGAAGTCCTCCTGGTCGGCGTAGTCGATCAGGTCCGCGGGGAGGCCGACCTCGTCGAGCGCGGCGGCGATCGCCTCGAGCGTCGGGCCCTCGCCCTGGTTGTGGAAGCGCGTGCCGAGAGCGGTGTACAGCGGGCCGAGGACATCGTCGCCGTGCTTCTGCCAGGCAGCGGTCACCACACGCACCGGCTTCCACGCCTTGGTGGCCAGCATCTCCCGGTACTCCTCGGGCAGCTGGTCCAGCTTGTCCTCGTTGAGCACGGCCAGGCTCATGATGTGCCAGCGCACCTCGATGTCCCGGACCTTCTCGACTTCCAGCACCCAGCGGGAGGTCATCCAGGCCCAGGGGCACAGCGGGTCGAACCAGAAGTCGACGGGGGTCTTGCCGGAAGCGGTCACGGTCTCGGACATGGCTCTCCTAGGGAAGGGGGTCCTACACCATTCAACAACAGAGATCGCTCCGGCCATTCCCGGGATCCGTAAGAGGTGGTGCGCCCAGTTACGCGCTGTCAGGGGCGCATGGCAGGATCGGTCCTGTCCGTCCCCCGACCCAGCCCCTAGGGAGTGCCGCCCGTGCCCGGTGAGAACCTGTCCCGCGACGAGGCCCAGGAGCGGGCAGCGCTGCTGTCCGTCGACGGGTACGACGTGTCGCTCGACCTGCGCTCCGCCGTGGGGGAGGCACCCGGCGGCGCGGACGGCGGCCCGCGCACGTTCCGCTCGGTCACCACGATCCGCTTCCGCTGCGCCGAGCCGGGCGCCACGAGCTTCGCCGATCTGATCGCCCCGAGCGTCACCGCGGTCTCGCTCAACGGCAAGGACCTCGACCCCGGCGACGTCTTCGACGGCACCCGCATCCGCCTGGAGGACCTGGCCGCGGAGAACGAGCTGATCGTCGACGCGCAGTGCGCCTACTCCCGCACCGGCGAGGGCATGCACCGCTTCGTCGACCCGGAGGACGGCGAGGTCTACCTGTACACGCAGTACGAGCCCGCCGACTCCCGCCGCGTCTTCGCGAACTTCGAGCAGCCGGATCTCAAGGCCCCGTTCCGCTTCGAGGTCCGCGCCCCCGAGGAGTGGACGGTGTGGAGCAACGGCGCCGGCGAACGGCACGACGGGGTGTGGCGGTTCGCGGAGACGAAGCCGATCTCCACGTACATCACCTGTGTGGTCGCGGGCCCGTACCACTACGTCACGGACAGCTACTCCCGCACCTTCGACGACGGCACGAAGCTGGAGATCCCCCTCGGCGCGATGTGCCGCAAGGGTCTGGCGCGGCACTTCGACGCGGACGACGTCTTCCTGGTCACCAAGCAGGGCCTGGACTTCTTCCACGACCACTTCGACTACCCGTACCCCTTCGGGAAGTACGACCAGGCGTTCGTGCCCGAGTACAACCTCGGCGCGATGGAGAACCCGGGCATGGTCACCTTCCGCGAGGAGTACATCTTCCGCGGCAAGGTCACGCAGGCGTCCTACGAGCGCCGGGCCAATGTGATCCTGCACGAGATGGCGCACATGTGGTTCGGCGACCTGGTGACCATGGCGTGGTGGGACGACCTGTGGCTGAAGGAGTCCTTCGCGGACTTCATGGGCTCCCTCTCGCTGGTGGAGGCCACCCGCTTCACCAACGGCTGGATCACCTTCGCGAACAACCGCAAGGCCTGGGCGTACCGCGCCGACCAGCTGCCCTCCACCCACCCCGTCACGGCGGACATCCGCGACCTGCAGGACGCCAAGCTCAACTTCGACGGCATCACCTACGCCAAGGGCGCGTCCGTGCTGAAGCAGCTGGTGGCGTATGTGGGCCGGGAGGCGTTCCTGGAGGGCGCGCGCCGCTACTTCAAGCGGAACGCGTACGGCAACACGCGCCTCGGGGACCTGCTGTCGGTCCTGGAGGAGACGAGCGGCCGGGACATGGCGGCCTGGTCACGCTCCTGGCTGCAGACGGCCGGCGTCAACTCCCTCACCCCGCAGGTGCTGCTGGACGAGGAAGGACGCGTGGCCGAGCTGTCCGTGGTCCAGGAGGCCGCCGAGTCGCACCCCGAACTGCGCCCGCACCGGGTGGCGGTGGGCCTGTACCGCGGCGAGGGTGACGCCCTTGTCCGGTACGCGCGCGCCGAAGTGGACGTCCACGGTCCGCGTACGGTGGTCGGCGAACTGGCCGGCGCCGAGGCTCCGGAACTGGTCCTCGTCAACGACGACGACCTCACGTACTGCAAGATCCGCTTCGACGACACCTCGCTCGCGACCCTGAGGGACCGTCTCGGCTCCGTCACCGACCCCCTCGCGCGGGCGCTGTGCTGGTCGGCGCTGTGGAACCTGACCCGGGACGCGCTGCTGCTCGCCCGGGACTTCATCGACCTGGTGCTGCGCTTCGCCGGCCGCGAGTCCGACATCGGCGTGCTCCAGATGCTCCACAACTGGGCGAACTCGGCGCTGACGTACTACGCGGCACCCGACTGGCGCGAGACGGGCGGGCGGCTGCTCGCGGACGGCGCGCTGAGCGAGCTGCGCCAGGCGGAGCCGGGCAGCCAGCACCAGCTGACCTGGGCGCGCTTCTTCGCGGCGGTGGCCCACGACGAGGCCGACCTGCGCCTGCTGCTGGATCTGCTGGCAGGCACCACGCAGATCGAGGGTCTGGACGTGGACCAGGAGCTGCGCTGGGCGTTCCTGGAGCCGCTGGCCGCGCACGGAGCGGCGGACGACTCGGTGCTCACGGCGGAACTGGCGCGTGACGACACGGCCTCCGGCAAGCGGCACCAGGTGCGCTGCCTGGCCGCGCGCCCCTCGGTCGCGGTCAAGGCCCAGGCCTGGGCCCAGGTCGTCGAGTCGGACGCCCTCTCGAACGCACTCGTGGAAGCGACCATCGCGGGCTTCGTGCAGCCGTCACAGCGGGAGCTGCTCGCGCCGTACACGGAGCGGTACTTCGCGGCGATCGACCGGGTGTGGGCCGAGCGGTCCATCCAGATCGGGATGGACGTGGTGAGGGGCCTGTTCCCCGTGTTCCAGGACTCACCCGAGACCCTGGACGCGGCGGACGCGTGGCTCGCCGCGCACGAGGACGCACCGCCGGCGCTGCGCAGGCTGGTGCTCGAGGCGCGCGACGACCTGGCCCGCAGTCTGCGCGCCCAGGCCCGCGACGCCCGGCCGGCCCGCTAGGACGACACCGCCGGGGCGCCACACCGGCGCCCCGGCGAATCGGCCTCGCATGCGGACGGGCCGGAGCGGTACCGCCGGAAGTGATGTCCGGCGCACGCCGGGCCGGACTTGCGTGGCGGTAACGGCAGTTGACGGGTACGCAGGAACGACAGTTACGAAATACGAGTAACTCCACCCGTAACCTGCCGCCGCCCCCATTCGGACCAGCCTCTTTCGGCAGTCGAACGCGCGTACTTTAGCGCCGTGTTGTCCGCATTTGCCGACGGATGTGTAACAGGGGTTAGGCGGCGGACCGGGCGCGGGAACGTCGGGGCATGACGCACAACACCCCGCTCTCCCCCCGCCCCCTCTGCCATCTGTCGGAGACGCAGCGCCGGGTGCTGACCACGGCACAGCTGCGCGCCCACGGCGTGACCGCCGCCGCAGTCGACGCGCAGTGCCGCCCCGGTGGCCCCTGGCAGCAGTTCCTGCCGGGCGTCTACCTGCTGCACCAGGGCCCGCCGACCTCCGAGGAACGGCTGCACGCGGTGCTGCTCTACGCGACGCGCTCGTCACCCGGCGGCCCGGCGCCCGCGGTCCCGTCCCAGCCGGACGCGCCCGCCCTGCGTCCCCCGCTGCCCCAGCCGGACGCGATGATCACCGGCCTGGCCGCGCTGACGCTGTACGGCTTCACCTGCTCTCCCCCGCTGACCTCGCTGGAGCAGATCGACGTCCTGGTCCCACGGATGCGGCGGCTGCGCAGCACGGGCTGCGCCCGGGTGCTCCGCACCCCGGCCATGCCGGCCGCGCACCAGGTGACAGGACTGCCCGTCGCCCCGGTTCCGCGCGCCCTGGCGGACGCGGTGGCCGAGCTGCCGGACGCGGGCACGGTACGCCGCCTGCTGACCGAGGCGGTGCGCGGCGGCCACTGCGATCCGGCCGCCGTGGTCGGCGAGCTGCATCAGGCGAGACTGCTCAGCCGCCCGCACGTGGTGGACGCGGTGGACTCGATCCTCGCGGAGCGGCGGGCGATGGCCGAGGACCGCCTGTACCGGATGGTGCGCGAGTACGGCCTACCGGAGCCGGTGTGGAACGTCGATCTGAAGCTTCCCGGGGGGCCCTGCCTCGGCGGCCTCGACGCCTACTGGCCCGAGCAGGCGGTGGCACTGGAACTGGACACGCGGGCGCCGCGCCACGGCTTCCGGCAGGAGGACGACCCCCTGTGGTCGGAGTACGCCCGCAAACGCGAGCAGCTGGAGCGGCTCGGCATCACGGTCGTCCACGTCACGCCGAGGAAGCTGCGGGCCGCGCTGGAGCAGCAGGCGACGGTGGTCCGCACGGCCTTGATGGCGGCCGCGGACCGGGATCCGGCCGCGTATGTCGAGGTGCTGCCCCGGTAGTGACCACCGGGGCGGTCATCAAGAGGAGAGAGGAGGGGGCCGTCGGTCCGGCGGCCCCCTCCTCGTGCACCGTGCCGGTCAGAGCGTCTCCGGCAGGGGCGGCTCCGGCAGTGCCTGCCGGACCCACTCCGTGTGCAGCTGGTCGATCAGCGCCGCGTACGAGGCGATCATGCGGGTGCGGCTGAACCGCTCACGGCTGTGTTCGAGGACGGGCGCGAGAGCCGGGCGGGCGGCCGCGGCGTCGGCCCAGGCCTGTGCGATCGCATCCGGGTCGGGCGGGGTGACGAAGCCGTGCCCGGCCACGATCAGCGCGCTGTCCCCCACGTCGGTCGCGACGGGCACCGCACCGCACATCATGCCCTCGATCAGGCACAGCGGCGCCGCCTCGCCCCAGGCGGAGGTCAGTGCCACCACGTCGGAGGCCGCGTAGACGGTCTCCATGTCGCGGCGGACCCCGAGCCGGTGGAGCCGGTCGGCGAGCCGCAGGTCCTCCCCGAAGGCCGCCTCGATGTCGTCCTGCAGCCCGGGCTGGCCCGCGGTCATACCGGCCCCGCACATCAGCACGTGCCCGTCGGGCTCGCTGCGCAGCCAGGCACGCGTGGCGCGCAGGAACAGCGGAACGTTCTTCATGGCGTCGTAACGGGCGGCGAAGACGACGACCGGCGCCGTGTCCGGGATGCCGAGCGCGTCCCGCAGCTGGATCCGCCGGGCCGGGTCCGGCCGGAAGCGCAGCAGGTCGACGCCGTTGGGGATGACGTGCAGCACCTCGGCCGGGATCCCGGCGGCCTCGTAGGCGGCCCGGGTGGACTCGGCGCAGCAGACGCAGGCCACCACGGTGCCGTCGGCGATGGCGGCCTTCAGCTCGTCGAGTGCCGCGCCCTGATTCTCCGGGTCGGAGCGGTGCAGGCTGACCACCACCGGCCGTCGGGGCAGGCCTCCCTGGTTGAGCAGGGCGAGCGGCTGCTCCTTGAGCGACAGGA
Organism: Streptomyces sp. NPDC046900; assembly: GCF_040644975.1. Taxonomy (NCBI): domain Bacteria; kingdom Bacillati; phylum Actinomycetota; class Actinomycetes; order Kitasatosporales; family Streptomycetaceae; genus Streptomyces; species Streptomyces sp. NPDC046900. Next base: position 47,894 of record NZ_JBEYXD010000051.1, on the reverse strand, counting down.
TGACGTCGGCATCCGCCATCGCCCTGGCCGTCGTCGCCAGCTCCGGCCCCGTGAACCGGGCCGGGTCGGCGGTGACACCCCCGGGCAGGCCGAAGGTGCGGCCCAGGGACGTGACCTCGACGTCGGCCGCGGTCAGCGACCGGTAGCAGGCATCGTCCTCCATGGGCTGCCGGGTGGCCTCACGGAGCACCTCCCCGTGGAGGCTGAGCACACGGTGGTGCTGGCCGCCTTCCTGGAGTCCCAGGACGACGTCGGTGTGGAGGATCCGGGCACCCCCGGAGAAGAAGCCCTCGTAGACCGAGAGCACGTGCAGACCGTGCCTCAAGCGCACGCGACCACCCGCCTTGCACAAATATCGAACCATCCCCGTGAACAGCGGGTTGTCCGATATGAGGCGGCATAGATGTTTCGGGCAGATGAACTGCGTGTCTCATGTCCGGGTCGGATGCGTTTACACCGGAATTCGATGATCTTGAATACGGTGGTCCCGGCTTCGCGGAATGACCATGGGCGGACGACCGACCCGATCAAGATGCCCGAGGCAGGACATTACACCCTCCCCGAGACACGTCCCGAGGGCTGCCCCCGGTCACAGCCCGGAGGAGGGCGGCGATCCCGACCCAGGTGAGTCGCCGCCCCGCCGCGGGGCGGGTCAGTGGCCGCAGAACTCCGCCTCGATCACCGCGTCGGCGTCCCCCGACCAGTCGCCGTTGAAGTTGAAGGCGAGGGAGTGGCGTCCGTCCGCCGTGGTGACCGCCGAGGACGTCGAGCCGTGGATGCCGCCGTCATGTCCCCAGACATGGACACCACAGCTCAGTTTCCGGTCGATCAGGCCGAGGCCGTAGCTCGCGTCCGGGTGGCCCTTGGCCGTGGTGGTCGCCTTCATCTCCTTCAGCTGCTCGGGCGGCAGCAGCCTGCCCGTCAGCAGGGCCGAGTAGAAGCGGATCAGGTCCGCGGAATCCGAGATCATCCCGCCCGCCGAGGACGCCATGGAGGGATTGAGGGCCGTGACGTCGTACGTCGGGCCGGTCGTCGCCTCCGCGAGCTTGCCGTAGGCGCGGCTGCTCGGCTGCGGAACCGCGGTGCGCGTGCCGGGAAGCGAGGTGGCGCGCAGGCCGAGCGGGGCGATGACGCGGTCGCGGATCTCCCTGGCGTACGAGTGTCCCGTGACCCTTTCGATCACCATTCCGGCCAGGACGTAGTTCGTGTTGGAGTAGCTCCAGGAGGTCCCCGGCGCGAACTCCGGCTTGTGGGACATCGCGATGCGGACCAGGTCCTGCGGCGCGAGTGTGTCGTAGCGGTGCCGGAAGAAGCCGTCCTTGAGGAAGTACGTCCGGACGAAGCTGTCGTCGGCCGTGTAGTCGTAGACGCCGCTCGTGTGGTTCAGGAGCTGCCGGACGGTGATCCGGCGGCCGTCGTGGCCGTGGCCGCGGACCACACCGGGCAGCCACTTGTCCACTCTGTCGTCGGGGGACAGCCGTCCCTCCGCCTCGAGTTGGAGCAGCACGGTCGACACGAACGTCTTGGTGATGCTGCCCACGCGGTAGCGGTCCTGCGCCGAGCGCGGCTTGCCGCTCCGCAGGTCGCCGACTCCCGAGGTCGCCTTCCATGTGCCGTGTCCGTCCCTGGCCGTGGCGGTCACGCCGGGGACGCCGGTCTTGACGGCGGCGTCCATCGCCTGCCGGGTCGCGCTGTGGCCGCCCGCCCGCGGGGCGGCGGACGCCGGGGCGGTGAGGGCCGCCGCCGTGACGGCCGCCACCACCGCCGCTCGCGTCAGGCCCGTACGTACGGACATGTCTTCCGCCTTGCCGTCGATGGCCTTTGTCGGCGAGAGGGACCGCGTCGGGGAAGGCAGGGTTGCCTCGGCGAACGGCAGTTGAGCGCGTTTCAGCCCTTCTTCAGGACCAGTTCCGTGTTGCGGTCGACCGCGCCGCCCGCGAGGGTCATGTTCGCGCCGGGGGCGTTGAAGGCCAGTTCCCGGTAGAGCGCGGCCAGGCCCGTCTGGGTGAGGTCGCCGAAGTCCGTGCGGTGCGGCGCCGATGACTCGATGAGCGTGGTGAAGACCGAGAGCGTGCCGTCCTTGTTGTCCACCAGCTCGATGACGCGGGCGAGCTGGGGGTGGTCGACGTGCGAGGCGGTGGAGATCTCCCAGAAGGAGCGGCCGTCGGGCGCCGAGTGCGGGGTGATCACGTTCTTGTGGATATGGCCGTTGACCCAGGCCAGCACGTTCGGGTGGCTGACGAGCAGGGCGATCACCTCGCTGCCGCTGTGGCGCCGCTCGCTTGGGTGGGACGGGTCGGGGCGGGTGTTGTCCATCGTCTTGCTGGTGTGGTGGCTGAAGACGACGGCGTACGAGTCCTCGTGGTCGCGCAGGGTCTTGTCCAGCCACTTCAACTGGGCCGTACCGATGGAGCCTTCGTAGTGGCCGCCCGCGTCGGTCGTGTCGAGGCTGATGCCGATGACGTCGTCGGAGATCCGGAAGGAGTAGTACTGGGTGCCGGCGTCGACGTTCGCCGTGGAGTAGCCGTGGCCGACCGGGCCGAGACCGGTGTAGGCCGGGTCGAGGTGGGCCTTGAGGTATTCGGCGGGGGTGTACGGAGCCCGCCTCTCGTCCGGGGTGACCGAGCGCATGTCGCGCGTGTGCGCCTTCAGCAGGTCACGGAACTGGACGCCCCTGGGGTCCTTGGCGTTCTTGATGGCGTCCTGGAGCTTCGTCGACTCCGCCGCGGACAGGCTCATCAGCTTCTTGCCGCCGATGGCGTACTCGGCGAGGTAGGGGTCGCCGTGCGCGTAGCAGCCGAGCGGCAGGGCGTCGTGGTTGCCGACCGTGGAGTACCAGGGCAGCTTGAGGCCGGGGCTGCGCACCTCGCGGATCGCGGCGGCCAGGAAGCCCTGGATGTGCGGGAAGCCGAGATGCTTGTCGCCGTCGCGGACGGTCGTGTCGGGCTGCCAGTACAGCTTGAGACCGCTGTTCTGGACGCCCTCGTAGTGCCGCGGGTCACCGGAGTCGGGCGTGAAGCGGCCACCGCTCATGATCTTCATGAACCACTCGACTTCGGACTTGGCGTTGTTGTCCGTGTTGTCGCCGGTGGTCATGACGAAGCGGAGAGGAGCGCCGGTCACGGGGGCGCCGTGCAGCGAGTTGACCCGCTCGACCAGCGAGATCGCGCCCTGCACGGTCAGCGCCTCGTGGGGCCGCCAGGCGTGCTGGTCGGTGGAGCGCAGGTACTCGAGGCGCAGCGGGTGCTGGCTGTCGATCAGGTGCAGGTCGGTGAACTGCACGAACGCCGCAAGGGTGGTACGGCGTCCGTCGCGGCCCGCCTTGGGTGCGGCCAGCTCGCTGCGCACGACGCGCTTCCAGCCGGGGCCGTCGCCCAGCCGGCGGTATCCGGAGGCGGTGCGCGGCGCGGCCACTCCGGCCAGCGTGGTCCCCGTCGTGTACGGGGCGGAAGACACGGCCCGCGCCATGGAGGTCTCCCCGGTCGACAGCGTTCGGGACTGGGCGAGGGGGTCGGCGACGGGGGCCTGCCCCGCGCCGGTGCGGGCCGAAGCGCCGGCGGCGTGGCCTTCCCCCGGTCGCAGCGCGAGTCCGAAGCCCGCGGTGAGGGACGCCGCTCCGGCAGCGGCGAGCAGGGTGCGACGATGGAGTGCAGCCGCCGTGGCGACAGAGCGTATGCGCGACATGGCGCGGTCTCCCCGAGTGCGAACGCGACAGCAGTGACCGCGGGACGATCGCTGTTGCGAACTCCCGCTCACTCTGGATCGTTGACACCAGGAATGACCTGGATGTTAACGAGGCGGCAACGCACAGCGCCGATCGCCGAACGTGGATCTTGGACCACCTTGCGCGTCCACGACACCTCCCCGGCCGGCCGGGAGACGGTCACTCAGCGTTCATTTCCCGGGGTATCCGAAGCCGTCACCGGTGAGTGGAGGCCGGCCCGCCACGGGCCGTTGGCGCCACAGCTCGAGCCCCGTGTCCACGAGCCCGAGCCGCCGCAGTCCGGTGACGGCGGCGAGATCATGCCAGGCGGCCAGATCCGTGGAGCCGCCGACCTCGCTGCGGAGTTCGCCGCCGATGACACGGCCCTCGTAGACGAGCCGTACGGCGTGGTGGTCGACGGTACGGCCGAAACGCCCGCGCAGGCTGCGGCGGATCGAGTCCACCCCGAGCAGCCCGGTGAGCTCTACGCGGAAGCCGGTCTCCTCCTCCACCTCTCGCAGGGTCGTGTCGTAGGGGTCCTCGCCGTGTTCCATGCCGCCGCCGGGCAGGGTCCACTCGGACGTGCCGCCGGGTCCCGGCATCCGGGCCAGCAGGAGCCGGCTGTCGCGAACGCAGATGGCGTAGGCCGCCACTCTCAGCTTCTTGCGCACCCAGGGACGTTAGCGCGCCGGGCCCGGATTGGCAGGGGAGTATGCGGGACGGGACCAGCGAAGTGGCACGGCGCCCCGCGTCTGGACGGCCTCCGACAGGATGAAACGGACACTTCGTTCGCCGTCGGCGCCGAACTCCGTCCGTGCCGCGCCCGAGAGCTGCAGTGCCGTCCCCGTCGTCCAGTCGAGGAACAGCAACCCCGCCCTGGGGTCGGCCGCCAGGTTGCCGAGGGTGAGGAACATGGAGTTGCCCGGGTAGTCGCGCCAGCTCAGTTCGCGGGGTGAAGCGGCCTGTACGAAGCCGGGGTTGCCGCCCCGGTGGCTCACATCGGCTCCGCGATCGTGGACGGTGGCGAGAAAGAACGTGTCGGACCGGCTGATGAACTCCCGCTGCGCGAGGGTCAGTCCACTGCTGCGGCACGGCTCCTGTGGCCGCCGGTCCCCCACCCACTCGTACGACTCCCTCTTCTGGAGGTACCGGGGGCAGTTGGAGAACACCTGGTCCGCCTCGATCGCCAGGCCGCCCGTGGCCGGGCGGGACCGGCCGTTGAGGCGCATACGGCGGCGGGTGCGCGGGTCGAGGGCGATCGTGCCGACGTGAAGGCCGTCCACCGTCAGCGCCCGCGTCAGCGGATCGGCCGGTGCGACTCCGCCCGCGACCGAGATCCGCCGCGGGCTCGTGGCCCGGACGAAACCCGGCTCTCCGGTCAGCGGCGACGCCCACACCGAGCCCCCGGCCGGATCGGCCGCGCCGATCACCAGCATCGGCTGGAGCGCCAGGAAGGCCGCGGCCACCGGCTTCAGGCTGTCGCCGACGGCCCGGCCCACATGGTCCGCCTGATCACGGACGCCGAGCCGGTCCTGCAGTGCGCGCGAGCCTTCGTGATACATCCCCACTCCTAGAAGAAGCCGCAGGTCGGGGCCGACGCATGCGGCGCGGGGGCGCCTTCGGCACCACGGGGCGCGCTGATCTCCAGCCGCGTTCCGTCCGGGTCGTGGAAGAAGATGCCGCCGGACGCGGAGCCCTCACGGTGGGCGACCACGCCCTCGTAGGCGAACTCGACGCCGTATCCGCGCAGGGCCGTCTCGTACTCCCTGACCTGCTCGGCCGTGTCCACCTCCAGCGCGAGATGGTGCAGTCCGGCGTGGCCCGGGTCGTACGCACCCTGCGCCTGCTGCCAGAGCGTGACCACCGGGCTCGGTCCTTCGCCCAGGAACGCGTACCTCCGGCCGTCCTCCTTGCCCTCGGCGAGCACCTGAAAGCCGAGGACGTCCCGGTAGAAGGCGAGCGAGCGGTCGAGGTCGGTGACGTTGAGGCCGATGTGGCCGGTGCGCAGTGACATGGGGGTCTCCTCGGTCCATGGCAGCCCGGAGAGACGAGCTAACCGTTAAAGATGACATTAGGAGTTAGAATAGGCAACGTCAACCGGTCACGTACCCTTGATCGGTTAGTACAGGTCAGCAGTCGAGGAGCAGCCGATGCCCGCCACCCGTGATCCGCGCCCGCTCACCGGCGAGCCGCTCGCGCTCGACCTCCTGAACACCCGGTGGATGGACGAGGGCGCCGTCCAGGACCTGCTCACCGACACCGGCGGCCTCGCGGTATGGCTCGCCGCCCATGGGCTCGACGGATTCACCGCCGGGGACGCGGCCCTGCGCAACACGCTCCGGGCGCGTGACGCCCTGAAGGCAGCGGTGGACGGCCCGCCGGAAGAAGGGGCGGCCCTCGTCAACGCCGTGCTCGAGCACGGGCGCATCCGGCCCACCCTGGACCCCCAGGGGCCCGGCGAGCGCGCCGAGTTCGACGACCCGGACTGGGGTCCCGCCTGGCTCGCCGCCCGCAACTACCTGGAACTGCTGACCGCCGCCCCGGACCGGATCCGCGGCTGCGCGCACGACGCCTGCATCCTGCACTTCTTCGACACGTCACGGAACGGCACCCGCCGCTGGTGCTCCATGGCGGCGTGCGGCAACCGCGCGAAGGCGTCCCGTCACTACGCGCGCACACGCGAGGGATGAGACCCGCGACTTACTCGTGTAGACACACAGTCCGCCCACAGGAATGTCCCGTCCTGGGCGGCTAAGTCCCCGATGGCGTATGGCGGGATCACGCCATGACTCCATCCCGCCACGGTCAAGTCTCCCCAAACAACCATCCCTTGGGTAAAGCTGAGCGGTCTTCCGGACCCGAAATCCGGACGACTGCGGTCTGAACCACGCCACCTTCGGGTTCCGGCCGCACCACCCTCGTTCCTTTACCTACAAGGGATGCCGATGACTGAGCCTCACCGCGCCCCGATATCCGGCGCGAGACGCGTGGTCCGGATAGCTGTCGCCACGGGTCTCGTGGCCGCGCTCTCCGCGGCCGGGCCGATACCCATGGCCTTCTCTGCCGACCATCACCCCGCCTCCGCCGACCCGACGGTCAAGTCCGCCTCGGCCAAGCTCGGTCCGGACGACGCGGAACTCCTCGCCGACGCCAAGGCGGACGGCGCGAAGAACGTCACGATGATGATCGCGACCGCACCGGGGCAGACCGAGCAGGTCGCCGGGGAGCTGAACGCGGTCAAGGGCGGCTCCGTCGGCCGCGCCTACGACAAGCTCGGCTATGTCCGCGCCACCGTCCCGACGGCCAAGGCCGACTCGGCCATCGCGGCCGCCGCGAAGCTGTCCTCGGTGCACGCCATCGACCTGCGGCAGGAGATCCCGCTCGACGACCCGTCGCCGAGCGCGGACACCGCCAAGGGGGCGGCGCACAGCGGCACGGCCACCTACACCGGCCCGAACAAGAACACGCCCGCCAAGAACCCGTACAACCCGTCCTTCGAGACGGGTGCCGTGGACTTCGTCAAGGAGCACCCGAAGGCCGACGGCCGGGGCGTCACCATCGGCATCCTCGACGCGGGCGTGGACCTCGGTCACCCGGCGCTGCAGAAGACCACCACGGGCGAGCGGAAGATCGTCGACTGGGTCACCGCGACCGACCCGATCCTCGACGGCGACGCGACCTGGCGTCCGATGGTCACCCCGGTCTCCGGGCCGACCTTCACCTACAGCGGCAAGACCTGGACGGCGCCGGCGGGCTCGTACGAGGTCAGCATCTTCCGGGAGTCCGCCACCGCGGGCGGCGACGCCGCCGGCGACGCGAACCGCGACGGCGACACCACCGACTCCTGGGGCCTGCTCTACGACCCGGCGGCCGGCACGGTCCGCGTCGACCTGAACAACAACGGCGACTTCACCGACGACACGCCGATGAAGCCGTACAAGGACGGCTACCAGGTCGGCTACTTCGGCACCGACAACCCGGCGACCGACGTCGTCGAGCGGCAGCCCTTCGTCGTGCAGATCCGCAAGGACGTGCCGATGGACCCCTACGGCGGGTCCTGGGTCGGCCAGAAGGCCGACTTCGTCAACATCGGCGTCATCGAGTCCGAGCACGGCACGCACGTCGCGGGCATCACCGCCGCGAACGGCCTGTTCGGCGGCAAGATGAGCGGCGCGGCCCCGGGCGCGAAGATCGTCTCTTCCCGCGCCTGCACCTGGACCGGCGGCTGCACCAACATCGCGCTCACCGAGGGCATGATCGACCTCGTCGTCAACCGCGGCGTCGACATCGTCAACATGTCGATCGGCGGCCTCCCGGCGCTCAACGACGGCAACAACGCGCGCGCCGAGCTCTACACCCGCCTCATCGACACCTACGGCGTCCAGCTGGTGATCTCCGCGGGCAACTCCGGCCCCGGTGCCAACACCATCGGCGACCCCGGCCTCGCGGACAAGGTGATCTCGGTCGGCGCGGGCATCTCCCAGGAGACCTGGGCCGCCAACTACGGCTCCCAGGTGGACACGAAGTACTCGCTGATGCCCTTCTCCTCGCGCGGTCCGCGTGAGGACGGCGGCTTCACGCCGACGCTCGTCGCGCCCGGCGCCGCGATCAACTCGACGCAGACCTGGATGCCGGGCTCCCCGGTCGCTGAGGCGGGCTACTCGCTGCCGGCCGGCTACTCCATGCTGCAGGGCACCTCGATGGCGTCCCCGCAGGCCACGGGCGCCTCGGCGCTGCTGCTGTCGGCCGCCAAGCAGAAGGGCAGCGACCTGACGCCCGCGAAGCTGCGCACGGCCCTCATCTCGACCGCCGACCACATCAAGGATGCGCAGGCGTACGAGGAAGGCGCGGGCCGCATCGACATCCTGGACGCGTGGGACGCGATCAAGGACGACGCCACCGCCCACGACTACACGGTCAAGGCGCCGGTCGACACCGCGATCGACTTCGCGCTGAAGACCCCGGGCTTCGGTACCGGCCTGTACGACCGCGAGGGCGGCCTCAAGGCCGGTGACAAGAAGACGTACGACATCACGATCACGCGTACGTCCGGTCCGGACAAGGCGCTCCGCCACGAGCTGCACTTCGCGAACAACTACGACAACACCTTCCGCCTGCTCGGCTCCGACGAGGTGAAGCTGCCGCTGAACCAGCCGGTGACCGTCCAGGTCCAGGCGTCGCCGAAGGCCGCGGGCATCAAGAGCGCGATCCTCGATGTCGACGACCCGCAGACCGAGGGCCTCGACAAGCAGATCCTCACCACGGTCGTGGTCTCGACCCCGGTCAAGTACACCTACTCGGCCAAGAGTTCGGTGCAGCGCAACAGCACCCGGTCCTACTTCGTGACCGTGCCCGAGGGCGCCAAGTCGCTGGAGGTCGCGATCGGCGGGCTGAAGGACAAGAGCCAGACCCGGTTCATCGCGATCCACCCGTACGGCGTTCCGGTCGACAACACCTCGACCCCGTTCTGCTACAACAACTACCTCGACGGCAACGGCTGCAAGCCCGACGTGCGCTCGTACGCGGACCCGCAGGCCGGTGTCTGGGAGATCGAGGTCGAGGCGCGCCGGACGTCCCCGCTGCTCGACAACCCGTACAAGCTCGACGTCAGCGTCCTCGGCGCGGCCTTCGACCCGGAGACCGTGACCGTGCCCGAGGCCAAGGTCGGCACCCCGGCCACCGCCTCCTGGAAGGTGACGAACGGCTACGCGGCCCTCGACGGCAAGCTCAAGGGCGGCCCGCTCGGCTCCTCGAAGACGGCGCGGCCGACCATCAAGGGCGGCGAGACCCAGACCAGCACCGTCGAGGTGCCCGCGGGCGCCACGTCGCTGGACGTGGCCATCGGCAATGTCTCCGACACGGCCGCCGACCTCGACCTGACGGTCTACGACGCGAGCGGCAAGCAGGTCGCGCAGTCCGCCGACGGCGACTCCGAGGAGTCGGTGCACATCGCCTCGCCCGCCGCCGGCACCTACACCGTCGAGGTCGCGGGCTACTCGGTCCCGTCCGGCTCGACGGCGTACGACTACCGCGACGTGTTCTACTCCCCCTCGCTCGGCCAGGTGACGGTCGACGAGTCGGCGCCGGTGAAGCTCGGCACGGGTGACACCGCGACGGTGTCCGGCTCGGTCACGGCGGCCGCGGCCGCTCCCGAGGGCCGGGAGTTCTTCGGCCAGGTCCAGCTCGTCAACGCGCGCGGCACCGTCGCGGGCATGGGCAACGTGAAGATCGAGAAGGTCACGCCGTAGTACAGGGCACGGCGGTGTGGGCGGGCGTCCGTACGGGCGCCCGCCCTTCGTTGTCGCAGGGGTCAGGAAGGCCCGTCGGACGGCAGGCCGGAGGGGCACGCGGTGTGCAGGGAGCCGGGCAGCGCTCCGGTGATCCAGGCACGGTTCGCGGCGACGCGCTCGCCGCCCACGGCCCACAGGGTCGGCCCGTCCGCGCCCTGCGGGATGCGGATCAGCACATGCTGGCCCCGACGTGGCTGCGGCTCGGCCCCTCGGTCGAGGAGGAAGGTGACACGGGCCGGGCCGTGGTCGGGCCGGTAGTACCGCGTGACGGTCAGGACCACCCGGATCCGGGGATCGCCGAGCGGTCCCACCTCGGCCACCGTCCCCTCCACGACGAGCCGGGAACACGCGACTTCCCGCTTGGGATCGGACGGCACCGGCCCGCCACCGTCCGCCTTGCCGGCCGCGCCCGCGCTCGTGGAGGCGACGTCGGCGCTGCCCTTGCTGTCGCTCTGCGACCCGCTGAGCGACAGCAGCCGGCCCAGCCCGACGACGACCGCCAGGGCCGCCACGGCCGCGAGCGAGCCGAAGGCGATGCGCAGGGCACGGCCCCGGCGCGCAGGCCGCACCGGACGGGGGACGCGCGGGATGTCCCGGGCAGTGCCTCGCTCCGGCTCGTCCGGCGCGGCGTCCGTCCGGGAGGCCCGTAGGGCGGCCGGCGACAACGACTCGCCCGGCGGCGCCGCCAGCGCGTCGCCGATGATCCCCAACTGCTCCCGCAGCACCGCCACATCGGCCAGTGCCGTCCGGTGCCCCGCCATGAACTCGGCGTCGGCCCGCGCGGCGTCGGGCAGCGGCTCGCCCGTGATCGCGGCCATCAGCGCGTCGGCGCCGTCGTACTCGGCGGCCACGTCACACCACCTCGTCCTCGTGCAGACGGTCGCGCAGCGCGCGGACCGCCGAGTGGAGCCTGCTCTTGACCGTGCCCTCGGGGATGTCGAGCTCCTCCGCGATCCCCCGGACGGGCAGATCGGCGTAGAAGCGCAGCACGAGGACCTGACGCTGGGCGTCGGGCAGCTCGTCCAGGCCCTGGGCCACGGCGAGCCGGAGGAGACGGGAGTCCTCGCCCGGGGCGTGCTCCGGCTGCCGCAGGGAGGCCAGCCGCTCACCGAGCCGCTCCTGGCGGCGCTTGGCCCGGTGCCAGTCCATCGCCAGGTTCGAGGCGACGACCGCCGCCCACGCCGAGACGTCCCGCGGTGCCTCCCGGCCGCTCGCGGCCCGCTCCAGCAGCCGCAGGCGGACCTGCTGCACCCCGTCCGGCAGGTCCGCCTGCGGCACCCCGCCGAGCGCGAGCACCGCCCGCACCCGCCGTTCCTGAGCCGCGTCCAGGGGGTCGTCCACCGCAGGGTCCGCCCCCGGCCCGCGGCGGGCCATTCTGCGCAGCACAGCCACCCCTCCCCTTGCGCGTTTCCTCTACGACGCCGCAGCGGGCCGAAACGTTCGGCCGGTTTCCGCGGCAGAGGGCAGAGGCGTACGTCACACCGTCGTATGGGCCCGGAGGCGGTGGGCAGGCACCCGGCGGCACAGCTTGTCGCGCGGAGCCTTCGCGGGATGAATTTCTCCAGCTCAGCGGGTTGGAGGCAGGAGGTCCGCAACCGGCGTCCGCGCCGTCACGTCCCATTCCTCGGGCACACAGCGCAAAGAATTGGACAGGCAGCCAGGGGTCGGCCGCATGATGGAAAAGCCTCGGCCGAGCAGCACACACGTAAGAACACGCAGAGGGAGTCGCCGTGAGGGTCGGAATCGTCGGAGCCACCGGTCAGGTCGGCACGGTCATGCGCAGGATCCTCGTGGAGCGGAACTTCCCGGTCACGGAGTTGCGCCTGTTCGCCTCGGCCCGTTCGGCGGGGACGGTCCTCGACGGTGTGACGGTGGAGGACGCGGCGAGCGCCGACTACACCGGCCTGGACATCGTGCTGTTCTCCGCGGGCGGCGCGACCTCGAGGGCGCTGGCCGAGAAGGTCGCCTCGCAGGGCGCCGTCGTGATCGACAACTCCTCTGCCTGGCGCAAGGACCCGGACGTGCCCCTCGTGGTCTCGGAGGTGAACCCGCACGCGGCCGTGAACCGCCCCAAGGGCATCATCGCCAACCCGAACTGCACGACGATGGCCGCGATGCCGGTGCTCAAGCCGCTGCACGAGGAGGCGGGCCTGGAGGCGCTGGTCGTCGCCACCTACCAGGCGGTCTCCGGCTCGGGCCTCGCGGGCGTCGCGGAGCTGCACGGCCAGGCCCAGAAGGTGGTCGCCGACGCCGACAAGCTGACCCACGACGGCGAGGCGGTCGACTTCCCCGAGCCGCAGGTCTACAAGCGCCCGATCGCCTTCAACGTGGTGCCCTTCGCGGGCAACCTGGTCGACGACGGCCTGAACGAGACGGACGAGGAGCAGAAGCTCCGCAACGAGTCGCGCAAGATCCTCGAGATCCCCGGGCTGAAGGTCTCCGGCACCTGCGTCCGCGTCCCGGTCTTCTCCGGGCACTCTCTCCAGGTCAACGCCCGCTTCGCGCGTCCGCTGCCGGTGGAGCGCGCCACGGAGCTGCTGGCCGGTGCCCCGGGCGTGGCGCTCTCCGACATCCCGACCCCGCTCCAGGCGGCCGGCAAGGACGCGGCGTACGTGGGTCGCATCCGGCGCGACGAGACCGTGGAGAACGGCCTGGCGCTGTTCATCTCCAACGACAACCTGCGCAAGGGCGCGGCGCTCAACGCGGTGCAGATCGCGGAGCTGGTGGCGGCGGAGCTGAGCGAGTAACCAGCGGCACGAAGACGGGGCGTCCACCGGTGACCGGTGGACGCCCCGTCTTCGTGTTCAGAGCGCCAGATGCCGCCGTAGCGCGGCGTCGATCTCGGCCAGGCGCCGGCGCGGAACCGTGCCGATCGGCCGCAGCAGCCTCTCCGCGGTGAGGGCGCGTACTTGCTCGCACTGCACCTTGGAGTCCTTCGCAAGACCGCATTCCTCTGCCGGCAGCAGGACCTGGAACGGGTAGACGCGGGAGGTGTTCGTCGTCAGCGGCACCAGCGTGACGACGCCGCGGCCGGTTCGCTCCACGGCCGCGTTGGCACCGTTGTTCGAGACGATCACCGCCGGGCGCGCCTTGTTGGCCTCGCTGCCGCGCGTGGGCTCGTAGTCGACCAGGTAGATGTCACCGCGCTTCATCGGCGAGCCCGTCCCCCGAGAACTGGTCCCAGAACCCGGCGTCCTCGCTCCCCTCCCACTCGGCGAAAGCCTCCACGTACTCCTGCTCCAGCTGTGCTTGCCGCAGCAGTTCGATCGCGGCGTGTATCACGGCCGACCGGGACTCGGCGTCGGTGCGCGCTGCGTACTCGTCGACGAAGGCGACATCCTCCTGCGGCAGGCTCACACTGATCTTCATACACTTGATGCTACCAGCGGTAGGAACGTAATGGCTACCGCAAACCGGGGCCTGCTCATGGAAGGATGGCGCAACCCACACATAACGAGGAGATGACCGCGTGCCTGGCACAAACCTGACTCGCGAAGAGGCACAGCAGCGGGCGAAGCTGCTCACCGTTGACTCGTACGAGATCGATCTCGACCTCTCCGGCGCGCAGGAGGGCGGAACCTACCGGTCCGTGACCACGGTGCGCTTCGACTCCGCCGAGACCGGCGCGGAGTCGTTCATCGACCTGGTGGCCCCGACCGTCCACGAGGTCACCCTGAACGGCGACCCGCTCGACCCCGCCGAGGTCTTCAAGGACTCGCGGATCGCGCTCCCCGGCCTCCTCGAGGGCCGCAACGTGCTCCGCGTGGTCGCCGACTGCGCGTACACCAACACCGGCGAGGGCCTGCACCGCTTCGTCGACCCGGTCGACGAACAGGCCTACCTCTACACCCAGTTCGAGGTCCCGGACGCCCGCCGCGTCTTCGCCTCCTTCGAGCAGCCGGACCTCAAGGCCACCTTCCAGTTCACCGTGAAGGCGCCCAGCGGCTGGACCGTCATCTCCAACTCGCCCACGCCCGAGCCCAAGGACGACGTCTGGGTCTTCGAGCCGACGCCGCGGATCTCGACGTACATCACGGCGCTGATCGTGGGCCCGTACCACTCGGTGCACAGCGTGTACGAGAAGGACGGGCAGTCCGTCCCGCTCGGCATCTACTGCCGGCCCTCCCTCGCCGAGTTCCTCGACTCGGACGCCATCTTCGACGTGACCCGGCAGGGCTTCGACTGGTTCCAGGAGAAGTTCGACTACGCGTACCCGTTCGAGAAGTACGACCAGCTCTTCGTGCCCGAGTTCAACGCGGGCGCGATGGAGAACGCCGGCGCGGTGACCATCCGCGACCAGTACGTCTTCCGGTCCAAGGTGACGGACGCGGCGTACGAGGTGCGGGCGGAGACCATCCTGCACGAGCTGGCCCACATGTGGTTCGGCGACCTCGTGACCATGGAGTGGTGGAACGACCTGTGGCTGAACGAGTCGTTCGCCACCTACACGTCCATCGCGTGCCAGGCGTACCACCCGGCGTCCCGCTGGCCGCACTCCTGGACCACGTTCGCCAACTCCATGAAGACCTGGGCGTACCGGCAGGACCAGCTGCCGTCGACCCACCCGATCATGGCCGAGATCAACGACCTGGACGACGTCCTCGTCAACTTCGACGGCATCACCTATGCCAAGGGCGCCTCGGTCCTCAAGCAGCTCGTCGCCTACGTCGGCATGGACGAGTTCTTCCGCGGCGTGCAGGCGTACTTCAAGCAGCACGCGTTCGGTAACACGCGCCTGTCCGACCTGCTGGGCGCCCTGGAGGAGACCTCCGGCCGCGATCTGAAGACCTGGTCGAAGAAGTGGCTGGAGACAGCCGGCATCAACGTCCTGCGTCCCGCTGTCGAGACGGACGAGAACGGCGTCATCACCTCCTTCGCCATCCGCCAGGAGGCCCCGGCGCTCCCGGCCGGCGCGAAGGGCGAGCCCACCCTGCGTCCGCACCGCATCGCGATCGGCCTGTACGACCTGGACGAGGGCACCGGCAAGCTGGTGCGCACCGAGGACGGCCGGATCGAGCTGGACGTCGACGGCGAGCTGACCGCCGTACCGCAGCTGGCCGGACGGCGCCGGCCGGACGTCATCCTGCTCAACGACGACGACCTGTCGTACGCGAAGGTCCGACTGGACGAGAAGTCCCTTGCCTTCGTCACCGAACACCTCGGCGACTTCGACTCGTCGCTGCCGCGCGCCCTGTGCTGGGCCTCGGCCTGGGACATGACGCGGGACGCGGAGCTGGCGACCCGCGACTACCTCTCCCTGGTCCTGTCCGGCATCGGCAAGGAGTCCGACATCGGCGTCGTGCAGTCGCTGCACCGCCAGGTGAAGCTCGCGATCGACCTGTACGCCGACCCGTCCACCCGCGAGGCGCTGCTGACCCGCTGGACGGACGCCACCCTCGCCCATCTGCGCTCCGCCGAGCCGGGCAGCGACCACCAGCTGGCGTGGGCGCGCGCCTTCGCGGCGACCGCCCGTACGCCGGAGCAGCTCGACCTGCTGGAGGGCCTCCTGGACGGTTCGCAGACCGTCGAGGGTCTGGCCGTCGACACCGAGCTGCGCTGGGCGTTCGTGGAGCGGCTGGCGACGGTGGGCCGCTTCGACGAAACGGAGATCGCCGGCGAGCTCGGGCGGGACAAGACGGCGGCCGGTGAGCGGCACGCCGCCACCGCCCGCGCCGCGCGCCCGACCCCGGAGGCCAAGGCGGAGGCCTGGGCCTCGGTCGTGGAGTCCGACAAGCTGCCGAACGCCGTGCAGGAGGCCGTGATCGGCGGCTTCGTCCAGACCGACCAGCGCGAGCTGCTCGCCCCCTACACCGACAAGTACTTCGAGTCGGTCAAGGGCGTCTGGGACTCCCGCTCGCACGAGATGGCCCAGCAGATCGTGGTCGGCCTCTACCCGTCGATCCAGGTCTCCGAGGACACGTCGGCCAAGACCGACGCGTGGCTGGCCGCCGCCGAGCCGTCCCCGGCACTGCGGCGCCTGATCCTGGAGTCGCGGGCGGGCATCGAGCGCGCGCTGAAGGCGCAGGCCGCGGACGCCGCCGCGCAGCGGTAGGAAGAGTGAGGGCGCCCGGCCTGTGCCGGGCGCCCTTCGCCGTACTCAGGTGCCGTTGGCGCCTGCCGTCGTCCGTGGCCGCGGGCTCGTCCTGACGAGGCCTGCCGGTGCGGCGGCGGCACGCGGACGGATGGAGGTCTTCGGGCGCATCTTCCGGCTGTCGCGCACGATGGGCGACCGGATGGAGAAGGCGTACGCACCGTTCGGCATCTCGCGCGGCGAGTTCGACGTCCTGGCGACCCTGCGCCGCTCCGGCGAGCCGTACACGCTCTCGCCGCGCCAGCTCTCGGCGACCCTGATGCTCACCACGGGAGGGATGACCGGCCGCCTGGACAAGCTCGAGAGGGCAGGGCTGCTGCGCCGCTCACCCGATCCGCACGACCGGCGCGGACTCCAGGTGACGCTCACGGAGCGGGGGTTCCGGCTGATCGACGAGGCAGTGGGCGCGGGCCTCGTCCTCCAGACCGAGGCGCTGAGCTCTCTGAACCCCCAGCAGGCTGCCCAACTGGCCGAGCTGCTACGTCAGTTGCTCGCCGGTACGGCCGACTCCGGCCCGTCGAGCTGATCGGCTCCACTCCGGGGCGTCCGATGCCCCGGCGAGGTACCCCCCGTCCCGTGGGCAGGGCCGCCCGCGCCGAAGCACCGCCCCGGCTGCATCCCGTCGATTGCAGCCGAACAGGTGAACCCGGATGCATTTTCGGCCCGCCACCTCATGGGTGACAGACGTCGAGGGAGTCCACGCGCCGCACGGTGTCGTACGGGTGCGCGGACTCCCTCGACGGAAGTGCGAGAAGGATTCGGTCAGGGCGATGACCCGGGCGGACCGGGCCCACCGCTTCGGGAGCGGTGTCAGCCCTGCTTGGCCTGCTTGCGGGTCTTGTCCGTGATCATGACCAGACCGGCGATCACCCCGAACAGCACAAGCGGCGCCAGCACGAACAGCCCCAGCGTCTCGGCCACGCTCAGGCCCGTGCCGGGGTCGTCGCCGTCGTCGCGGGTCAGCGCGAGCGCAGGGGACGACATGAGCAGCATCATCAGCGTCGTACCGGCGGCCAGGGCGCCGGCGCGCAGGGCGTTCTTCTTGTCCACGGTGCCAAACTAGCGAACGTCCGATCGGCCCGCGCGCCCGGGGTGGGCTACGGGCCCTGGGATGCGGCACCGGCCGGCGAGGCGGCACGGGCCGGGTCCCGGTCAGCCGCCCCTTCCCCGCATCACGTCCACCAGCGCGTACAGCCGCGGCGAGGCCGCCAGATCCTCCAGCGACACCGGGTGGCCCTCCGCGTCCGCTATCGGCAGCCGCCAGTTCGGGTACTCGTCCCAGGTGCCCGGCAGGTTCTGCGGGCGGCGGTCGCCCACCGCGTCCGGGAGCCACACCCCGACCAGCCGGGCGGGCGTGCGCAGCAGAAAGCGGTGGACGGCCTGGATCTCCCTCTCCTCCGACACCGTCGACACCCCTCCGCCGGCCCCCTTCAGCATCCCCAGCCTGGAGAGCAGGGCGAGCCACTCACCGGTGTCGGCGGCGGCAGCGGCCCGCTCCTGGTCGAGTGGGCGGGCCAGCAGCCCGAGCCGGTCGCGCAGTTCCACGTGTTCGCCGGTGAGCCGGGCGGCGGTCGGCGGCAGGTCATGGGTGGTGGCGGTGGCCAGGCAGTCCGCCCGCCAGCGCTCGGGCGGCAGCGGTCGCCCGGTGCCCTCCCAGTCGCGTTCGAACCACAGGACGGACGTACCGAGCACGCCGCGCTCGTGCAGCGCCTCGCGCACTCCGGGCTCCACCGTCCCGAGGTCCTCGCCGATGACCAGGGCCCCGGCCCGCGCTGCCTCCAGGACCAGGACGGCGAGCATGGCCTCGGCGTCGTACCGGACGTAGGTGCCCTCGGTGGGCGGCTGTCCCTGCGGCACCCACCAGAGGCGGAACAGGCCCATGACATGGTCGATGCGCAGGGCGCCCGCGTGCCGCAGCAGGGCACGGAGCAGCCGGCGGTAGGGGGCGTAGCCGGAGGCGGCGAGGCGGTCGGGGCGCCACGGGGGCAGGCCCCAGTCCTGGCCGCGCGCGTTGAAGGCGTCCGGCGGCGCGCCCACCGACATCCCGGCCGCGAGGTACTCCTGCTGCGCCCAGGCGTCGGCGCCGCCCGGGTGCACGCCGACCGCGAGGTCGTGGATCAGACCGACGGCCATCCCCGCGTCGCGCGCGGTGCGCTGGACGGTGCCGAGCTGGGCGTCGGTCAGCCAGGCGAGCCTGCTGTGGAAGTCGACGCGGTCCATCAACTCCGTGCGCGCACGCGCGGTCTCGGGCGAGCGCGGATCGCGCAGCCGGGAGGGCCAGCCGTGCCAGTCCGAGCCGTAGACCTCGGCGAGCGCGGACCAGGTGGCGTGATCCTCCAGCACCTCGCCCTCCTGGGCGAGGAAGTCGGCGTAGGCGGCGCGACGTCCGGGGCCGAGGGGGACGGCGTGGATGAGTTCGAGTGCCTCACGCTTGATCTCCCACACGGCGTCGCGGTCGATCAACTGGCCCTTCTCGAGGACCGATTCCCGCGCCCCGGCGGCTCGCTCCAGCAGCGTACGCAGGCGGTCCTGGTCCTCGACGTACGGGAACTCGGGCACCTCCTCGACGCGCAGGTGCACGGGGTCCGGGAAGCGGCGGGAGGAGGGACGGTACGGGGACGGGTCGGTGGGGGCGCCGGGGACGGCCGCGTGCAGAGGGTTGACCTGGACGAACCCCGCGCCGAGCGCCCGGCCGGCCCAGGCGGTCAGCTCGGCGAGGTCGCCGAGATCACCCATGCCCCAGGAGCGGCGGGAAAGCAGGGAGTACAGCTGGACGAGCAGTCCGTAGGAGCGGGCCGGCGGCGCGGGCAGCCGGGCGGGCGCGGCGACGAGATGGGCGTCGGCGGTGCGTCCGTCGGGTGCGGTGACGCGTAAGGCGTGGACACCGGGCGGGAGTTGTTCGGCCGAGGCCCGCGTCTCGCCCTGTTCGGTCTCGATGCGCAGCCGGGTGCCCTTCGGCAGGGAGGCCAGCGCGGCGGGCGGCTGTCCGCCCCAGCAGACCACGGTCGGCGGCAGCAGCCGCTCCCGCAGTTCGGTCTCGCGCGCGGCGAGGGCGCTGCGTACGGCCTCCGGTGTGCTGGCGTCCACGCCGAGTGCGGCCAGCGCGGCGGTGACGGCCGTGTCCGACGCGGCGACCGTGCGGTCCGGGGAGGGGCGGTAGGAGGTGGCGACGCCGTGCAGCGCGGCGAGCCGGGCCAACGGCGTCCCGTCGGGCGCGGGGTCGGCCGGCGCCATCTAGTACCCCGTGGGGTCCGGGCCGGCGGCCGCGGGCTCGCTGGTCAGGGGCGTCAGGTCGGCGAGCGGAGGTTCGCTGGTCAGGGGCTCGGCGTCGGGCAGCGGCGGCTCACTGGTCAGCGGCGCCTCGGCACAGGCGCTTTCGGCGCTGAGGACGCACAACAGGAAGTCGGGGTCGGCGGACGGTTCCGCGTCGCGTTTGGACAGGGCCGGGAGCAGGGGGTGTGCCGGTGCGGCCACGAGGGCCTCCTTGTCGTCGTACGACGGATGCGGGCGAGAGCAGGCCTACCCAGTGGGCGCGTCCGCAGACGTATGAGGACGAACAACGTGGGACTGCTCACATTTCGTCCCCGTACGCCTCGCCCAAGGGGGCAAAGCGCCACAACAGCCACTCCCGCCGACACTCTAACGAGAGGAACGGCAAGTCCGGCGCTTCTTTCGACGCTCACCACCACCCCGGGCACCGAACCGGCGACTCCGGCGGGACCGATAGAGGGGGTGTGAGACTGTTCCGCCCCATGGGGGGCCACCGGGAGAAGGACACGGACGCGGCCTTGCTGCGCGCCGTCGCGGACGGCGACTCGGCCGCGATGGCCACGCTCTACGACCGACACGCGGGCTGGCTGCACGCGCGGCTGACGCGCCGTTGCGCCGATCCCGAAGTGGTGCGGGAAGTGCTGCAGGACACCTTCGTGACGGTGTGGCGCTCGGCGGCGGGGCACCACGGCGAGGAGGCCGGCGGCTGGCTGTGGACGATCGCCGCCCGGCGCCTGGTCGACGCACGCCGTGCCCAGGAGCGGGCCCGGCGCCTCGAGACGGCACCGATGGACGCGGTGCGGGTCGAGCACCAGTCGGCCGTGGCCGTGCCGTCCGCAGAGGAACGGGCGCTGGCGGCACTGGAGTTCGGTGACGTGGGCACCGCCCTGGACCGGATCTCCCCTGAGTTGCGCGAGGTGCTGCGGGCGACGGTCGTCGACGGGCTGACCACCCGGGAGACCGCCCGGCTGCTCGGCATACCCGAGGGCACCGTCAAGAGCCGTGCCCTGCGCGCCCGCGCGGAACTGCGCTCCGCTCTCGCCCAGTTGGCCCCGACACCGATGGGAGGCCGGGCATGACCCACTGGCACGCCCCGGACGACCTGGTCAGCCGCTACGCGGACGGTTCGCTGCCGGAGCCGGACGCGTGGTCGCTGGAGAAGCACCTGGAGCACTGCGGACGCTGTGCGACGCGCGTGTCGCGGGCGGTACGGCAGACGGCGGCCGCAGGGGTCTTGGCCCAGGTGCGGAACTCGGTGCTGGAGGCGGCACCGGCGCAGGTGCGAAACACGATGCCGGAGGCAGCACCGGCCCAGGTGCGAAACACGATGCCGGAGGCAGCACCGGCCCAGGTGCGAAACACGATGCCGGAGGCAGCACCGGCCCAGGTGCGAAACACGATGCCGGAG
>NZ_JBEYXD010000051.1:0-27033 GCF_040644975.1 Streptomyces sp. NPDC046900 | reverse complement strand
GGCAGCACCGGCCCAGGTGCGGAACACGATGCCGGAGGCGGTGCCCGCGTCCGGGCCGACGCCCGCGCCGGCTGTCTCCGACGCCCGCCTGTGGTCTTCCGGTACCGCGCTCCGCTCCTGGTGGCCCGCTCTCGTCCGGGTCCTGTGGGCCGCCGGTCCCGCCGTCCGCGGGGCCTGGCCGCCGGCCGTGCTGTTCGTGGCCGTCGGAGCCGTCGCACTGGCGCACGCGGGCGGTTTCGACGGGGCACGGCCGCTGCTGCTCGCCGTCGCGCCCGTCGTGCCCGTCGCCGGGGTCGCCCTGTCCTACGGGGCTCACGCCGACCCGCTGCACGAGATCGCGGCGGCGACTCCCTCCGGGGGGCTGCGGCTGGTACTGACGCGCACGACCGCCGTCCTGACCGTGAGCCTTCCGCTGCTGACCCTCGCCGGGCTGCTGCTGCCCGCCTCGGGCGCGCCGGGTGCGGCCGCCTGGCTGCTGCCCGGGCTCGCCCTGACGCTGGCCTCGCTGGCCCTGGCCTCCTATGTCGGCTGCCGTGCCGCGACGGCGGTGACCGGAGGCGGCTGGCTGTGCGCCGTGGTGGTGCCGGCGCTCACCGCCCCCGGCAGCGGGCTGACCTCGCGCCTCGCCGAGCGGCTCTCCCTGTACCTGGACGGCGCCCCGGCCCAGGGCGGCTGGGCGGCGGCGACCGCGCTCTGCGCCGCACTGCTGGCCGCCCGCCGTCCCGCCTACGGGCGACTGGAGCAGCGGTGACGACGACCGCGGAGTCACCGCGCGCCGGCACCCACCACCCACATCTGGAGAAGCGTTGAGCACGATACGAGTGACCGGCCTGCGGGCGCGGCACCGCAGGACCGTCGCCCTCGACGGGGTCGACCTCACGTTCGGCGCGGGCGTACACGGTCTGCTGGGCCCCAACGGCGCGGGCAAGACGTCCCTGATCCGCGTCCTCGCCACCGTCTGCGAACCGGCGGCCGGCCGGGTGGAGATTCTCGGGAAGGACGCCGGCGACCACCGGTGCCGCGGCGAAATCCGCCGCCGTCTGGGCTATCTGCCGCAGGAACTGGGCTACTACCCGGGGTTCACGGTCCGCGAGTTCGTCGCCTACGTCGCCTGGCTGAAGGAGATGCCCGCCGCCGAGGCCCCGGCCGCGGTGGAGCGTGCCGTGGACCGGGTCGGTCTCGGCCCACGCATCGACACGAAGATCAAGACGCTGTCCGGCGGCATGGTCCGCCGCGTCGGCGTCGCCCAGGCCGTCGTCAACGAGCCCGACGTCCTGCTGCTGGACGAGCCGACCGCGGGCCTCGACCCCGAACAGCGCGTGGAGTTCCGCGAGTTGCTGCGCGAACTGGGCGCCGCGGCCACGGTGGTCGTCTCCACCCACCTCGTGGAGGACGTGGCGGCCGCCTGCACAGAGGTGACCCTCCTGGACGCCGGGCGAGTCGCCTACCGCGGCACCCCCGAGGCGCTCACCGCGCTCGGCGCCGCGTCGGAGGGGCCGGGCGTCCACCCGGTGGAGCGCGGCTACACGGCGGCGCTGCGGGCACACCGTGGCCAGGCGGTCCGGGAGGCGGCGCGATGAGTCTCGTGGCCGGAAGGAAGCAGCCGATCGTCCGCCCGCAGCACCCCTTGCGCACCGAGGCCCTCCGCGGCCTCGCCCCCTGGTCCGGGGCTGCTGTGCTCCTGACGCTGGCCGCGACTTTGGCCGGTTCCGCCGGGCGCTGGCAGGGCGGCTGGGACGAGACGGCGGCGCAGCTGCACAGCGCCTTGCTGGTCGTCGTGCCGCTCGCGGCGGCCGCCGGTTGCCGGCAGGGCGGGCGGGAACGGCGGCGGCACACCGACGAGTTGTGGCGGACGGCCGCACGGGGACCGCTCGTCCGGTTCCTGGCCTCGGCGCTGCCGATCGGGCTGTGGACGGCCGCGGGGTACCTGGCCGCGGCGGCCCTGGCCCTGCTGGCCACCTGGCCCTACGCCCAGGGCGGCCGCCTCTGGCCGACCGCGCTGCCGGGCGATGCGGTGGCGCTGGCGGCCGCCGCGCTGATCGGTCATGTCGTCGGCCGGCTGGTGCCCTCCCGGCTCGCGGCCCCGCTGCTGGCCGTGGCCGGCTACCTCGGCCTCGGCTTCGCGCTGGACCGCTTGGGCTTCGGCCGCTCGCTCAATCCGGCCTTCCCGGTTCCGGACACCTGGGTACCGGTGTGGTGGCAGCCCGTGGCGATGACGGTGTGGGCAGGCGGTCTCGCGGCGGCCGCGGTGCTGGTGCACACGCTCCGCCGCCGGTCCACGGCCCTGCTGCCGCTGGTCGCCGCCACGGCCGCGGGAGCCCTGCTGGTGCAGACCGGGGACGGGCTGTGGCACGACGACCCGGTCGCCCGGCGGCAGGTGTGCGACACCTCCACCACGCCCGCCGTCTGTGTGAATGCCCGCTACGCCGGACTGCTCCCGCAGGTCACGGATGCCCTGTCGGGCATCACCGGCCGGCTGAAGGGTGTACGGAACCTGCCCGTCCGATGGGAGGACCACCCGGGTTCACCCCGGCCCGACGAAGCGGAACTGCCGATGGTCACGCCGTTCGGGCGGTCGGTCGTACGGGGGCGGCTGACCGATCCGCAGCAGTACGCGTGGGAGGCGGTGACGGCGCTGCGGCTGCGCGGCGACTGCGGGGAGAGGACGAACGCGCGCGTGCTCCGGGCGGACGACGCGGTGGAGAACTACCTCGCGCCCAACCCCCTGCGGAAGGCCTTCGACGACGAGGACGCCCAGGGCGACGAAGCCCATCGTGCGGAGCTGAGGAAGCGCCGCGCGGCCCGGTCCCGCCTGGCGGCGATGGACGAGGAGGAGCGCCGCACCTGGCTGTCCGCCTACTTCGCGGCCCGGGGCGCCTGCGACGTGGGCGGGGTACCGGAGCTGTGACGGGCCTCCGGGAGCCCGCCCGGACCTCGAAGGCGGGCGACCACCTGGGCCCTGCCAGGTCGGACGGTCGGGGTGTGGGCGCGGGCGGCCACGGTCGGTGCGGCTCGGCCGGGCGGCGGGGCTTCACGTCGTACGTCGTGGTGCTCACCCGGAAGGGCCCCGTGGCCATGAGTGCCACGGGGCGTGCCCCGGGTATGCAAAAGCCCGGATCGTCAGGCTGAAATGCCGTCGATCCGGGCCAAGGCGTCGTCCGCGCCGTACGGCTGCAGGTATGGCAGCCAGCGCGGGTCCCTATGCCCGGTTCCGATGATGCGCCAGGCGAGTCCGGTCGGCGGCGCGGGTTTGTGACGCAGCCGCCAGCCCAGCTCGAAAAGATGCCGGTCGGCCTTGACGTGGTTGCAGCGGCGGCAGGACGCCACCACGTTGTCCCAGACGTGCTGACCACCGCGGCTGCGCGGAATGACGTGGTCGACGCTGGTTGCGACGCCACCGCAGTACATGCACCGGCCGCCGTCACGTGCGAAGAGCGCGCGCCGGGTAAGAGGAACGGGCCCCCGGTAGGGAACCCGAACAAATCGCTTCAGCCGGACCACGCTCGGTGCGGGGACAGTGACGGTTGCGCTGTGCATGAAGGCGCCGGACTCCTCGAGGCAGATGGCCTTGTTCTCGAGGACGAGGACGAGCGCGCGGTGGAGCGGTACGACGCCGAGTGGCTCGTACGACGCATTGAGGACCAGGACATGCGGCACGGATGCCTCCTTGTACGCCGGCGGCGCGTGGCTCGCGCCGGGACGATCTGCAGTCAGTCTCCCCTCATGCCTGGTGGAAGCGCCACCATGTCCCGGTAACGGGCTGGGAGTGTTTTCGACCACACACGATGCATCCCCCGTTGCGCGCCCCTTTACTTCCCCAGGTGAGCACGGTCTCTCCACGGGACATCGGCACGATCCCCACGCGATGCCCCGTTAGTGTGGTGCCCTGCCCTTCCGGTGACCTTCCCGTGACCTCGACGGCCCCGACGGCCCTGCCCACCTTGACCGCCCGCACCGGAGGCAGACGCTGCACCAGGAGGTACCTGCCGTGTCCCTGCCCGCGCTATCGGCCGTCGGCGCCACCCCGTATCCGTCGCCATCGCAGACGACGGTTCCGACGACGGCTCCAGCGGTCCCCACGCTCCAGGACGCCCAGGAGAGCGCGAACAACGCCGCCAGCTGGGTCGAGCAGAACTGGTCCACGTGGCTCGCCATCGGCCTGAGGGTTCTGCTGATCCTGGTGATCGCGGCGGTACTGAGAGTGGCGGTGCGACGGGCGATCACCAAGCTGATCGACCGGATGAGCCGCACGGCCGAGGCAGTGGACGGCACGGCCCTCGGCGGGCTGCTGGTGAACGCGGAGCGCCGCCGGCAGCGCTCGCAGGCGATCGGCTCGGTGATGCGGTCGGTGGCGTCGTTCGTGATCATCGGTACGGCCGGGCTGATGGTCCTGGGGAGCTTCCAGATCAACCTGGCGCCACTCCTGGCGTCCGCCGGTGTGGCGGGCGTGGCGATCGGTTTCGGCGCGCGCAACCTGGTGACGGACTTCCTGTCCGGCGTGTTCATGATCCTGGAGGACCAGTACGGCGTCGGCGACACCATCGACGCGGGGGTGGCCTCCGGCGAGGTGATCGAGGTCGGCCTGCGGGTGACGAAGCTGCGCGGCGTGGGCGGCGAGATCTGGTACGTCCGCAACGGCGAGGTCAAGCGCATCGGCAACCTCTCCCAGGGCTGGGCGACGGCCGGGGTCGACGTGACCGTCCGCTCCGTCGAGAACCTGGACCGGGTGAAGACGACCCTGGACACGGTGGCGGAGCGGATGAGCAAGGACGAGCCGTGGAACGAGCTCCTGTGGGGCCCGATCGAGGTGCTCGGCCTGGACAGTGTGCTGCTGGACTCGATGGTCGTCCGGGTCTCGGCGAAGACGATGCCGGGCAAGGCTCTGGCGGTGGAGCGCGAGCTGCGCTGGCGCATCAAGCTGGCCTTCGACGAGGCGCACATCCCCATCGTCGGCGGCCTGCCGGCCGAGCCGGGGCCGCAGCCCCCGATCGATCCTTCGGCGATGGTGGCGGCTCCGTCGGTCCTCTCGAATCCCGAGTCCCCGCAGGCGCAGGCGGCGTCCCCGATCGTGCCGCCGCGGTCGGCGACGATGTGACAGGTCGTACGTAGGAGGCGGCGTCCGGGTGCTCCGGGCGCCGCCTCTTGGCGTGTACGAGAGGGCGGATCGGCCGTTCCGGTGGCTCCGTACGTAACGAGTTGATTGCCACCAGTGGCCGGTATTGACGCCTCCCTTGCGGCAGGCCTAACTTCCTCTCACCCAATAGGAAACTTTCCTAACAGTGATCTTCGGGACCGCCCGAACACGGGAGGACACCGGAAGATCATCCGGTGGACTTCCAGGCGGCCTCGCTGGGAAGCTGGGCTGTTGAGAGGCAGGTGGCGACAGACATGGCAGGATCCGCCGGCATGCCGGGCACCCCGCGTGTGCTGCGCGCCATGAACGACCGCGCCGCCCTCGATCTCCTCCTGGAGCACGGCCCGCTCAGCCGTACCCGTATCGGCAAGCTCACCGGCCTGTCGAAGCCCACCGTCTCCCAGCTGCTCGCCCGCCTCGAAGCCGCCGGCCTCGTCCTGATGACCGGCACCAGCGAGGGGCGTCCGGGCCCGGGCGCCCAGCTCTACTCGGTCAACCCGGCCGCCGCCCACGTCGCCGGCCTCGACGTCACCCCCGAGCGCATCCTCGCCGCCGTCGCCGACATCACCGGCAGGTCGGTGGGTGAGTACGAACTGCCCACCCCCGGCCGCCGCGCGCAGCCCGTGGTACGCCAGGTCACGGGCGCTCTCGAGGGGGCGGTGAAGGCCGCCGGGCTCGCGGTCTCCGATGTGCACCGGGTGGTCATCGGCACCCCGGGGGCCTTCGACCCCAACACCGGGCGGCTGCGCTACGCCTCCCATCTGCCCGGCTGGCACTCCCCCGCGCTGCTCGACGAACTCGCGGCCGCCCTGCCGATGCCCGTCGAGTACGAGAACGACGTCAACCTCGTCGCCCTCGCCGAGCAGCGGCTCGGCGCCGCCAGGGGCCACGGCGACTTCGTCCTGCTGTGGAACGAGGGCGGTCTCGGCGCCGCCCTCGTGCTCGGCGGCCGGCTGCACCGCGGTTGGACCGGGGGCGCCGGCGAGGTGGGGTTCCTGCCGGTGCCCGGCGCGCCCCTGGTCCGCCAGGTGACCCGGGCCAACAGCGGCGGCTACCAGGAGCTGGCCGGCTCCCAGGCCATCCCCCGGCTGGCCCGGGATCTGGGCATCAAGGACGTGCCCACCGGCCCGTACAGCGAGGTCGCCGCCGCTCTCGTCGCCCTCGGCGCCGACAGCACCACCGGCCCCCACCGGCGGCTCCTCGAGACATACGCGACCCGGCTGGCGACCGGCCTTGCCGCGCTGGTCTCCGTGCTCGACCCCGAACTCGTGGTCCTCAGCGGCGCCTTGCTCACCTCCGGGGGCGAGCCGCTGCGCACCCTGCTCCAGGCCGAACTGGAGGAGCTGGCCGCGTCCCGGCCGCGCCTCGTCGTCGGCGACGTACGCGAACACCCCGTGCTGCGCGGCGCGTTGGAGAGCGCGCTGGCAACCACCCGCGACGAGGTCTTCAACACCTCGCGCTGAACCCCGGCCGATCCACTCCGGTTCCACCCCCGCCCCGCACCCGCTCCGGCCCGTACCTCACCCAGCCCGTCCCAGGGAGACCCCGTCATGCCCGAAGTCATGCCCAAAGTGATCCGAAAGACGGCTTTCGCCCTCACCGCGTCCCTCGCTCTTCTCACCACCGCCTGTACCGGGCAGTCCTCCTCCGGCGCGGACGACGACGCGTCCAAGGAGACCACCATCAACTTCTGGCACGCCTGGAGCGCGCCCTCGGAGACGAAGGCCGTGAACGCGCTGATCGCGGGCTTCGAGAAGGCGCATCCCAACATCCACGTCAACGTCGTCGCCAACATGACCGACGACAAGATCAACCAGGCGCTGCGCAGCGGCGGGGACAAGGCGCCCGACGTCATCTCCTCCTTCACCACGAACAACGTGGGCAAGTTCTGCTCGTCGGGTGCCCTCGTGGACCTCAACCCCTTCTTCAAGAAGGCGGGCATCGACCCGGACGCGACCTTCCCGAAGGCGATGAACGAGTACACCCAGTTCGACGGCAACCGCTGCACGGTGCCGCTGCTGGGCGACGCCTACGGGCTCTACTACAACAAGACGGCCTTCAAGAAGGCGGGCATCGCGAACCCGCCCAAGACCTGGTCCGAGTTCGAGGCCGACGCGAAGAAGCTGACCATCTCCGACGGTGACGGTTACAAGCAGCTCGGCTTCATGCCCGACTACCACGGCTGGGAGACGACCACCGAGCACTACTTCGCCCAGTTCTCCCCGACGTACTTCGGCAAGGACGGCAAGTCGAGCCTCGCCACCGACCCCGCCTTCACCGCCGGATTCACGCTCCAGAAGAAGCTCGTGGACGAGCTGGGCGGCTTCCAGAAGCTGGAGAAGTACCGCTCCAAGCTGGGCGACGAATGGGGTCCCAAGCACCCGTTCCACACCGGCCAGGTCGCCATGCAGCTCGACGGCGAGTGGCGCCTCGGCATGGCCCTGGACGCCAAGCCCGGCTTCGAGATCGGAGTGGCCCCGCTGCCCGTGCCGGACGACCAGGCCTCCCAGTACGGCAAGGGCTACATCACCGGCACCATCGCCGGTATCGCCGCCAACAGCAAGAAGCAGAACGCCGCCTGGGAGCTGGTGAAGTACATGACCACGGACACGGACGCCGTGGTCGGCTTCGCCAACGACATCCACAACGTGCCGTCCACGCTCGCCGCGCTCAAGTCCCCGAAGCTGAAGTACGACCCGCGCTTCAAGACGTTCCTGGACATCGCGGCGAACCCGGATTCGACCACGACTCCCGCGTCGATCAACGGCGGCCAGTACCTGGTGACGATCCAGCAGCTCGGCTACGACTACGAGAGCGGCAAGGTCAAGGACCTCACGTCGGGCCTCGAGAGCACGGCCAAGCAGATCGACACGGACATCGCGCAGGCCAAGTAGCGATGAGCACGATCACCCCCGCGTCCAAGCGCCGCCGGGCGGCGCTTCGGACGGTCGCCTTCATGTCGCCCTGGCTGATCGGCTTCGCGGTCTTCTTCGCGTACCCGCTGATCTCCACGGTCTACTTCTCGTTCATGCACTACGACGGCTTCAGAGCGCCGACGTGGAGCGGGACGAAGAACTGGACGTACGTCTTCCAGGACTACCCGCTGTTCTGGCCCGCGCTGCGCAACACCCTGTGGCTGGTCCTCGTCATGGTCAGCCTGCGGGTCGTCTTCGGGCTCGGCGTCGGCATGCTCATCACGAAGATCAAGACGGGTACGGGTGTCTTCCGTACCCTCTTCTACCTGCCCTACCTCGCCCCGCCCGTCGCCGCCACGATGGCCTTCGCCTTCCTCCTCAACCCCGGTACGGGACCGGTCAACTCGATCCTGGAGAGGATCGGCCTGCCGGCGCCCGGCTGGTTCAACGACCCCGCCTGGTCCAAGCCCGCGCTCACCCTGCTCGCCCTGTGGGGTGTGGGCGACCTGATGGTCATCTTCATGGCCGCCCTGCTCGACGTGCCGAAGGAGCAGTACGAGGCGGCCGAGCTGGACGGTGCGTCGGCGTGGCAGCGCTTCCGGTACGTCACCCTGCCGAACATCTCGCCGATCGTGATGTTCGCGGTGGTCACCGGCGTGATCCAGACCATGCAGTACTACACGCAGCCGCTGATCGCGGGAAAGGTCGCCTCGGGTGTGATCCAGGGCGCCGGCACGCAGTTCGAGCCGGGCTACCCCGAGAAGTCCACCCTCACCCTGCCCCAGCTGGTCTACAACCTCGGCTTCCAGCGCTTCGACTACGGCTCCGCCTGTGTGGTCGCGCTCGTGCTCTTCGCCCTGTCCATGGTGTTCACCGCGTTCCTGATGCGGCGCCGGGGCGGTCTCAACCTGGCAGGTGACTGACCATGACCCAAGTACTCGACAAGCCGGTGGAGTTGAGAGCACCCGTCTCACCGGCCGAACGCACCGCCCGCCGCAAGGCCCTCCTGGAGTGGATCGCGGTCCACTCCCTCGGCGTGGCCGCCGCCCTCTTCTTCACCCTGCCCTTCGTCTTCGTGTTCCTGACCTCGCTGATGAGCGACACCCAGGCGCTCAGCCGCGATCTGATCCCGCACACCTGGGAGTGGGGCAACTACAAGAAGGTCTTCGACACACCCGGCTTCCTCACCTGGTGGAAGAACACGCTGATCTACGCGGGTCTGGGCACCGTCCTGACCGTCGTGTCGTCGATCCCGGTCGCCTACGCCCTCGCCAAGTTCCGCTTCCGGGGCCGCAACCTGTCCCTGATGCTGGTGATCTCGATGATGATGCTGCCCCCACAGGTGATCATCATCCCGATGTACCTGTTCTGGGCGAAGCAGCTGGACCTGTCCGGCACGCTGTGGCCGCTGATCATCCCGATGGCGTTCGGCGACGCGTTCTCCATCTTCCTGCTGCGCCAGTTCCTGATGACCATCCCGAACGAGTACCTGGACGCGGCGAAGGTCGACGGCTGCGGCGATCTGCGCACCCTGCTCAAGGTCGTCCTGCCCATGGCGAGGCCCGGCATCGCCGCCGTCGCGCTCTTCCAGTTCTTCTACGCCTGGAACGACTACTTCGGCCCGCAGATCTACGCCTCGGAGAACCCGGGGGCGTGGACCCTCAGTTACGGCCTGGAGTCGTTCAAGGGCGCGCACCACACCGACTGGAACCTCACCATGGCCGCGACGGTGCTGGTCATGGCCCCCGTGATCCTCGTCTTCTTCTTCGCCCAGAGGGCGTTCGTCGAGGGCGTCACGCTCACCGGAGTGAAGGGCTAGCAACACATGAAACTCACCGTGGTCGGCGGAGGCTCGACCTACACACCCGAACTCGTCGACGGGTTCGCGCGGCTGAGGGACACCCTGCCCGTCGAGGAACTCGTCCTCGTCGACCCGGCCGCCGAACGCCTGGAGCTGGTGGGCGGACTCGCCCGGCGCATCTTCGCCAAGCAGGGGCACCCCGGCCGCGTCGTGACGACGAGCGACCTGGACCAGGGGGTCGAGGGCGCCGACGCCGTACTGCTCCAGCTGAGGGTGGGCGGCCAGGCCGCGCGCGAACAGGACGAGACCTGGCCGCTGGAGTGCGGCTGCGTCGGCCAGGAGACCACCGGCGCGGGCGGTCTCGCCAAGGCGCTGCGCACGGTCCCGGTGGTCCTGGACATCGCCGAACGGGTCCGCCGCGCCAACCCGCAGGCCTGGATCATCGACTTCACCAACCCGGTCGGCATCGTCACCCGCGCGCTTCTGCAGGAGGGCCACCGGGCGGTCGGTCTGTGCAACGTCGCGATCGGCTTCCAGCGCAGGTTCGCCGCCCTGCTCGGTGTCACTCCGCTCGACGTCCACCTCGACCATGTGGGCCTCAACCATCTCACCTGGGAGACCGGTGTGCGCCTGGGCGGCCCCGAGGGCGAGAACGTGCTGCCGAAGCTGATAGCCGAGCACGGCGACTCGATCATCGAGGGCATGGGGCTGCCGCGCGCCCTCCTCGACCGGCTGGGCGCGGTCCCGTCGTACTACCTGCGCTACTACTACGCGCACGACGAGGTCGTACGCGAACTGAGGACGAAGCCGTCGCGCGCCGCCGAGGTGGCGGCCATGGAGCGGCAACTGCTGGAGATGTACGGCGACCCGGCACTCGACGAGAAGCCCGCGCTGCTCGCCAAGCGCGGCGGTGCCTACTACTCGGAGGCCGCGGTCGACCTCGCCGCGTCCCTGCTGGGCGGAGGGGGATCGCCCTACCAGGTGGTGAACGCGTACAACAAGGGCACGCTGCCCTTCCTGCCCGACGACGCGGTCATCGAGGTGCAGGCGGCCGTGGGACCGCACGGACCGACGCCCCTGCCCGTGCCCGCCGTGGACCCGTTGTACGCGGGCCTGATGGCGAACGTGACGGCGTACGAGGAGCTGGCTCTGGAGGCGGCCCTGCTCGGCGGCCGGGACCGCGTCTTCCGTGCCCTGCTCGCCCACCCCCTCATCGGCCAGTACGAGTACGCCGAAGCCCTCACCGACCAGCTGATCGCGCACAACCGGGAGCACCTCGCGTGGGCCTGACCGCAAGTGTCCTCGCCATCGACGCGGGCAACAGCAAGACCGACGTCGCTGTCGTGGCCGAAGACGGCGAGGTCCTCGGAACCGCTCGGGGCGGGGGCTTCCGCCCTCCGGTCGTGGGTGTCACGGCGGCCGTGGACGCCCTGGGCGAGGCCGTCGGGCAGGCCTTCGCCCGGGCCGGGGTCACGGCGGCCGGCCATGTCTCGGCCTGTCTCGCCAACGCCGACCTGCCGGTGGAGGAAGAGCAGTTGGCGGCCGCGCTGCAAGCGCGCGCGTGGGGGACGACCGTCGAGGTGCGCAACGACACCTTCGCCATCCTGCGGGCCGGTGTCGCCGAGCCCCGAGGGGTGGCGGTCGTCTGCGGCGCCGGGATCAACTGCGTCGGCATGCGCCCCGACGGACGCACGGCGCGCTTCCCCGCGATCGGCCGTATCTCCGGTGACTGGGGCGGCGGTTGGGGACTGGCGGAGGAGGCCCTGTGGTGGGCGGCCCGCGCGGAGGACGGCCGGGGCGGGCCCACGGAGCTGGCGCGCACCCTGCCGGCGCACTTCGGGCTCGACACCATGTACGCGCTCATCGAGGCGCTCCACCTGGAGCACATCGCCCACGACCGGCGCCATGAGCTGACGCCGGTGCTGTTCGCCACGGCCGTGCAGGGCGATCCGGTGGCCCGCGCGATCGTCGACCGGCTCGCGGCGGAGGTGGTCGCCATGGCGGCGGTCGCGCTGACCCGGCTCGACCTGCTCGACGAGGAGGCACCGGTGCTGCTCGGCGGAAGCATCCTCGCCGCCCGCCACCCCCAACTCGACGACCGTATACGGGAACTGCTGGCCGTCCGGGCCCCCAAGGCGGTCCCGCGGGTGGTCACGGCCCGCCCGGTGCTCGGCGCGGCCCTGCTGGGCCTGGACCACCGACACGCCCCGAAGGAGGCACACGCGCGCGTACGGACGTACTACGAGGACGCATGACCCTTGACCCGGCGCCCTGTACGGCCGCCGGGCCCCCGGGAACCGAACACAGGCACCCCGCGTATTCATGGACAGGGTGGGGCGACGAACGGCGTGACCGGCGTCCGGCACAAACGCTGCGATCCGGAAACAAGATCGTATAAAGGCCTGTGCGGATACCGGTCCCGGCGGCGATACTTGCCGCCGTGCGCCTGCGTCCGCTCCCACGCTCCGGACGGAGGTGACGGACGGATGACCATGGGGGAGGTCAAGTGACACAACCGCAGCAGGGCGGCGCGCCACCTGCGACGCCCACGATGACCGCCGTACCGCGGCAGGCCACGTCCGCGGTACGGACGGCCCCCGTGTCACCGGGCCGCCCGGCCCCGGCCCCGCCGCGCCGCACGGCCTTCGCCGAGGGCGTCGACCGGTTGCGCATCGCCGCGACCACCGAGCCCGGGCGGCTGCGCGTCATCGGTGCCGTCCTCGCCCTCGTCGTCGTCGCGTTCGGGGCCGTCACCGCCTGGCAGACGACCGACCGGGCGAACGCAGCGGACGACGTGCTGCACAGCAGCCAGCCGCTCAGCGCGGGCGCCGCCGACATCTACCGCTCCCTCGCGGACGCCAACACGACGGCCTCCAGCGGATTCCTGTCGGGTGGTCAGGAACCCGCCGCGACCACCGCGCGGTACGACAAGGACATCAGGACGGCCGCCGCCGGGCTCGTCACCGCGGCCGCGAGCACCGACCCCGGCTCCCCCGCCGCGACCACCATCGCCAAGCTCAACGAACTGCTCCCTCAGTACAAGGGCCTCATCGAGCGGGCCCGGGCCAACAACCGGCTGGGGTTCCCGGTGGGCGGCGCCTATCTGCGGGCGGCCAACGAGTTGATGCAGCAGGAGATGCTGCCGAAGGCGCAGGACCTGTACACCAAGGAGAACCAGCGGCTGCGCTCCGACTACGCGGGCGCGACCCCGTACCCCTGGTTCGCCATCGCCCTCGGCGTGCTCACCCTGGCCGCCCTCGGCTGGGCGCAGCGGCGCCACTTCCTGCGTACGAACCGGCTGCTCAACCACGGACTGGTCGCCGGCACGGCTACGGCCGCGATCCTGCTGGTGTGGCTCGTCGTGGGCCACAGCGTCGCCCGCGCCGGGCTGGACTCCTCGTACGCCCACGGCGTCCGCTCGCTGGACGTGCTGCACGACGCGCGCATCGCCTCCCTGAACGCGCGCGGCAACGAGAACCTCACGCTGGTCAGCCGCGGCGCCGAGACCAAGCAACTGCCCGACGGCACGGTCGAGGACGCGTACGACTACGCCTTCCAGCAGGACATGAAGACGCTCTCCGCCGGGCTCGCCAAGGCCGTGTCCCTGGCCGACGACCGGGCGGGCGAGCAGCCCGTGACGGCCGCGACCGGCAACATGAAGGTCTGGCAGCAGCGTCACAAGCAGGCCAGGACCGCCGACGACGACGGCGACTACCAGGCCGCCCTGAAAAAGATCATCGGCTCCGGGGCGGACCAGCCGACGGGCGAGTGCTTCGACAGCGTGGACGCGAACCTGGCGAAGGCACTGGGGCACGAGGAGAGCGAGTTCCGCCAGTCGGCCAGCGGTGGCCGGAATGCGATGACCGGGCTCCCGGCGGGCGCGGCGGTCCTCGCGCTGCTGGGCGCTTCGGGCACGCTGCTGGGTGTCGGACGCAGGCTTTCGGAGTACCGGTGAGAGGGGGAGCGGCGATGATCACACGGCGCCTGAGGGCGAGCCTGAAGGGCTGGGGCGGTGTGGGGGCGATGCTGGTCGCCTGCGTCCTCACCGCGGTCTTCGCGCTGCTTCTGCCGCTGAGCGGGGCGGGCGTGGACGGCTCCACCGGGACGGGCGGCCAGGGCCTCGCCGAGGGCACGCAGGCGAAGGCCGACTCCTGCGGCGGCCACCCGGAGCGGCTGAGCCCGCCGCCGTCCGGCGACGAGAGCGGCCGGGCGGTCACGGCCATCAAGACGCGCGGCTATCTGTCGGTGGGCGTGGACCAGAACAGCTACCGCTGGGGCTACCGGGACCCCAACGCCAAGGGCGGCGACCTCGAGGGCTTCGACATCGACCTCGCGCACGAGATAGCGCGGGCGATCCTCGGCGATCCGAACGCCGTGCGTTTTCACGCCATCCCCACCAACCAGCGCATTCCGGCGATCAAGAGCGGGCAGGTGGACATGGTGGTGCGCACCATGACGATCACCTGCGACCGGCTGCGGGAAGTCGCCTTCTCGGACCCGTATTTCACCACCGGCCAGCAGGTCCTCGCCCCGAAGGGGTCCGGCATCACGGGCTACGACAAGTCGCTCGCCGGCAAGAGGATCTGCTCGGCGGAGGGGTCGACGGCCAACACCAGGCTGGCGGACGACAAGAAGGCCGGCCGGCTGGCGGCGTCCACCGATATCTCCACCACCGTCCCCAATCAGCTCGACTGCCTGGTACGGCTGCAGCTCGGCGAGGTCGACGCGGTCGTCACCGACGGCGCGCTCGCGGCGAGCCAGGCGGCCCAGGACCCGACGGTCGAACTCAAGGGGAAGCCCTTCACGACCGAGTACTACGGCGTGGCGATGAACAAGGACTCCAAGGATCTGGTACGCCGGGTCAACCAGGTGCTGGTGGACTACCGCAAGACCGGCTGGCAGACCTCGTACGACAAGTGGTTGTCCCAGACGCTCGGCGCCGACTCGGCGTCGTCTCAGCCGCCTTCCTCCTGATCGAGGCAACCGACCTGATACCACTGGAGAGTTACCCCGGCGCACCGGACAGCGCGCACTGGGCACGACGAGACGAGAGGTGATCGATGGGCGTCGCGGGACCCACCGGGCCGGTGATGGACCGGGACGAGGTGGACCGTGCGCTGGCGCGGCTCGGCGCGGAGCACGAGGCCATAGAGACCTCGCTTCTCGCCCTGCAGGACCACGCGGGCCGCAGACTCCTCGAGGGTGCCGAGCTGACGGGCGTCACCAAGGAGCGCTGGACGTCGACAGAGGCGTCGATCACCCTGCTGTGGACGTACTTCGACGCCTATGCGGACGCTCTGCGCCGCGCACAGGAGATCCGCGCCCGCCGCCGCTGGTCCAGCCGTGAGGACCTGGTCGAGCTGACCGACCTGCTGCGCGGTTCCGGCGTCACCGTGGCGGGCAGCGCGTCGGCGACCGCGAACGCGCCGACGCTCGCGGGTTCCGGCAGGCTCAGCGAGCAGTTCACGCTTGCACAGCTCGTGGAGCGGATGAACGAGCTGTACGCGGCCTCGCTGGACATGGTCATCGCCGCGGACGCGGTGTGGTCCGCGCTGCCCGCCCGAATCGATTTACTGGCCGCGGAGTTGCAGCGCACCCGCCGACTGGCGCACTCCGTGGGCGTACGCCTGGGTGAGCATCCGGCCGGCGACGACCTGGAGCGCATCATGCGCACGCTGACGAACCTGCGCGAGCAGGTGGTCTCCGACCCGCTGGCGTACTGGGTCCCGACGCAGGGGAGTTCGGCGCCCGGCGGCGGCCGGCCGGACACGACGATGTACGACCGCGAGGCGCGCGCCCTGGAGGACGTGCGGCGGGAGATCGACGCGGTCCTGGCGGTCCGTCAAGATGCCGAGACCCGTCTCGTCAAGCTGCGCGACCTGCTCAGCCGTGCCGATCGCACGCTGTCGGAGGCCCGCAGCGCGCGCGGTGAGGTCCTCGCGAAGATCGCCGCCTCGGAGGTGCCCGCGGTCAGCGGTCCGCCGACCGTGCTGCAGGAACAGCTGGCGACCGCCGCCGAGTACCGCAGAAACGCCCAGTGGCACCGCCTCTCACCGCTCCTCGAGTCGCTGGAGCAGAGGGCGGAGGACGAACTGCTGCGGGCCCGCGAGTCCCTGACGGCGGTCACCGCGCCCCTGGCCGTCCGCGCCGAGCTGCGCGGCCGTCTGGACGCGTACAAGGCGAAGGTCGCCCGGCACGGCCTCGCGGAGGACCCGGTGCTGGTCGAGCGGTACGACGCGGCGCGCCGCATGCTGTGGAGCGCGCCCTGCGACCTCAGAGTCGCCGAACAGGCGGTGCTGCGCTACCAGCAGGCGACCGCCGAGCTGCTCGGTCCGCGCGTGCCCCAGCAGGGCGAGCCGGCCGACCGGAGGGGGGATGCATGAGCCAGGCAGGACAGAAGTGCCAGCGGCCCGGCTGCGAGGGGTCGTACGAGGACGTGGGCGGCGGCGAGCTGTACTGCGACACGTGCGGACTCGCGCCGGTCGTCTCGGTGACGGGCATGGTCGGCCCGTCCGCCACGGGTGTCACCGCGGGCGGCAAGGGCTCACAGGGCTCGGAAAGCGCAGGATCGGGAGCCAGCTCCCGCACCTCGTCGCGGTCCTCCCAGTCCCGCCGCTCGGTGTCGGGACGGCTCACGGGCCGCTCTTCCAGCCGCTCGGTGTCGGTCCGCAGCTCCGGTTCGACGAGCGGGACTTCGGGGCGCAGCCGGCTCGGCCTCGGCCTGGTCCAGGTCCCGGACGTGCCGCGGCCCGACCCCCGTGCCATGGTCCTCGAGAACCCCGAAGTCCCCGAGCGCAAGCGGTTCTGCTCGCGTTCCGACTGCGGGGCCCCCGTGGGGCGGTCGCGCGGCGAGAAGACCGGGCGCACCGAAGGGTTCTGCACCAAGTGCGGCCACCCCTACTCGTTCGTGCCCAAGCTGCACGCCGGGGACATCGTGCACGGCCAGTACGAGGTCGTGGGCTGCCTCGCGCACGGCGGGCTCGGCTGGATCTACCTCGCGGTGGACCGCGCGGTCTCCGACCGGTGGGTGGTCCTCAAGGGCCTGCTCGACACCGGCGACCAGGACGCGATGGCCGCGGCGATCTCCGAGCGGCGCTTCCTCGCGGAGATCGAGCACTCCAACATCGTGCGCATCTACAACTTCGTGGAGCACCTCGACCAGCGCACCGGCTCACTCGACGGCTACATCGTCATGGAGTACGTCGGCGGCAAGTCCCTCAAGGAGATCGCCAACTCCCGCCGCACCCCGGACGGAAGCCGCGATCCGCTGCCGGTCGAGCAGGCGTGCGCATACGGCATCGAGGCGCTCGAGGCCCTCGGCCATCTGCACAGCCGCAACCTCCTGTACTGCGACTTCAAGGTCGACAACGCGATCCAGACCGAGGACCAGCTCAAGCTGATCGACATGGGCGCCGTACGCCGGATGGACGACGACGAGTCGGCCATCTACGGCACGGTCGGCTACCAGGCGCCGGAGGTCGCGGAGGTCGGTCCGTCGGTGGCGAGCGACCTCTACACGGTCGCGCGCACCCTCGCCGTGCTCACCTTCGACTTCCAGGGCTACACGAGCGTCTACGTGGACTCCCTGCCCGACCCGGACAGCATCGAGGTCCTCCGCCGATACGAGTCCTTCTACCGCCTGCTGGTGCGCGCCACCGACCCCGACCCGGCCCGCCGGTTCGCGTCCGCGCAGGAGATGTCGGAGCAGCTGACGGGAGTGCTGCGGGAGGTCGTCGCCCTCCAGACGAACCGCCCGCGGCCCGCTCTGTCGACGCTGTTCGGGCCCGAGGTCAAGGTCACGGACACGGAGCTGTTCCCGAGGCTGGACGGGGACGTGTCGCGGCTGGGGGCCAGAGTGGTGGCGCCCCGGCGCCGCCGAGGGACCGCAGAGGGCTCCGGCACTCTCGCGTCCACCGGCGCCGTGGTCCCCTCTTCGCTCTCTCCTGCCGCCCTGTCCTCCGCCGTCACGGCCTCCGGTGGTGGCGGATGGCCGGGCGCCGCAGGCACGGGCGGACCGGCCGCCGACGGTTCCGCCACGCCCGCCGTCGTCAAGACGGTCGACGCCTCCGCCGCCGCGCTCGCGCTGCCGGTCCCCCACGTCGACCCCGGCGACCCCAACGCCGGTTTCCTCGCCGGTCTCATGGCCTCCGCGCCCTCGGAGCTCATCACCGCGCTGCACGCCGCGCCCGTGAACTCGCTGGAGCTGCGTCTGCGCGAACTGCGGGCCCGGCTGGAGATGGGCGAGGCGGACGCCGCCGGACGGGCCCTGGAGGCGCTGGAGGCGGACCACCCCGACGACTGGCGGGTCGTGTGGTACCGCGGTGCCACCGCGCTGGTCACCGGCGACCACGAGGGCGCCGCGCTCTCCTTCGACGCGATCTACGACGCCTTCCCCGGCGAGCCCGCCCCGAAGCTCGCCCTCGCCCTGTGCGCGGAGGTCCTCGGCCAGCTCGACAACGCCGCCGAGTACTACGGACTCGTATGGACGACCGACCCCAGTTACGTCAGTTCGGCGTTCGGCCTGGCCCGTGTCCAGCTCGCCTCCGGTGACCGCCGCGGTGCCGTTCGCACCCTGGAGTCCGTGCCCGAGGCCTCCATCCACTACACAGCCGCCCGTGTCGCCGCCGTGCGGGCACGGCTGCGGCACCGTACGGGCCAGGGCCCCGACCCGGCCTTTCTGGACGACCTCGTGGCCGCCGCGGGACAGGTCCAGGCGCTGGAGGCGTACGGCCTGGACGCCGTGCGGCGCGAGCAGTTGTCCACAGAGGTCCTCGGTTGCGCCCTGGACTGGGTACTCTCCGGTAGCCAGGCCTCCGAGCCGTCGGCGGCGCCGGGTGGGCGGGCGCTGCTCGGCAGCGACCTGGACGAGCGCGGCCTCCGCTTCGGCCTGGAGCGTTCGTACCGGACGTTGGCCAGGCTCGCGCAGGGCGGCGAGGAGAGGATCGACCTGGTGGAACGAGCCAACCGTTACCGCCCCCGGACGTGGGTGTGATCGATGTCGCAGATGCCCCAGCCGACAGCCCTTTCGAGGTGCCCCAGTTGTGAGGAGCCCCTCGAGTCGGGCGACCGCTACTGCGGGGCCTGCGGGTACGACCTGTCGGTGGTGCCCGCCCCGCCTGCGGACACCCCGACGCTCACCATGAACAGCACGGCCCCGCACCCGCGTTCGGAGGCGGATTCCGTGGACTGGCCCGCCGCACCCCCGTCGGGCGGCCCCGGTGTGCCCGCACCGGTGCATCTGCCGACCGACATCCAGGGCACCGACTCGGGCGGTTCCCAGCTGCCCGTCGCGTCCACGGCGAAGGACGCCTCCAAGGGCGTGCGGTTCGACCGTCCGTCGGAGCCCGACGACTACCACCTCGCGGCCCCGCAGCCCGTCGACCCGCGCACCGCCGTCCCGGCCACTCCGCCTTCCGGCACCAAGGTCTGCGTGGCCTGCCGCGCGGGGAACGTGGACGACGACGGCTACTGCGAGAACTGCGGCCACGCCCAGCCGCGCGAACGCGACCACGTGGAGCAGGAGTCGGGAGCGGTGGCCGCGGTCAGCGACCGGGGCCTGCGCCACCACCGCAACGAGGACGCGTTCGCCGTCTCCTCGACCGCGCTGCCCGACGGCTCGCCCGCCGTCGTCGCGATCGTCTGCGACGGCGTCTCCTCCGCGACCCGCCCCGACGAGGCGTCGCTCGCCGCCGCCCGCGCGGCGAACGAGGAGCTGCTGGACGCCCTGCCGCGCGGCACCCACCCCCAGCAGGCCATGCACGAGGCCATCGTGATCGCCTCGCACGCCGTCAACGCACTGGCCACCGAGCCGGAGACGGCCCAGGAACACACCCCGCACCAGAACGCGCCCGCCTGCACCCTCGTCGGCGCGGTCGTCACCAGCAGCCTGCTCGTCGTCGGCTGGGTCGGCGACAGCCGCGCCTACTGGATCCCGGTCGACCGATCGGCCCCGCCGGCCCGGCTCACCGAGGACGACTCGTGGGCCGCGCAGATGGTCGCCGCGGGCCTGATGAGCGAGGCCGAGGCGTACGCCGACGAGCGCGCCCACGCGATCACCGGCTGGCTCGGCGCGGACGCGTACGAACTGGAGCCGCACACCGCTTCGTTCAAGCCGGACCGTCCGGGTGTGGTCGTGGTCTGCACGGACGGGCTGTGGAACTACGCGGAGGCCGCCGAGGAGATGGCCGAGGTGGTGCCGCCCGGCGCCGAACTGCGGCCGCTGCACACCGCACAGGTGCTCGTGGGGCACGCCCTGGACGGCGGGGGCCACGACAACGTAACAGTGGCCGTGCTCCCGTTCCCCGCCCCTCCGCAGGGGGCAGGATCCGCCTGAGGCGTGCCCCGTGGGCACACCCGTGGCCGGCGAGAACGGCCCTAGGACCGGAGGGGACCGGTCCGCAACCAGTCATCACCCCACGGCGGTGGGGTCCTCTAGTGGGATCAGAGAAGGCATGGCCAATTTCTCGAAGTCGAACGTGCCGCAGTTCTCGGTGGACGTCTACCAGAACGAGTACCTGCCGGAGGGCGGCCGGGAGGTCAACGCCATCGTGACGGTCACGGCGACCGGCGGCGGCACCACCGGAAGCGCCGTCGCCGCGCCCCACCTCTACACGCCCGGGCACGGCCCGAGCGCCGCCGTGGCGATCATGGTCGACTGCTCCGGGTCGATGGACTACCCGCCGACCAAGATGCGCAACGCACGCGACGCGACGGCCGCGGCCATCGACACCCTGCGCGACGGTGTGCACTTCGCGGTGGTCGGCGGCACCCATGTGGCCAAGGAGGTCTACCCGGGCGGCGGGCGGCTCGCCGTCGCCGACGCGACCACCCGCGGCCAGGCGAAGCAGGCGCTGCGCAGGCTCAGCGCCGGCGGCGGCACCGCGATCGGCACCTGGCTGCGCCTC
Organism: Streptomyces sp. NPDC046900; assembly: GCF_040644975.1. Taxonomy (NCBI): domain Bacteria; kingdom Bacillati; phylum Actinomycetota; class Actinomycetes; order Kitasatosporales; family Streptomycetaceae; genus Streptomyces; species Streptomyces sp. NPDC046900. Next base: position 6,279 of record NZ_JBEYXD010000051.1, on the reverse strand, counting down.
GCCGACCGGCTGCTGTCCTCGGCCGATGTCTCCATACGCCACGGCATCCTGCTCACCGACGGCCGCAACGAGCACGAGTCGCCCACCGACCTGAAGGCCGCGCTGGACGCCTGCGCCGGCCGTTTCACCTGTGACGCGCGTGGAGTGGGCACCGACTGGGAGGTCAAGGAGGTCACCGGGATCGCCTCCGCGCTGCTCGGCACGGCCGACATCGTCGCCGACCCGGCCGCCCTCGCCGCCGACTTCACGCAGATGATGGAGACGGCGATGGGCAAGGAGGTCGCCGATGTCTCGCTGCGGCTGTGGACGCCTCTCGGGACGGAGATCAAGTTCGTCAAGCAGGTCGCGCCCACCGTCGAGGACCTGACCGCTCGCCGGACCGAGGCGGGCCCGCGCGCCGGGGACTACCCCACCGGCTCCTGGGGCGACGAGTCCCGTGACTACCACGTGTGCGTCCGGGTCCCGGCCGCGAACATCGGCCAGGAGATGCTGGCCGCACGGGTGTCCCTGGTGATACCGCAGAGCGACGGCAGCGCCCAGAACCTCGGCGCCCAGGGGCTCGTACGGGCCGTGTGGACCGACGACATGACGGCGTCCACATCGATCAACCCCCAAGTCGCGCACTACACGGGCCAGGCCGAACTGGCACAGGTCATCCAGCAAGGACTGGATCTACGCAAAGCGGGCGATTTCGATGGTGCAACGGCCAAGCTGGGCCGCGCCGTTCAGCTCGCCAGCGTCTCGGGAAACGCGGATACTGCGAAACTGCTTGCGAAGGTGGTGGACGTGGTCGATGCCACGACAGGTACTGTGCGACTGAAGACAAAGGTCGCGGAGGCCGACGAGATGACTCTCGAGACACGGTCCACAAAGACTGTTCGTGTAAAGAAGTGACCTGAAAGTCCTGCCAGCAACGAGCCCGACCCCGCGGGGTCGGAGAACCACACCGGCCCCAGCGGCCGGAGAAGGAGAGGGGGAAGCGCCGACATGCCGACCTGCCCGAACGGACACCAGTCGGGTTCCGACGACTGGTGCGAGGTCTGCGGTCACCGTATGGCCGGTGCCGTGCCCCCGCCGCCTCCGCCGCCGCCCACCACCGGTTACGGCTATCCGCCGCCGGGTTCGCCCCCGCCGCCTCCGGGCGCGGGCGGCCGGCCCGGTGGACGGCCGATGTCCGCCGCACCAAACTCCGAACCGGAACTCTGCCCGCAGTGCCGTACGCCCCGCGAGGGCGGCGCGCCGTTCTGCGAGGAGTGCCGGTGGAACTTCCTGACCAACACGGCGACCTCGTACACCCCCGCCGCACCGCGCCCGTCGGCGCCCAACCCGGCCCTGCGCTTCCAGCAGGGCGGGCAGACCGTGCCCGGCCCCGACTCGTTCGACTACGAGAGGTCCCGCCCCTCGCAGGTGAACCGGCCCGCGGAACCGATTCCTCCGGGGCCGGCCTTCGGCGACGAGCCGTCCGGTCCGACCGGCTTCGGCGGAGGGGGCTCGCGCCAGTCCGGGTACGGCGGCGATTCCCCGCGCCCGTCCGTCTTCGGTGGCGACTCCTCCTCCCCGTCCGGCTTCGGTGGCGAATCCGCACGCCCGTCCGTCTTCGGCGGCGACCCCTCCTCCCCGTCCGCATTCGGTGGGGATCGCTCGAATCCGGCTCCGCCGCCGCCCGGGCCCACGACAGGTGGCGCCGGCGGTCCTCGGACCGGTGCCCCGGAAGCGCCCTCGGCCTTCCAGGGCGGTGCCCCCTCCGCCTTCCAGCGGCAGGCCCCGCCTCCCCCGCCGCCGACCCAGGGCTTCCCGCCCGCTCCGCCGCAGCCCGGCGGTCCGTCCTTCGGCGGCGGTGACGACGACTGGGTGATCTCGCCTCCGTCGTCCTCCCCGGCCACCGGGGCGACCGGCGGTCCGGCGGGCCCCGGTGCCGGTCAGGGCGGGGGCTACGGCTACCCGCAGCCCGGTTCCGGCCAGGCCGCCCCGCCTCCCTACGAGCAGCAGCCGCTCACCTGGACCGCGACCATCGGTCCGGACCGCGAGTACTTCATGGCGATGATGCAGCGCTCCGGCCCCGAGGCCGCGGGCCTCAACCTGCCGGCGTACTCCCCGGAGCAGCAGCGCACCCTCACCGGCAACCAGGTCACCATCGGCCGCCGGCGCCACTCCACCGGTGACACCCCGGACATCGACCTGTCCGTGCCGCCGGAGGATCCGGGCGTCTCGCACCAGCACGCGCTCCTGGTCCGGCAGCCGGACGGCTCCTGGGCGGTCGTCGACCAGAACTCCACGAACGGCACCACGGTCAACGGCGGCGAGGAGCCCATCCAGCCCTTCGTTCCGGTGCCCCTCCAGGACGGGGACCGGGTGCACGTGGGCGCGTGGACGACGATCACGATCCGCCGGGGCTGAGCACTCAGGGCCGCGTGCGCGTACGGGACTGCTCATGGGCTCTCGTACGCGTGCGCGGCCGTGGCTTCTCATCTGTTCTTCTCCGCTCTTCTGCGGCCCGGTCTCCACGGGCTGGTGTGCCGGGCCGGTGTTCCGGCATGGCGTTCCCTGGCGGCGTTTCCGGGTCCTTTGTGCGGCTTCGCGGCGCGCGGTTCGGTTTTGCCGCCGGTCGTGCGGCATTCACGCGCGATGTTCTGGGATGGGGTTCCCCGTGCGGCCTTGCGGTCGGGTGGTCAGGGGCGTGGCCAGGGTGCGCGGCCGATAGCAGGTCCTGGCTCACTCCGGCACCCCCTCCCGCCCCTACGCGCCGTCGCCTGGGCCCACGCGGCCGGCTGCCTGGCCAGTGGGCGGTTCAGAGGGGTGGTCCTAAGCCTTGGGACCTCGGTCGTCGCGTCTGAGACCATGGACGACGTGAGAGAGATTCGGCGCGGCACGCTGCAGGAGCAGACCTTCTACGAGCAGGTCGGCGGTGAGGAGACCTTCCGCCGTCTCGTGCACCGCTTCTACGAGGGGGTGGCCGAGGATCCAGCCCTGCGGGCGATGTATCCGGAGGAGGACCTGGGCCCGGCCGAGGAGCGCCTCACCCTGTTCCTGATCCAGTACTGGGGCGGCCCGACGACCTACGGCCAGAAGCGCGGCCATCCGCGCCTGCGCATGCGCCACGCCCCGTTCACCGTGAACCAGGCCGCCCATGACGCCTGGCTCAAGCACATGCGGGTCGCCGTCGACGAACTCGGCCTCTCCGAGGAGCACAGCACCACGCTGTGGAACTACCTGACGTACGCGGCGGCGTCGATGGTGAACAGCCCGGAGTGAGTCCGAGAGGTCCGGGCCGGGGCCGGGGACTCCCGGCCCGCAGGCTTGCTGTCCGGCGGCGGATCCCCGCCGTCAGCGGACGCTGACGCCCAGGGCGCCGAGCCCGGCCCGCCGCACGGCGATCGAGCCGTACGGTGTCCGCAGCCTCAGCCACGTGCCCGACGAGAACAACCCCAGCGGCTCGGTGCCGGACGCCGACCGCGGTACGGGGCGGAGGAAGCCGAGCGACTGCGCCGCGTGCGCGGCCCGCACCGGCAGCTCGGTGCCGCCGATCGCGCGGGACCAGATCTCTCTGCCGATCCGGTCGAGTTCGGTACGCGTGCGCCGCTCGGGAGCCAGTTCCTCCGTACGCGAACGGAATTCCGCGACCGCCGCGGCCACGGTCGCCCGCAGCACGTCGGGGGCGGGCAGTCCCGGCTCGGGCCGCCAGCCGCTGCGCGGCGGGAGGACCCCGGCCCACGGCGGCCCGGTGACGGCCGCCGGTACGCCGGCTGTGGCCGCCGGCTCATCGACGGATTCCAGGAGTTCGCCGGCCGAGACGGTCACGTCGAGCCCGACCTCCAGGCCGTTCTCGTACGGCTTGGACAGCCGTACCGCCCGGACCGCAAGCACCTCGAACGACGGCGGCCGCCCGAACACGGCCAGCGTCGTCCCGGTCGACTGCACACGCACCACCGCACCGCGGTCGTAGTGGATCAGCCTGGCCAGGAAGGCGGCAAGGTCCGCCGCCTCCCCGTCGTCCTCGAGATGGAGCACCGTCATGCGGCGACGGCCTCCTCCTCGTCGTCCTTGTACCCCGCGAGGAACTCCCGCTCCTCGGCGGTGAGCCGCCGCGGCCGCTGTGCCTCGAAATCGAACGGCACTATCACGGTCGAGGCCCGGACATAGACCTGTTCCGGGTCCTTCACTTCGTAGCCCAGCGTGAAGGACGCGGCCTTGATCTCCATGACCCACAGCTCGATGTCCACCGGCGCGTGCCGGTGGACGAGCTGGCGTTTGTAGTCGATCTCGTGGCGCGCCACCACGGACCCCTGCTTGAACTGCTTGTCCGGGCGGAACAGGAAGTCGATACGGGCTTCCTCCAGGTAGCGGAGGAACACCACGTTGTTGACGTGGCCGTATGCGTCCATGTCCGCCCAGCGCAGAGGGCAGCGGTAGATGTGCCGCAAGATCAGCCCCGGGTCAGCTTCTTGTAGGTGGCACGGTGCGGACGGGCCGCGTCCGGGCCGAGCCGCTCGATCTTGTTCTTCTCGTACGACTCGAAGTTGCCCTCGAACCAGAACCACCTGGAGTCGCCCTCGTAGGCGAGGATGTGGGTGGCGACGCGGTCGAGGAACCACCGGTCGTGGGAGACGACCACGGCACAGCCCGGGAACTCGAGCAGCGCGTTCTCCAGCGACGAGAGCGTCTCGACGTCGAGGTCGTTGGTCGGCTCGTCGAGGAGCAGCAGGTTGCCGCCCTGCTTCAGCGTCAGCGCGAGGTTGAGGCGGTTGCGCTCACCACCGGAGAGAACACCCGCGGGCTTCTGCTGGTCCGGGCCCTTGAAGCCGAACGCCGACACATAGGCCCGCGACGGCATCTCGACCTGGCCGACGTTGATGTAGTCGAGCCCGTCGGAGACGACCTCCCACAGCGTCTTCTTCGGGTCGATGTTCTCGCGGCTCTGGTCGACGTACGAGATCTTGACGGTCTCGCCGACCTTGATCGAACCGGAATCGGGCTCCTCCAGCCCCTGGATCATCTTGAACAGCGTGGTCTTGCCCGCACCGTTCGGACCGATGACGCCGACGATGCCGTTACGCGGCAGGGTGAAGCTGAGGCCGTCGACGAGGACCTTCTCCCCGAAGGCCTTGTTGAGCTTGTCGACCTCGACCACGACGCTGCCCAGACGCGGGCCCGGCGGAATCTGGATCTCCTCGAAGTCCAGCTTCCGCATCTTGTCGGCCTCGGCCGCCATCTCCTCGTAGCGGGCCAGACGCGCCTTGGACTTGGCCTGCCGCCCCTTGGCGTTGGAGCGGACCCACTCCAGCTCTTCCTTCAGACGCTTCTGCCGCTTGGCGTCCTTCTGGCCCTCGACCTTCAGACGCGTGGCCTTGGTCTCGAGGTAAGTGGAGTAGTTGCCCTCGTACGGGTAGGCGCGGCCGCGGTCGAGCTCGAGGATCCACTCCGCGACGTTGTCCAGGAAGTACCGGTCGTGGGTGATGGCCACGACGGTGCCCGGGTACTTGGCCAGGTGCTGCTCCAGCCAGTTCACGGACTCGGCGTCGAGGTGGTTGGTGGGCTCGTCGAGCAGCAGCAGGTCGGGCTGCTCCAGCAGGAGCTTGCACAGGGCGACGCGGCGGCGCTCACCACCGGAGAGGTTGGTGACGGGCCAGTCGCCGGGCGGGCAGCCCAGGGCGTCCATGGCCTGCTCCAGCTGCGCGTCCAGGTCCCACGCGTTCGCGTGGTCGAGCTGCTCCTGGAGCTTGCCCATCTCGTCCATGAGCTCGTCGGTGTACTCGACCGCCATCTGCTCGGCGATCTCGTTGAACCGGTCGAGCTTGCCCTTGATCTCGGCGACACCCTCCTGGACGTTCTCCAGGACGTTCTTCTCCTCGTTCAGCGGGGGCTCCTGGAGCAGGATGCCGACGCTGTAACCGGGAGTGAGGAAGGCGTCACCGTTCGACGGCTGCTCAAGACCGGCCATGATCTTGAGGACGGTCGACTTACCGGCGCCGTTCGGGCCGACGACGCCGATCTTCGCACCCGGCAGGAAGCTCAGGGTTACGTCGTCGAGAATCACCTTGTCGCCGTGCGCCTTGCGCGCCTTGCGCATGGTGTAAATGAACTCAGCCAAGAGAAACCGTCCGGCAGCTTGAAATCTGGCAGTGGGCAGATACACCCCATCTTGCCTGACCGCCACCCCTGAGCGGAAACCCGTTACGCCCGGGGCCTCTGACGCGTAAATAGCAGCAGGTCAGGGCGGGTGTGGGCAGGGGTGGGTGCCCGGTGGCCGTTGGGGGCTGCCGGGTGTGCGGGTCTGCCGGT
>NZ_JBEYXD010000050.1:0-63628 GCF_040644975.1 Streptomyces sp. NPDC046900 | reverse complement strand
ACGTGTGCATCGCCAGGCAGTAATCACAACCGTTGGCTTGCGACACGGCGAGCGCGATGGTGTGCCGCGTCTTCGCGTCCAGAACCCGGCTCAAGATGCCCTGCAGTGTCATGACGACGTCAAGGACGGTCGGGTTCGACGCGAGAGTCGCGAACATGTTCGGGACGAAGCCGAACTGTGCGCCGACGTTGTCGAGGATGCCCTCCGCCGCCTCGGGGACGCCGTCTCGAGGGGGAACCTCCAGTCGTGACACAGCGAATCGACCTCCGGTCGCGGTGTGAGTAGTGGTTGTCGAGCCCGTAGTCCTTCAGAGTTCCGCCGCAGGCCTTACCTGCGCCGGCCGCAACCTCGCCGGTGGCGTCGATTGCACCCGGCGCCTGATGACCTGCACTGCGAGGGCTGACTCCGTCGGCGCCGAGTTCCGGATGTCTTCGCGCCGGGGCACCATACAGGAAGGACTATACAGACCACCGTTTCCTACGCAACCCCTCCCCCGCGCGGACCGAGTCCGCCGCGCGGGATGCAAGCGGGCCAATGTCGCATCGGAGCGGTAAATCTGCAGTTCAGAGCCATATGAAGGCTATGCCGTGAGCCATTCCGCCGGTCGGAACGAGCCAGCTCACGCTACCTCGAGCCAGGCCGGCTCGGGCCTGATCGATTCGCTTAAGTGGACCATTTAGTCCATACTTAGATGAGGCTGGACTGAAACGAACGCAAGATCTCTCGGATCTGCCTGCGCCTCCACCTCGCGCCCATCTACGAGAGGTTTTCGCTGATATGACCGCCGCAACACAGTTCATCGACGCCACGGCGTCGCGCCACATCGGCACCTACTCCGACGCGGTCGCGATCCCGACCAGCGCCACGCAGGTCGCCCTGTCCGCTACCCCGGGAGTGCGGCCGGACCGAGCCCGACCGGAAGATTTCGCCGAGGAGGCCCGGCAAGCCTCGGACAACGTGTGCGAGGCGCCGCGGTGCGCAGGCGCCGAACTGAGCGACATCGTTCAGGTCCGGTCCTGGCTCACAGACCCCGACGATATCGACGCCTGCCTGAAGGTTCGCAAGGACGTCATCTCTCACCGACCGGTCCGTATGCTCGCAGTGGTACTACAACTGATCCGGCCCATTCTCCGCCTGGAGATCAAGGTCACCGCGGTTGTGACGCACTCCGCGGCCAAGCAGCGCGAGTGAGTAACATGCCGGAGGGAGACGCCGTGCCCGGAACGAGCGGTACACGCCGCACGCCACGCGGCCTGGAGACCCGTTCACGGATCGTTGGTTCGGCAGCCAAGCTGTTCTATGTCAAGGGCGTCAACACCACCACCCTCGATGACGTCCGGCTGGCCAGCGGCACGAGTAAGTCCCAGTTGTACAACCACTTCGAGGACAAACTCGCGCTGATCCACGCCGTGATCGACGTGCAGTCGAAGTTCGTCCTCGCCCGCGAGGAACAGCGCCTGCGCGGCGTGAAGACCCTCACCGGTCTGCGCCGCTGGCGTGACGCCCTGGTACAGGCCAACTCACTGCAGGACGGCTCGTACGGGTGCGCGCTGGGCGCGATGTCGATTGAGCTGTCCGACAACGATGAGCAGTCCCGCCAAGCGCTCAACGCATCATTCGATGCCTGGCGGCGGATGCTCGTCGAAACGCTGACTCGGCTCCGCGTCCTCGGCGTACTCGCCGAGGACGCGGACCCACAACGCTTGGGTACTGGTCTGCTGGCTGCCCTGCAGGGTGGTTACGTGCTTGCACAGAACGCTCACGGCTCCGAGCCGATGGCCGTCGCGCTGGACATGGCCCTGGACCACATCGAATCCTTCGCTCGCAGCTGAGCCATCGTTCGCCCTTATCTCCGGCTTGGTCGAGCACCAGCGGCACACTGCGGGCCCTCCGGGCAGGCCGCCTGGAGTACCGACTCCTGCACCCCGAGGGAGGAAACGATGGACATGCCGCCGGACCATTCTCTGCACTGGCAGCCCGGCTTTCCCGTGGACGCGAAGCTGACGTTCAAGGGCCTGCGGCGCGGCCGCCACGATCCCACTCACCGTCAGGAAACCGACGGGACCCTGTGGCGTACGGCCCTGACTTCGTCAGGGCCGGTCACCTACCGGATTCGGCAACAGCGCCTGGACGATCTGGACGTCGACGCGTGGGGGCCAGGCGCCGGCGAGCTCATCGGGAGCATCCGCACCGAGCTCGGCGAACACGACCGCCCCGAGGACTTCCGGCCGGCACATCCCGTTCTGGAACGAGCCTGGAGCCGCCTGCCCGGCCTCCGCGTCCCGCGCACGGGACGGCTGTTCGAAGCCCTCGTCCCCGCGATCCTCGAGCAGCGGGTGGTCGGCCTGGACGCCCAAGCCGCCTGGGCCCGCCTCGTCGGCGCGCACGGCGGCCCGGCGCCGGGTCCGGCGCCCGAGACGATGCGGGTCATGCCCTCGCCCGAGACGTGGGCGAGGATCCCGATCTGGGAATGGCGGCGAGCCGGGGTCGACCTGCACCGTTCGAAGACCGTCATCTTCGCGGCGTGGCATGCGGCCAAGCTCGATCGTGCCGCCACCGACCCCGCCCGCGCCTATGAACTGATGTCAGCGATGTCGGGCGTCGGGGTGTGGACCGCGGCACAGGTCGGGCACCGCGCGCTCGGTGACGCCGACGCGCTGCCGATCGGTGACTTCCACCTCGGCCGTATGACCGGCATGGCCCTGCTCGGCCGTCCACTGGCCGAGCAGGAGATCGAGGCGTTCTACCTGCCGTGGCGGCCGCACCGCTACCGGGTGGTCCAAATCCTCGAGCTCACTCCGCGCTCGGCGCCGCGTCGCAGCCACCGCGCGCCCCGCGCCGAGCCGTTCCGCTAATTAGGGCGAATGACCCGTCAGCACTACCACCTTCCTGGCCGTGCCGCGGTAAACATGTAGCGCGCTTCGTATGCCGTGACAGGCAACCATGTCTGAACGCCGGACGGCTACGCCAGGTCGTGCTCGATCGCGGTGAGCTCCTCGTCGTGACCGCCTTCCGCGGGTTTGTGCTTGGGGTAGGCGCCGGCGCCGGGATGGACCTTATCGATGAGGTCGGCGTACGCAGGGTTACGGTCGATGAACTCACCCACGACCGGGCAGATGATGGTGATTTTCTTCCCGCTCTCGCGGATCTCGTCCAGCACGCGAGAGACGAGCTCGGTGGCCACCCGATTTTTGCGGTAGGCGGGGTCGACCCACGTCGTCAGCAGCACAACGCGACCGCCCACGAACCGGTACGAGAGCTCAGCGATCGCTTCATCACCGAGGGCGGCGATCCAGCGACCGTGCTCCGCGTCGTTGAGCACATCGAGCTCCCAGCTCGACTCCACCTCGCTGAGACTTGCCTCGTCCAAAGCAGCGATGAGCGCAGCGTTGTTCTCTTCACGGGCCGACGCCTCGGCCCCGAGATTGATCGTCATTGTCACACTTTCTGTCGGGGAAATTAATAGGTGGTTTGAGACAAACGCTGCGGCCTTTGGTAACTCCCGGGTGATTGAGGTCGATGAGGTCGGCAGACTCCGGGTTGTTCTCCACGGCGGGGATCGACCACGTGCAGTGGATGGTCGACCCGGAGAAGAACACGGCGGTGTCCGTCCCGGCCTGACCGGTCGACCGTACGGCCGGGGGCCCGCACCACGGAGGTCGTGCGAGCGCCGTCTCAGTCACCGCGCGAGCCAGTCCCGATAGGTGGTCTGGGCGATGACGGCGTCGCTCTTGGCGATGAGAGCGTCACTCGAGGCGACGGCGTATTTGCCCGCGTTGTTGTCGGTGACGACGGTGCGTTGGTCGCCACGGGCGGCCAGGGTGATCCGGCCCAGCTCGTCGAGCGTGAAGACCTCGGGGCCGGCGACGTTGCGGGTGCCGCGCATCGGGGCTCCCACGCAGACCTCGGCCACGGCCTGGGCGACGTCGGCCGAGGCCATGGGCTGGATGCGCGTGGTGGGCAGGCGGACGGTCTTGTCGTCGGAGGTCCACGACATCACCGCGTCCATGAACTCGAAGAACTGGGTGGCGCGGACGATCGAGTACGGCACGGGGCCGGCCTTGAGGATGTCCTCCTGCAGCACCTTGGCTCGGTAGTACACCAGGTCCGGCACCAGGTCGGCGCCGACAATCGAGAGGACCACCGCGTGGCCGACGCCGGCGGACTTGGCGGCCGGCAGCAGGTTGTCCATCGTCGTCTGGAAGAACGCGGGCGAGGCCTCATCGAAGGTCGGCGAGTCCGTCAGGTTCACGACGGCATCGGCTCCCGCCAACGCCTCGGGCAAGCCTTTCCCGCTCAACAGGTCCAGTCCGGTGGACGACGAGTGTGGCACCGCCTCGTGCCCGCCCGCGTTCAGGATCTTCACCACCTGCGATCCGATAAGCCCGGTCCCACCGATAACAGCGATCTTCATGTGTTTCGACCTTTAGTCAGAGCCAGCTCGCGCGTTCGGCGAGAGGTTAGTGTCGGGTGGACTCCGCTTCTTACCGTTGACTTGGCGCCATGCGGGACGTGAGCTCATCGCCGTTGGCCAGCTGTGCCCGAATCACCCTGGCCCACGGCTGAGTCGCTGCACTCCGCCGCCGTTGGCTCGAGGCAGTACGTCGTGAGCCCGCGATGGGGCTCGTCCGAGGGGACTCCTGCTTGCGGCCCGGTAGTCTCAGCGACCGGCCTGCACCCGCGCCGGCTCGGCAGCAGCACGATCGGAGTAGCCCGGGTGTCCGGCGTCGACGAGATCGGCATAGGCGGTCGTTCGCGAGAGGTAGTGGACCATAAAGGAGCAGATTGCCGTGGCGTGCCCCCGCGGGTGCGGCCTCGACAACCTCGTCCGCAACCTGCCCAGGAACTTCCGGTCCGACCTGGAGAGACAGCATCCAGGCATCGCCTCCTTGGGCTTGCCGCCCGGCGTTGCCACCGCATGGAAGCCCTTCTACTCAGGGGCGCGTCAGGAAAGGATCCGCACGAGTGCGGAGAGTTCCTGAGGCCACGCGGCGTCGGAGGGCACCCCGTATCCAACGACGAGGGCATCGGCCATGGCGCTCAGGGACCGTTCATGGCGGTATTGGGACAGGCCAGCCACTTTGAGGCCTTGCCGAACTGTCGACTGAAGGACCCGCTGCTCGGTCCCGGGCGGCAAACCGAGCACGGTGTGCAGGCCGGCCGCTGTCCCGATGACGCGCACCTTTGGGGCGTTCTGGGCCAGGGCTGTGACGAGAGCGTCTCGTCGATCGCGGTAGCGCCGACGGGCAGCACGTACGTGATGGTCGTAGGCGCCGGAGGTGATGAATTCCGCCATCGTCAGCTGGCTGAGTACCTCGCACGAGTCGATCTGCCCCTTGGCCGCCACGGCTTCCTCAGCGAGCCTGGGAGGCAGCGCCATCCAGGCCAGCCGCAGACCAGGAGCAAGGGTCGTGCTGGCGGTACCCAGGTAGACCACGCAGTCGGGGTCGAGTCCTTGGAGCGCCCCGACGGACTGGCGGTCGAACCGGAACTCACCGTCGTAGTCATCCTCCAATACCAGCCCGCCGGTCCGTCTGGCCCAGTCCACGACGGCCGTCCGGCGGTTGCGCTGCAGCGCCGTGCCCACGGGGAACTGGTGAGCCGGTGTGAGCAGGACCGCGTCGGTGCCGACGGGCGGCACCGGGTCGGTCCCGTCGGTGTCCAAGGGAAGCGGGAGGGTGTTCAGCCCGGCAGCCTCCAGCAGGCCCCAGTGCCTGTCCAGGCCGTAGGACTCGACGGCGATGTTCCTCGCCCCCCGCCCGGCCAGGACTCCGCTCAGGATCTGGAGGCCGTTGGAGACGCCGGCGCAGATCAGTATGTGCTCCGGACTCGCGTACACGCCCCGGGCTCGGGCGAGATGGTCCGCGAGAGCGGCCCGTAGTTCCGGCCGGCCGCGGGGGTCGCCGTAGCCGAGCGCGTCGTCGGGGGCAGCGGCCAGGGCGCGGCGTGCGGCCTTCAGCCAGGCTGCACGAGGAAAGGTGGCGAGGTCGGGGCTGCCTGGGATCGGGTCGTGGCAAGGGTCGCCGGATGGGTCGTCGGCCGGGCGCGACATGATCGGCCGAGTGATCGTCCTGTCTGCCACGAGTGTGCCCGAGCCTCTGCGGGCGTTGAGCCATCCCTCGGCGACGAGGTCGGCGTAGGCATCGGCCACGGTGTTGCGGGCAAGGCCGAGGTCGGTGGCGAGCTGGCGGGAGGAGGGCAGCCGTGTCCCCGGGGCCAGGTGGCCGGTGCGGACAGCTTCGCGCACGGCTTCGGCCAGCGCACGGCGCGCACCTCTGCCGGTTCGAATCAAATCAGAGGCGATATCTGCTGTGCGGATCTGGCCATCGGGGTGGCCCTGAGCCCACGACACGCCAGCGCTGGTGGTGCCCAGGGCTTCCGCGCCGGCCCGGGCGATGAGGACGGCGCTCCCTGCGTCCCACACGTTCGGGAGGACGAGTGTGCCGTCCTCGTGCAGCGCTCGGAAGGCCTCGGCTTTCGCTTGCTGGATCCTGTCCGTCACGACGTGCCTCCTTGGGAACGGAGCCGCTGGCCGAAAGGGCTGCCGCCCCAGGGACGGGCTCGTGGTGGTCTCCTCACCGGTCTGCTGCGAGGTCCATTCCGTGGGCCCGGACCTCGCACACCCGAAGCCGGCGGCCGCGGCCGACGTGGCCTTCAGGGGCGCGTGGCCTGTATACGCTTCGCGGGGCGGCCTGGACGGCCTGTCGAGCAGTTATGCGTACGCATGCGGCCTTGGTCGTAGCCCTTGTCCCCTTAGCAGCGGGCAGCGCCGGCTTCTTACGTCGACCGATCGACATGTCATGGATCGCGGTGCCGTGCGCCTCCAGGCCGTCGGCTCGGCGGCCGTTGCGAGTACGCTGCGAACGTCGCCTGCCGCTCCTGTGCCACGTGAAGCCGGGCGACGGCTTGGCGGGCAGCAGGGACGTGGTTCCAGCAGACGAGATCTGTGGCGCCGTGTCCGGGCAGGGTCTTCAACAGCCGGGTTTCTTGCGCGGTGGCCTGACTATGGTCTTAAGGGTCCAGTACGACGGGCGCGGAGGAACGGCCACCTCATCCCCCACGTCCACGCCACGGCAAGCCGAACCAACAGGCAGGTTCGACTCCAAACGGGTCTCTAGAGTCCACTATCCAGTCTGGCGGAGACACTTGGCAACCTGTGAGCGGCGTCTGCATCAGCGCTTGGCCGCAGCGTGTGCCAGGTCCCACTGGGTCCGACCCCGCTCAGTGACCGGGCCCTTTCTCGAGCACGCTCAACCCTTCCGGTTGAGCGGGTTCAGCCCTCAGGACACTCTAAGGTCGGCGCCCCGTGGACGCCCCCGTCGCGGGTGAGACACCGCGGCCCGGCCAACCGCCGACGAGTACGTGCAGACACCGGGACGAGGCAGCCCCTCGAGAGGCATGCGGTCAGAGAACTGGATGATGAGGTCCATCGATAATGTGCTGGCGGTGAACACAAGAGGAACCCTTCATGCGGCCGAGACCTCCGCCGGCTCTGGGGTCCCGTCGGTTTCCGCTGGTCGCGAGGGGATTCTTCGATGGAGCAGCCGGGCCGGGCCCATGGTCATGGCAGTTGCCCGTCGTCCGAGCCGCCTTGTACGCTCCGGACGAAATAGTCTTCTTTTCGACGTCTGCTGGCAGGAGATTCCGGTGGGGAAACGTGTCGACGTCAAAGGCCTGAACGTCTACTACGGGACGTTTCTTGCCGTTGCCGACGTGGACCTGTCGATCGAGGCATGCAGCGTCACCGCGTTCATCGGCCCGTCGGGGACGGGCAAGTCGACGGTCCTGCGCACGCTGAACCGGCTTCACGAGGTCACGCCTGGTGGGCGCGTCGAAGGCGCCGTGCTCCTCGACGGCGACAACATCTACGCCCCCACAACCGACCCCGTCCAGGTGAGGCGCACGGTCGGCATGGTCTTCCAACGGCCCAACCCCTTTCCGACCATGTCGATATACGGCAACGTCGCTGCTGGCGTCACGCTCCACAATCGACGCATGCCTAGATCCGAACTCGACGGCATCGTCGAGGAATCGCTGCGCTCGGCGAGTCTCTGGGATGAGGTCAAAAACCGGCTGGACCGTCCCGGTGCCGGGCTCTCAGGGGGCCAGCAGCAGCGGTTGTGCATCGCCCGGGCCATAGCAGTCGAGCCCGAGGTGCTGCTGATGGATGAGCCGGCTTCGGCGCTCGACCCGATCTCGACGCTCGCCATCGAGGACCTCATCCGAAGCCTCAGGCAGCAGTACACCATCGTGATCGTCACCCACAACATGCAGCAAGCCGCGCGCGTCAGCGACAGGACGGCCTTCTTCGACCTCGAACAGACGGGACAGCCAGGCCGGCTCGTGGAAATGGACGACACCGTAAAGATCTTCTCCAACCCGAGCCATCCACGCACGGAAGCCTACGTCTCGGGCCGCTTCGGATAGCCGCTCCCATGTCCCAGCCTCGACGAAGGCCCCTGCGGTGAACATGCCCCCTGCTATCGAGGGCGGGGGTTCCCGCCAGGGTCGACCGACCCTCCCGATGCCCTCCTGCTTCAACGTGCTGTGTCCGGACCAGAAGGCCTTGGCAACAGCGTGCGGCGGCGCGCCGCTGTCGATCATCCGGCAGCACACCGAGCAGCGGAAACGCCCGGCCGGACGGCCGGGCGCAGATCGACGATGCGTTCACCCCGCCCTGAAGGACGGGGCCTGCGCGCAAGATCACCGGTCAGCGAGTCGGGACCTTCCCCGTTCAGTCATGCGGATCACTCCTCCGGGTGAGAGACCCACCCGTCAACAACGTCCGTCAGTATCAGAGCCAGCGCGGTGGTACCCGGGAACTCAGATCTCTCCCAATGGAATTGCCAGCGAGGCCGCGCCGCTCATGTCGAGCCATACCGTGTCCCTCTGCGCGTCGTACGCAGCATGACCCTCCCGCACTGCTGGCAGCGTGCGACAAGGCCCGGTGCGTGCCTGTACACATGCAGGCGAGCAAGGGGGGCTGTGCAACCGCAGTTGGCGCATCGGCTCGTCGCGGCGGTCACATCAACGGCGAAGACTGCGGACAGAGGCCCTGCCAGCGCGTTTCCGTCGGCATACCCTGCATGGGTATCGTCCACATCTGGGCCGCTGGCCTCTACGGACGCCATCTCAACCTCCACTGTCGCCGAAGCGCTCGGTACGCACTCGCTCAGGTGCATGTCCCAGGAGCACCAGGTAGGCAGCCGCCTTCTCGACGAACGGTGTGGGCCCGCAGACATAGCAGGTCGGCTCGAAGTCGGGGGGCCAGCCGCCGCGGACCAAGTCCTCAGGGGTGATGCGCCCCGGCGGGCGCGGTGAGTCTTTCGGGGCCTCTCTGCTGTAGAGGTACGTCGTATCCAGCCCCGGCGCCCCCTGGCGGAGCTCCGAGCGGTACAGCAGGTCCGACGGGGTCCGCGCTGCGTACAGCAACCGGAACGGGGCACGGTTGCCGGCCGCCTGCCGCGCGCGGACCATGCACATCAGAGGCACGAGTCCCGATCCGCCCGCCACCAGCAGAACCGGCTCCGTCTGCTGCTGCCTCCAGACGAACCAGCCACCGACAGGCCCGCGCAGCTCCAGCTGGTCCCCTGGCACGAGCTCGTCCACGAGGTAGGGCGACACTTCCCCGCCGGGCGTGCGCTGGACTGTCAGGTCGAGGCTCCGGCCGTTGGGGGCCGAGGCGATCGAGTAGCTGCGCTGGGTGCTGTAGCCGTCTTCTGCGGTCAGCCTGACGTCCACATGCTGGCCGGCCAGGTGCCCGGGCCAGCCCGGGAGGTCCAGTGTCAGGGTGACGGCCGTCGCCGACTCCACGCGCCGACCCGTTACCTCGGCGGCCCGCCACCGGAGCCGGTCGCCTAGTCTCCCTGGTACCGCTGCTCTCGCCATGGGTCTCCGTAGTTGTGATAGCCGGCGCTCTCCCAGAAGCCGGGCACGTCCTTCTTCCGCAGCTCGATCTCGCGGACCCACTTCGCGGACTTCCACAGGTACAGGTGCGGGACCAGCAGCCGGGCGGGGCCGCCGTGTTCGGGCGCCAGGTCGCTGCCTCCGTAGCCGTAGGCGATCCACGCTTTGCCGTCGACCAGGTCGGCGAGGGGGATGTTCGTGGTGTAGCCCCCGTACGAGGTGACGAGGACGTGCTCTGCGGCCGTCTCCACGTCCGCGAGCAGAACGTCCAGGGACACGCCTTGCCACTCGGTGCCGAACTTCGACCACTTCGTCACACAGTGCAGGTCGACGGTCGGGGACTCCGGCGGGAGTGCCATCAGGCCTGCCCAGTCCCACACATGCTGCGTCCCGGCTTCCGTGGTCACGGACAGCTTCCAGTCGTCTTGCCGGATGCGGGGAGTGGGCCCGGCGGACAGCACCGGGAAGCCGGTCGTCTCGTACTGCCCGGGCGGCAGCTTCGTGCCCGCCGACGGCCTTCGGCCGTGGAATCCGCGCGAGATGAACGCCATGCTCGCCGTCCTTGTTCGTCCAGTGCGGCCCCTGCGGGCCCCTTCGGAGGTGAGCGCACGGGGGAAGCGACTTCTTACCTGGGACGCCCCGGGAAGGTGAACGCCTGGCGGCGCAGCCTCTCTTGTCCGTCCTGGGGGCTGCCGGGCCCGGGATGCGTGTGGCCGCGATGCGGGGACCCCGGTCAGCGTCGCCCGGTCCGACGTGGTCGTCGCCGCATCAGCCTGCGCCGCTGAGGTGTCCGGTGGCTATCAGCTGGGCTCGCAGTTTCTTGCGGGCATCAAACATCGTCTTGTAGAGCGCGTTCCGGTTCGTCTCCAGCTCGCTGGCGAGCGTTTCCAGGGAAACACCGTTGACGACGGCAGTGAAGACCTGCCGCTGGTGGGCGCTCAGTGCCGTCTCGACTGCGTCGCGTACAGCCTCGCCCAGCTCTCGCGCCTGCCAGTGACTGACGGGGTCGGTGCCGGAGCGGTCGGGAACTTGCGCCCATTCGTCCAAGTCGAATCGGGCGTTTGAAACACGCCAGAAATGGCGGCCCAGCTTGCTGGACACTTCAAGTACGACAAACCGGAATGCCCATGTAGTGAACCTGGCATCGCCTCGAAATTCCTGAATTTTGTGCGTGATTTTCATCAGTGCGTCGGCGGCCGCATGGTGGGCGAGGTCGTTCAGCTCGGGTCCGGTAATTCGGTAACGAGGACCCCGACGGAACACCTCGTCCATGGCGATCCGCACCAGCAGTTCATGCAGCCGCGTGCAGGCCTGCTCGTACTGCTGCCCGCGACCGACTCCGAGCGCATCTACCCAGGCGGCGGACTCCGGGTCGAGTTGTCCCCGACCCTTGACGGGCCCTGCTGCCGGAGCCCTGCCACCGCTTCCGGCATGTTCATTCGGAGCCGAGCGGCACGTTCTTCTGGCATCCGCAGAGTGCATGGCTCTCAATCTCCAGGTCATCTCGTACGGATAAGCCAACCACGGCACTATCTACAGGCCGTCTACGTGAAGTCGCCGTTTTCGCTTTCGCCGTGCGTGCATCCCGGGATTTGACGGACGAAGCTTCCGGCGTATTTCGGTGAGCGACTCGTGCGCGGCGTGGGGCGTGCTCTCCCGCACTGCGGCGCCTGGCTGGTGAGCGGGCCCGGCAGAGGAGACCCGCGGTCCTCCTCCCGGTAGCGGGCGGTCATGTTGCGCGCTGCCCGGGCGCGTACTGTGGCAGCAGCCAGCGCAGCTGCCGGCGCCCCCTGTGGATGCGCGACATCACGGTGCCCACCGGGGTCCCCATGGTTTCCGCGATCTCGCGATAGGAGAGGCCCTCGATGTCAGCGAGGTACACAGCGAGACGGTACGGACGGGGAATCTGACAAAAGGCTGCTCTGAGGTCGGGATTCACGACGCGCTCCAGCGCATCGGCTTCGGCCGACTTCAGCGCTCCAGAAGCGTAGGCGCCGAGACGCACCAGCTGCTGGTCTTCGACTTCGGAGGAAAAACACAGGCGCGGTCTGCACTGCTGCCTGCGACGGGCAGAAATGTGCTGGTTGACCATGATTCTCTTTATCCAGGCTCCGAAGTTCGTACCCGGCCGGAACTGGTCGAACGATGCGTACGCACGCGCGTACGCTTCCTGGACCAGGTCCTCAGCGTCTGCTGCGTGGCGAGTCATGCGCCAGGCGGCGGCGTAGAGGGCACGGCGATGCGGGAGGGCTTCCTTCTCGAATCTCACGCGGCGCTGGGCGGGGCTCTCCTGCTGGCTGCTGGTGCCGGGCTCCGGTGGTACGTGCATCGTTTTCACAGTCGCTGCCTCTCTTCGCGCCCAAACAGGCGGGCCTCGGCTGGTGTCAGCCCGCTCCGTTGGTCTGGGTGCAGCGGCGGATCCGGGCGGCCCCAACGTCTGCCAAAAGCTGCTTGACGTGCTTGCCCCAACAACTTCTGCCGGGCCGGGGTGCCGTGCGGGCTGTCCTGGCAACGGTGGGTCTTCCGCGAATGCGCCTGTCCTGGGCGAGCCGACGTACAGCCCGCCGACCGGTTGCGGAGGGACAGCCGGGAATCCTCCCCTGCCTCAGCACCTTCCGGGCCGGGCGGTTCGGGCTCGCCCCTGTCCCTGGCTCATTGCCTTCTGGGCCGGGCAGTTCGGGCTCGCCCCTGCCCCTGGCCCGGCCGGGGGCAGGCGGTCACTCAGGAGTCCTCTCGGGTGTCAGGCACCACGTGGACGGCCGCCTCCTCGGCGGAGGCGGCACCATTGTCGATGCCCACGTCCCGCGCCCAGTAGTCGTCGCCGTCGTATCCTGCGGCGAGAACGTCTGTGTCCCAGCTGAGGAGGCGTCCCGCGCGCTCGTCGCCGACCTGGTCGTCGATGAGCTCTCCGTCCGTGCCGATCGTGTCGCCCAGCCCGTCGCCCTCGTCCGGTGCACCGGCTTCCGGCACCTCGCGCCTGAGCCGATGCGCGAGGTCCTCGTGGGAGGCGCCCTCCCTCGCGGTGACACCCCAGTCGTTGACGGCGAGGGGTGCATTCGCGGGTGAGTAGCCCCGGTCCAGGACGTCCTCCCCCAGCTCGTCCTCGTCGTACTCCTCCTGTGAGCGCAGTGGGTTGGAGGAAGCCAGGTCATCGTAGGACGGGAAATCGTCTGGTGAAGTCATCATGGCCTCCATGCCGTCGGAGCCACGCGGCATCTCGGTGCTGGCGTCTCGGAGACGGCGCGGCGGAAGAAGGCCATTCAAGCGGGCTGGTGTCGACGAGGCGTCTATCCGGCGTAGTCGCCCGGGCGGCCGGCCACCGGCTGCAGTCAAGTAGCGAGGAAGCCCCTTGGGCCGTCCTGCCACGTTCCTACCTCCCAGACTCGCCCCAGTTGCCAGGGTGGTCGAGGTCGATCAGCTGCTCGTATCCGGGATTCTCCTCGATGAACCGGTCGACCACCGGGCAGTAGTTGGTGATCGTCGCTCCCTTGGCAGCGAGGTCGTCGAGAGCGAAACGAATCAGCAGCTTGGACCAGCCCCGACCGCGGTATTCCTCCCGGATGGTCGTGTGGGTCAGCACGCGTCGCGAGCCGGCCGTCTCGTAGACGAGCAGGCCCGCTGCCTGGTCGCCGTAGCGCAACTCGTAGAAGCGCCCGCCGGGATTGTCCGCGATCTCGACGCGACCGTCATCTGCTGGGCCCGTTTCTCTGCTGGTCATGGCTGTCTTACTCCTCGGTTGGGCGGCTCGGCGCCGCTGCTGAGTGGGCGCGCGTACGCGTTTGTCTCGGGGGGACGGTCCGAGACGGCAGTGTGCGCCTGCCCGCGGCTGGCTTCGGACCGTGTCCGGGCTGTTCCGGGGCAGCCCTCGGGACAAGGGACTGCGCCGTGGCCCGGGCAGGCTCGGAACCTCTTGCGGGGCACTCCCGGCCTGGCACTTGCAGACACCGGGTGAGGAGTCCGCGGTCGAGGCAGCTAACGGTGAACGAGTCAGCGGTTCGACGCCGCAGAGTCGAGGGCTACTGTCCAGCTGCCGCGGCCGGGCGAAGGGGCGGACATTGTCTGTCGGGGCCGGTCTCGTGTCGGACGGCTTCAGTCGATTCCGGCCTTGCAGAAGGGGGAACACAACGTGGTACCGGCAAGGGGGCATGCCGTGTTGGCGGGCGGATGCTTCTGGGATATGCAGGAGCTGTTCCGCAGGTTTCCGGGTGTCGTGGGGACCCGTGCCGGCTACACCGGCGGCGAGGTGGTGGAACCGGCATACCGAAACCACGGGAACCATGCGGAGTCGGTCGAGGTCACCTACGACCCGTCCGGGACGGACTACCGCAGCATCCTGGAGTTCTTCTTCCAGATCCACGGCCCCACCACGTTGAACCGGCAGGGCGACGACATCGGTTTGACCTTCAGGTCCGCCATCTTCTACCTGGACGAGGAGCAGCGACGCATTGCAGGGGCTGTGATCACGGCCTCCGACGCGTCTGGACTGTGGCCGGAGAAGCTGGTTACGGAGGTTGTCCGTCCGGCACGTTCTGGGGGGCGGGACCTGAGTACCAGAACTACCTCCAGCGTCATCCGGACCCGCACATGAATCAGTACGTCCGGAAAGGCTGGAAGCTGCCTCGAGCACCGGCCCGACCCGCGCGCGCTTGCCGCAGCGTCTCGCAGCAGGCGCGGCGGCGGGCGTGTGCACCTTCAGGGCCCGGTCACCTCAGAAACTCCTGCAGGTCCTGTTCCAGGGCCAGCCTGGGCTTGGCCCCGATGACCGTCTTGACGACCTTGCCGTCCCGGTAGACGTTGAGCGTGGGGATGGACCTGACGTCGTACTCCTCCGCGGTGCGGGGGCTCTCGTCGACGTTCAGCTGGACGATCGTGATCTTGTCACTGTGCTCGGCGGCGAGCGCCTCAAGGACCGGTGCTACAAGGCGGCAGGGCCCGCACCACTCGGCCCAGAAATCCACGAGCACAGGCTTGCCGCTCTTGAGCACCTCGTCCCCAAAGGTCTCGTCGGTCACGCTTCTCAGATTGCCTGCCATGCGGGCTCCTTCGTATGCGGACGGCCTTGGTCGACGCCCTTTTGGCTGCCCCGCCCGGGGTCAGTGTCAGGTGGCGGCCCTGGGCGGGGCGTGAGAGGTACGTCTAGTTGCGGCCCGCCATGACTCCGCCGTCGACGTTGAGGATGGCGCCCGTGGTCCAGCTCGAGGCCGACGAGAGGAGGAAGACGATCGCCGAGGCCACGTCCTGCGGGGTGCCGACCCGGCCGAGCGGGTGCAGGCCGCTCAGCTGCTCCATCGCGCCGTCCAACTGATCCGCGGGAAAGACCTTCCCGAACAGGGGGGTCCTGGTGACAGCGGGAGCCACGGCGTTCACACGGATGCCCTCGCCGGCGAGCTCCATGGCCAGGTTGTGCGTGAGAGCGTGCAAGCCTGCCTTGGCCATCGAATAGGCCGACGACGGTGTCACGGCGAGGGCCTGGTACGCCCACATGCTGCCCACGTTCACGATGGCGCCGCCCTGACCGCCGGCGACCATGCCCCGGACGACGGTCTGAGTCAGAACGAAGGTCGCCCTGTTGAGGTCGTGATAGGCGTCATAGTCCGCGACCTCGTAGTCAAGGAAGCGCTTGGGCAGGAAGAACCCCGCCGAGTTGACGAGGAGGGTGGCGTCGGGGTGGTCCTCCGCCAACTGCTTCTGCGCCTCGACGACCTGGTCCCAGTCCGCCAGGTCGGCCTCGATCGACCATGCGCTGCCGGAGCGAGCCAGGCTCGCCACGGCATCGTCGAGTTTCTGACCCGCGCGGCCGACGATCACCGCACTGCCGCCCTCCGCGATCACGTCCTCGGCGGCCTTGAGGCCCATGCCGCTGGCGCCGCCGATCACGACGAGTTTCTTGCCTTCGAAGTCCGTGGCCATGCGAATTACTCCTCATTGAGCGGTGAACTTCTTGCCTGTGATGCACTCGACCCTGCCACGGCAGGCTCTACAGCAGCTCTACAACGCCTCTACGGCGCCCATCGCAGCTGCCCCGCAGTCCGACAAGTGGAAAAGCCGATAGATGCGTCCTGCCCGCCGCCTCAGGTCCTCTGCGCACTACTGGGCGCAAACGGCCCGCGCAGAGAAGCCGCAGGAAAGCCGTTGCACGGTCTGCTGCCATCGAGGCAGCACCCGCGCTGAGCATCGGACGGTGTCGCGCGCACGCTGCCCGCCGGGCGGCGTGCCGACTTTGTCCACCGACTCGGTGACCAGTGAGAAGCTCGAGGGTGGGCAGTGCGCTCCCTCTATACGAGATGTCTCGTCTGACGACGCCGCCCGGTAGGGCATGCTCCCCCTTCGAGAACTGCTCGGTCTCGGCTACTCGCCGTGGCATCGTCTCCGCAGGGTGCCTGTGACAACGACATGGATGCCGGCCCCTGCTCGTCCTACCAACGGGCCGGTTCGCCCTGGTCGAGGAGCCCTTGCCCTGCCTGCTCAGCTGCATACGCGGCCACGAGCCGGTTCCAGCTGTACCGGCCCGGGCCGATCTCCGAGACGAGGTGCGCTCGAATGAGACGCGACAGGACGTGGCGGACTCGACACTCGGGCCGTCCGGCCAGGTCCGCGACCTGCGATGCCGCGAACATGGGGTCTGGGCAGGCGCTCAGGTCGCGGAAGAGCGCCGCCGTCTCCGTGTCGAGCAGGCGGTACGAGCGGGTGATGGACGCCCGGACGTCGAGCGCCTGGTCCTCGTCGCTCGCGAAGGCGTCCAGGGCGCTGCGCTCCGGCGCCTCGTACTCGTCGGCCAGGCTCGCCAGGCGCAGCTGTGGTCGATAGGCCGCGCGGGCGGCGACGTTGGCCAGGGCCAAGGGGAGCCGCCCGGCCAGCCGGATGATGCGGTCGACGGCCTCTGGTTCAGCCGCTGTCCTTGCAGCGCCGAGTCGGCGTGCGAGAAGGCTCCGTGCGTCCGTCTGGCTCAGGGGCATGAGTGTCAGGGGAAGCGCCTGGTAGGCGGCGACGAGCGCGTGCAGCTGCATGCGGCTGGTGACAAGGGCCATGGAGCCGGGGCCTCCGGGGAGGAGATGCTTCAGCTGGTCCGTGTTCCATGCGTTGTCGAGCACGACGAGCACTCGGCGCTTGGCCAGCAAGCCGCGGAACATGAGCCCTCGTGCCTGCGCGGTCTCGGGTATGTCCTCGGGTCGGACCCCCAAGGACTGCAAGAAGTCCTCGAGCACGTGCGCGGGATCCCGTGGCTCGGCCTCCGGTCCGGCTCCCTGCAGGTCTGCAAAGAGCTGACCGTCCGGGAAGCGGTCTGCCAGGCGGTGGGCGACGGTGATGGCGAAAGCTGTCTTGCCGACGCCGGCCAGTCCGCCGACCGTGCAGATGGCCACAGAGGACGACACCTCTGCATCGGCGACCAAGCGCTCGACCTGCTCCTGCTCTCTCTCGCGGCCGACGAGGCTCGGCAGGGCGGCTGGGAGCTGCGCCGGGGCGTGAGGCGGGGGTGTTCGCGGCGCGCTCTTCGGGCGGTCGGCGCTTTGCGGGAGCTGGAATCGCCCGGAGAGGATGCGCTCGTGGACTTGCTGCAGTTCCGGCGACGGGTTGACGCCGAGGCGTTGACGCAGCAGGTGACTGGTCGTGTGGTAGATCGTCAGGGCCTCGGACTGCCGCCCAGCACCATAGAGCGCGGTCATGAGGAGGCTGCATACGCGCTCTCGAAGCGGGTGCTCGACAAGCAAGGCGGACAGTTCCGCGGCGGCCTCGGCGTAGCGCCCTCTCTCCACTTCGCAGGCGAGCTGCTCCTCGGCACAGGCGAGGCGCAGCTCGCCGATGACGCTGCGCTGCTGGGCCGCGAACGGCCCCGGGACTCCGGCGAGGGCCACTCCTTTCCACATTTCGAGGCCCTCGGTCAGCAGGCTCGCCGCGGAGGCCAGGTCGCCGGTGCTGCGCGCCTCCCTCGCCCTTGCCGCCGTCTCCTTGAACCTGTTCAGGTCCAGAGCGTCCGGTTGGATGTGCAGCAGATAGCCCCCGTCGACCAGGCGTACGGAGCTGTCACTCTGCTCCCCGAGTGCCTGTCTGAGCCTGTAGATGTAGGTGCGCACGGAGCCTATGGCCGACGGTGGGGCCTCGTCGCCCCACACGTCCTCCACCAGTTTCGAGAGGCTTACAGGCCTGCCCGCCCTGAGCAACAGCGAAGCAAGCACGGCGCACTGCCTCGGCTGACCAGCTCCGGCCTCGACCCCCTGTCTGTGTAGCCGGACTGGGCCGAGCACTGAGAACCGGACGCCCGCATACATGGTGCCTACCGCCTTGGGGATCCTTGTGAAGCTTGGTTGCTTGGCTGTCCGCAAGGGACCGCCTCCCCCAAACGTACCGCAGATCGGCCCAATTTTCTGGACCAAATAGTCCCCCTTTGTTTGGCCAGGCCCACTGGCACCTCGCGCTACCCGGCTGCCATGGCGCTGTGCTGGCGCGCCAGGACCGCGGCTCCTGACCGCGGCCGAGCGGCTCTTCATGGCACGGCGTGCAGGCTCGCACAACGTGAAGGTCAGCGCGGGCGGCGGTGCGTGCTCGCGCAGCCGCGGCTGGTGGCGGTGGGCGAACCACTCGGTGACCTCCGGCGTGGGGAGGAAGGCATGCAGCGGCGAGCCGGCGCCCTGTCCGCGTTCCGTCCGGCCGGAGAGCTCGACGGACGGCGACCTGCCTTGTACGCAGGGTGCCGCGGCTTTCCGTTGGCGACGACTGGGGCCACATGCGGGCAGTGGGGCGTGCCGACGAACACGTCCTCCCGCCGTCACACCCCCGGACGCCCGCCGGGAGGACGGTGCAGTCCAGCCGGTAGGGGAGACCGCGACGCAACCGCCTGTGGCGCCGCACCGGGACTTCTCGGCGCCGCCTCGTCCCGGACGGTTTCAGCGCCCTCTCGTGCCCCCTTCAGGCGGATTGCCGTCCTCGGCGGGCACGGCACAGGCCTTGATGTGGCCGATCGCCATGTCGAGGGCGATCCTCATGGGTTTGACGTCCCGGACCGTCTGGGCAAGGAGGTAGCCGCCTTGAAGGGCGGCCATGAGGCCGGTGGCGAGCTCTCCGGCGTCCGCATCGGCACGCAGGACTCCCGAGTCCTTCATCCGCGCGAGCCCGGCCTCGAGCAGCCCTTGCCAGGTGTCGAAGTGCCGGGCGATCGCCTTGCGCGCATCTTCGTCCTGATCGGCCAGCTCGCTTGCAAGGGAGCCGAGCGGGCAGCCGTACGCTCCGTTTCGGAGCGCGTTGTGTTCGACCACTGCGTCCCGCCAGCGCTCCAGCCCGCGGAGGGAGTTGAGCCGCCGCAGTAGCTGGTGCTGGCGTTCGAGCAATTCTGCAGCCTGCAACGCCACAACGTCCCGCACCAACGCATCCTTGTCGGGGTAGTGGCGGTAGAGCTGGGATTTACTCGTTCCGCTGGCCGCCCTGACCTCGTCGAGGGTCGTGGAAGACACGCCCTTGACGTACATCATGTCGGCGGCGGCCCTCAAAATGCGCTCTTGAGTCGCCCGCCCACGCTCAGTCAACCGGGAGCCGTTTTTGTCGCTCGCCTGTTCCGCCACATTGACCAGGTTACCGGTGTGAACGCTAGCAGGATTCAGAGTGGACCTCAAGGTCCTTTTCTGACCCGCCTCCGGCTCTCGGCCCGACCCGGAGCCATCGCCCCGGGCCTCGCCGCCCCGACGAGCCCACGACCGGAGAGCTGGAACTCGGCGCCCACTCGACGCGACAGCCGAGCCGCGACCCTGCCGGCCACCCGACCGAGCAGCCGAAACGGCCCGCTGGATGAACCGACGGACCACCACGAAAC
The DNA here is from genome assembly GCF_040644975.1 of Streptomyces sp. NPDC046900. NCBI lineage: Bacteria > Bacillati > Actinomycetota > Actinomycetes > Kitasatosporales > Streptomycetaceae > Streptomyces > Streptomyces sp. NPDC046900. Next base: position 43,920 of record NZ_JBEYXD010000050.1, on the reverse strand, counting down.
ATCGAGGCTAGAGTGCAGGTCAGAGCAGTCCCGAGATGGATTCATCCCCGGCGCGAAGGCCAGAGCCTTCTGCAAGAGCTCTGGTAAGCCTCGAGAGACCGCACTCATGTGAAGGCGTCGCATGTGCTCGCCGGCGGACGAAGCGGCTTGTGTTCCGCCGAGTACGCTGCTGTCGGCAGCAACGGCCAGACACGACGAGGCAAGTCAGTGGTCAGTGCACTCGCGGCGGCCGGAAATCGGCTCGCCTTCGCCTCGGGGAGACGCGCGACCGTCAGGATGCTTGCCCTCCTGATGCTTGACGGTGGGCCTGGACAACATAGGGAGCCCCGCGGGGCTTGTTCGCTCCCGAGTGGCAATCACCAGTGAGCCGCCGCGCTCGCACGGCCACCACGGTGCCGCACGAGCACTTCAGCTCCCGCCGCTGTATGCCGTGCCACCAGCACGCTTGCCGGAGCATCGAGGAGCTGAGCCTCGGCGGCGGCTCCGGACGGCATGGTCGTCCCTGCCAACTTCAAGCCGCTCGCGGCCGTACCCCGAACCGCGAGGCCGAGCGACAAGAGTTCCCTGATCAGGCCGTCCCCGAGGATCCGGCTCTCGACACCCACGCCCTCGTGGTCGAACCGATCGACACCAGGGACATCCACGACGACCCGCTGACCGTCGCCCGCGAGCTGCTCGCGTTTCACGTGCAGAGGTCGGCTGGGCTCGCCTCCCTCCGCTCCTCCGTCGCGGTCCGGGGCCACCGCGGCCTCATGGCCGAGGCATGGACCGCGGTCAGCTCCTCGCGGTGCGCGCCGCGCGGACCATGGTGCCCCGGGCGGTCGAACGGGGCGAACTTCCACTGGGGGCCCTGACCAGCGGAGCGATCGCTCCCGTCCTGGCCACTCCGAGCGGCCCGGACCGCGAGAGCGACGCGCGCGACGAGCGGTTCACCCTCTGTCTCGTGGATCTGGTGCTGCGGGACCCACGCTGCCGGTGCCCCACGACCCGGCTGCGCAGACCGAGCCCCCATCCTCCGAGGACGACGCCCGACGTACCCGGCCCGGGCCGCACATCCCTCCCCCTGAGCGCAGATCCCCTCCCCCCGACACAACCTCACTCCTATTGCTGAACGGCCTTCGTCTGATTAGAGTCGCCATTGCGGACGGTTTCCGTTCATTAATGACCCACACGTACAGTTCCCGGCGGCGGCCGGCGCGCCCCCGCATCTCCGGTCATCGCCCGCGCGACCCGCCTCTCCCGACGCGTATTTCTGGAGCCGACGATGACTTCATCTTCCACGCCCACGCCGGAGCGCCTGCGGACACTGTTCCGTCCGTGCAGCGTCGCCCTCGTAGAGGCGAACGACAAGCCGTCCTTCTTCGCGAGCGCCTTCCGAATCCGGTCGGCGTCGGGTTCGGTGACCGCACTCACCTGGTCAACCGGTGTGGCGTCGAGGTACACGGCCGTCCCACCGCCGCTTCCTGCACACAGATCGGCGACGAGGTCGACGTTGCCTTCCTGATGGTCCCGCAGGCCACGAGGCGCTCGCCGACTCCCGGCGCGGCCGTCGGCGCCTCGCGTGCCGCGGTGGACGCGGGCTGGTACCCGCACACCAACCAGGTCGGCCAGACCGGCAACAGCGTGTCCCCGCATCGCCTCCGGTATCTCCGGTGCGATCCAGCACCGCGCCGGTATGCAGACCTCGAAGACGATCGTCGCGATCAACAAGGACTCCGAGGCGCCGATCTTCGACCTGGTCGACTACGGCGTGCTGGGTGACCTCTTCGAGGTCGTCCCACAGCTGACCGAGGAGATCAGGGCCCGCAAGGGCTGAGTCCAGGCGAACCCAGCCGAAACAACGCGAGAGGCATGAACATTGCACGCACCCGGTGATCGCGCCACGCTCGACGCCGCCACGCCCGTCGTCGTGACCGGCACTCTGCAGAAGGCGGCATGGTCGGCGCGCGTCCTCCCGCCGGTCGAGCACTTGGCCGGCGACATCTGGTCGGTGCCAGTGCCGATACCAGCCAATCCGCTGCGCTACACGCTCAGTTACCTGGTGCCCGGGGACGCGGGACTGGTCGTCGTCGATCCGGGCTGGGACAGCACGGAAGGCTGGGAAGCCTTGTGCCGGGGCCTGGCCGAAGCCGGAGCCACGCCCGCCGATGTGACCGGCATCGTCGCCACCCACGTCCACTTCGATCACCACGGCATGACGACCCGGCTCAAGGCAGCCTGCGACTCCTGGGTGGCCATGCACCCTGCGGAACGCGACAGCCTCCCGCACCGGCAGCCCGCGCAGGAGCGGTCCTCCAGGCACTCGGCCCGCACCTGGCTGCTCAACGCCGGAGCTTCCGAAAACGACGTACGGGAACTGCTCGGCCCTCCGGACGAGGAGAACCCCTCCGACGCCTTCCGCATGGCGGAGCCCGACCTGCTGCTCGACGACAAGGACCGGGTTCCGCTCGAGGGACGGGAGCTCGTCGCCCTGTGGACACCCGGCCACACCCCGGGGCACCTCTGCCTGGCCGAGCCCGCCGCGCGCGTCGTCCTCACCGGCGACCACGTTCTGCCCCGCATCACTCCCAACATCGGTCTGCACGGTCGTCGACCGGGGCAGGCGCCGCTCGCCGACTTCCTCTCGTCCCTCGAACGTCTGGCGGACTGGGACGACCATGAGGCTCTGCCGGCGCACGAGTACCGGTTCCGGGGGCTCGCGACCCGCACACGACAGCTGCGCGACCACCACGCAAGGCGGCTTGACGAGCTCCTGGCGGTGGTGGACGCGCTCGGCCGGCCCACCCTCTGGGAGGTGACCGCCCACCTGTCCTGGTCCCGCCCCTGGGAGCAGGTCGGGCCGATGCGCATCGCCGCCCTGGCCGAGACCGAGGCCCACGCGGAGCACCTCATCGCCCAAAGGCGTCTCGTCCGCTCCGGCGAGGGTGAGCGCCCGGTGCGCCTCAGCCATACGCCGGCCGGTTGACGTCCGGCGTCCACCGCTCCCGAAGGACCCACCATCCCTTGCTCCGCGGTACCGCCCCTGCTCCTGCAGTAATGAAAGGCGCCACCATGATCCCCGACCTCTCCGGCCTCGCCCCGAACACTCCCGTGGTGGTCGGCGTCGGTCAGTCCTCCGAGCGGCTCGACGATGCCGGCTACCGGCGGATGCCGGCCGTGGAGCTGGCCGCCGCGGCGGCGCTAGACGCACTCGCCGACACCGCTGTCGACACCCCGACCGTGGCCTCCGCGATCGACACGGTCGCCGGCGTCCGGCAGTTCGAGATCTCCACGCCCGGCGCCCCCGCTCCCCTGGGCAAGTCCGACAACTACCCCCGCTCCGTCGCCCAGCGCGTCGGCGCCGACCCCGCCCGTGCCGTCCTGGAAGTCGTCGGCGGCCAGTCGCCCAGCACCTGCTCGACGAGACGGCCGCGACCATCGCCCGCGGTGACGCCCAGGCGGCGCTCGTCTTCGGGGCCGAGGCCATCTCCACCACCCAGGCCCTCGCCAAGGCCGAGGACCGGCCCGACTTCACCGAGCAGGTGGGCGGGCAGCTCGAGGACCGGGGCTGGGGGCTCGAGGGCCTGATGTCGCTGCATCAGGCGTCACACGGGCTGACCGACGCCCCCGGCCAGTACGCCCTCTTCGAGAACGCCCGCCGGGCACGGCTCGGTCAGTCGCGTGAGGAGTACGCGGCCGGGATGGGCGCGCTGTTCGCGCCGTTCACCGACGTCGCGGCGAAGAACCCGCACGCGTCGGCCCCGGTGCGTCGCTCCGCCGAGGAGCTGGTCACCGTGACCGAGACGAACCGTATGATCGCCGACCCGTATCCGCGGTACGTCGTCGCGCGGGACAAGGTCAACCAGGGTGCGGCCGTCCTGGTCATGTCCGTGAGAACCGCCCGCCGACTGGGTGTGCCCGAGGAGCGGTGGGTGTTCCTGCACGGCCACGCCGACCTGCGCGAGCGGGACCTGATGGAGCGTTCCGACCTCAGTCGCAGCCCCGCCGCCGTGATGGCCGCCGAGCACGCCCTGGAGGTGGCCGGGATCACCGCCGGCCAGCTCACGACCATCGACCTCTACAGCTGCTTCCCCATCGCCGTGTCCAACGTCGCCGACGGTCTCGATCTCTCGGCCGACGATCCGCGGGGCCTCACGCTCACCGGCGGCCTGCCGTTCTTCGGCGGGGCGGGGAACAACTACTCCATGCACGCCATCGCCGAGACCGTGCAGCACGCCCGTACCGCACCCGGCTCGTACGGCCTCGTCGGGGCCAACGACGGCTCACTGAGCAAGTACTCGGTCGGCGTCTACTCCACCACACCCACCGCATGGCGCGCCGACGACTCCGCCGCACTGCAGGCGCAGATCGACGCCTGGGAGGCACCCGAGGAGGCCCGCCGCGCCGACGGCTGGGCCAGCGTCGAGACGTACACCGTCAAGTACGGCCGCGGCGGGGCCCGTACCGGCGTGGTCATCGGCCGGCTGGAGGCGGACGGCCGCCGCTTCATCGCCCTCGTCCACCAGGGCGACGAGGAGATGCTCGGCCTGCTGTCCGACGGCGAACCCGTCGGCAGCCGTGTCTTCGTCCGCTCCTTCGGCCTCGGAAACCGTGTGACCACGAGCCAGGAGCGGATGGACACCATCCTCCCCCGCCGCGAGCCGGTCCTGCGTGACGACTACGAGTACGTCACCGTCCACCGCGACGGCCACCTGCTTGAGGTCACCATCAACCGGCCGGAGGCGCGCAACAGCCTGCACCCGATGGCCAACGAGGAACTCGACGAGGTCTTCGACGCCTACTTCGCCGACCCGGAACTGTGGGTGGCCCTCCTCACCGGCGCCGGTGACAAGTCCTTCAGCGCAGGCAACGACCTGAAGTACTCCGCCTCCGGAAAGCCGATGTGGGTGCCCAAGAACGGCTTCGCGGGCCTGACGTCGCGCCGGAACATGACCAAGCCGGTCATCGCCGCGGTCAACGGCTTCGCCATGGGCGGCGGTTGTGAGATCGCTCTGGCCTGCCGCCTGACCGTCGCCGACGAGACCGCACGCTTCGCACTCAGCGAGGTCAAAGTGGGCCTGGCGGCCGGCGCCGGCGGCCTGGTGCGCCTGCCCCGTGCCGTTCCGCGGAAGATCGCCACCGAAATGATCCTCACCGGCCGCCAGGTCACCGCCGACGAAGCCCTCGGACTGGGTCTGGCCCCTGCCAGGTCGTCCCGGCCGGCACCGCCCTGGCAGGGGCCCGTGCGCTCGCCGCGGAGATCCAGGAGGGCTCCCCCACCTCCGTCCGCGTCTCGCTCCAGGTGATGGCGGAGACCGAAGGCATCGCGGACACCGCGGACGCCGTCGAGCACCCCTCGTCCGCACTGGAGAGCCTGATGGTCAGCCAGGACGCCATCGAGGGCATGACGGCCTTCGCCAAAAGCGCCGCCCCGAGTGGAAGAACCGCTGACCTGGCAGAGATCCGCGCGCCTCGGCTCCCCTCTGCAGGCCGCCGCTGCCACCGGCCGCCGTCCGCCCAGGGTCGGTGGCAGCGCGCCGACCCATGGAGCCGTACGCCACCGATCCTGAATCCGACCGATGGCGTTCAGTAATGGCTTTCCTGCGGGCATGTGGAGGATCATGGGTCCATGACGCAGCCCAGACCCTCCGCCGGACGCCCACGTGACAACGACGTGGACCGGCGCGTCGCCAACGCCGCCGTCGAGCTGTTCGGCGAGAACGGCTGGAAGTCCTTCAGCATCGAGGCGGTGGCGCGCCGCGCCGGCGTCGGCAAGGCCTCCGTCTACCTGCGCTGGGACAGCAAGGAGGAGCTCCTGGCGCAGGCACTGACCCTGCGGGTCGCCGGCGTCACCGACGTCGACTCCGGCACCGTCCGCGGGGATCTCGTCGCCCTGGTCCGGCAGTTGCTGCAGCAGTACGCGGGCGAAGACGGCAGGGCCGTACTGCGCCTGGCCATGGAGGCCCGCACCATTCCCCGGCTGGCCGAGCGGTACGACGAGCTCGCCCAGGCCCAGATCCTCGCCGCGCGGGCGATCGTCCGGCGCGGGATCCGCCGGGGCGAGCTGCCCGAGGACACCTCGGTGACCTTCCTGCTCGACGCGCTGTGCGGCGGTGCGATGAACCACGCCCTCACCACACCTCCCGAGCTCCGTGCCGGCCTCGTCGAGGCCGCGGGCGACTACGCCGAGCGGTTCGTCGACTTCGTCCTCGCTTCGGTGCTCGTGGGGGCACGGCCCGCCTGAGGCCCGGCCCGCCGAAAGAAGCCTTCGCCCTTTCCTCCCCGCGGGAGATCCGCACCCGGTCACATGTCCTTCTGCGACATGTGTAGGGCGCGGAATCAGCGATGTACGGGGCCATGATCTTGGTGCCACGGTGTGCCGGTAACAGGGCAGCCGGGCGCCTGCGCCCGCCCCGGCACAATGCTGTGGAGAAGGCAACGTGGCCGACAACGCACTCCCCCTGGCCGGGGTCAGGGTCCTTGACCTGACGAACGGAAAGGGCGAACTGGGCACACGCCTGGCCGACGATGGGCGAGAGCACGATGTCACCCGACGAGGCGCGGGAAGCCGCGCGCTCATGGCTGTCCGATCACTGGCACGGCACCGACGACGACGCCTGGCGCGATGCCGTCGTGAGCGCCGGCTGGGCGGCGCCGACCTGGCCCGCGGACAACTACGGGCGCGGCCTGGACCGAAAGGCCGCCCGGGCGGCGGCCGAGGAGTTCCGGGCCGCGGGCGCGCCCGGCGGCTGCCAGGACATGACGCCCTTCCATGACAACCCCTGGCTGTACCTGCTCGGCAACCCGCTGCTGGCCTACGGCGGCAAGGAGGCCAAGGAGCACTTCATCCCGCTGCTGCTCAAGGGGGACGTCGGCCAGGGATGCCTCCTCTACAGCGAGCCCGGTGCGGGCTCCGACCTGGCGGGCCTGCAGACGAGGGCCGAACTCGACGGTGACGAGTACGTCGTCACCGGCCAGAAGATCTGGACCACCAACGGGCAGGTGGCGAAGTACGGTCTGCTCCTGGCCCGCACCGACTGGGACGTCCCCAAGCACGCCGGTCTCAGCTTCTTCGTCATCGACATGAAGCAGCCCGGCATCGAGGTCCGGCCCATCCGGCAGATCACCGGCGACGCGGAGTTCAACGAGGTCTTCCTGACCGAGGCGCGGGTGCCGGCCGCCTGGATGATCGGCGCCCCGGGCGAGGGCTGGCGGGCGCTGCAGATCGCCCTCGCCGCCGAACGCAGCGGCATGGGCTCGATGTCGTCCTCCATGTCGGGCACGGCGATCAAGACCGGCCTGCGCGAGGCCGCCGACGACCTGGTCGAGGCCGCCCGGCGGGCCGGCCGGCTCGACGACGCGCAGGTCCGGCAGGACATCGTGAGAATCATGTCGTGGCGCCTCACCAACATCTGGACCGGCCGCCGCGCGGCAGCCGAGATCAAACGCGGCCCGTCCTCCCTCGCCTCGCTCGGCAAGCTGGCGATGTCCAGGATCCTGCACGCCGGCGCCGACTTCACCTACCGGATGCAGGGCGAGGAGTCCCTCGTCTACGACTACGACAACCCACTGTCCTGCCCGGTCGACCGCGACCTGATGTTCGCCTTCATCAACTCCATCGGCGGCGGCTCGGACCAGATCCAGCGCAACATCATCAGCGAGCGCGTCCTCGGCCTCCCCAAGGGCCACGAACCCGACAAGGGCGTCCCCTTCCGTGACGTCCGCAAGGGCGCGGCCACCCGTTCCGTCAGCCAGGCCTGCGCGTCGACCCGCACCACACCACCAGAGAACGAGAGAGACACACGATGATCAGGGAGTTCACCGAGGAGCAGGACGAACTGCGCAAGACGGTGCGCAAGTTCCTGTCCGACCACTCGAGCGAGACCGAGGTCCGCCGCCTGATGGCCACCGAACCGGGCTACGACCCGGAGGTCTGGAAGACCATGGCCACCCAGCTCGGCCTGCAGGGCATCGCCATCCCCGAGGAGTACGGCGGCCAGGGCTTCGGCTGGGTCGAACTGGGCATCGTTCTCTAGGAGACGGGCCGTGCCCTGCTCTGCGCGCCGTTCTTCTCCAGCATCGTCCTGGCAGCGGGCGCGCTGCTGGCCTCCGGCGACAGCGAGGCCAAGCAACGCCACCTGCCCGGTATCGCCGACGGCTCGCTGATCGCCACGCTGGCCTTCCCGCGGCCCGGCACGTCCTTCGACGTACGGGCCGAGCACAAGGACGGCACCTGGCGGCTGACGGGTGCCGCGCCTCTGGTGACCGACGCACATGTGGCGGGCCTCCTCCTGGTGCCGGCCAACACCGCCGAGGGACTGGGCCTGTTCGCCGTCGAGGCCGGCGCGGAAGGCCTTGGCACCACCCTGCGCCCGACCCTCGACCAGACCCGCAAGCTCGCCGACATCGAACTCGCCGAGGCCATCGCCACGCCGGTCGGCGGCCCGAACAGCGGGAAGGAGATCCTCGCCCGCGTCCTCGACCTGGCCGCCGTCGCGCTGGCCGCCGAGCAGGTCGGTGGTGCGCAGGCGGCACTCGACATGGGCGTGGAGTACATGAAGGTCCGCGTGCAGTTCGGCCAGCCGATCGGCGCCTTCCAAGCCCTCAAGCACATGGCGGCCGACGCCCTGGTGGAGGTCGAAACGGCGCGGTCGGCCGCCTACTACGCCCTGTTCGCCGCCGCCGACGACAGCGACGAACTGCCGGTTGCGGCATCGCTCGCCGCGGCGTACTGCGCGGACGCGTTCGTCAGCACGGCCCACCAGAACATCCAGTTCCACGGCGGCATGGGCTTCACCTGGGAGATTCCGGCACACTTGTACTTCAAGAGGGCGCGCTCCAGCCAACTGCTGCTCGGAGAGCCTGAGTTCCACCGCGCCCAGGTGGCGGAACGACTGGGCTTCTGAGCCGCCTGCCGCCACCCGTTCCCCTCCGCACGGGCGCGGCCATCGGCAGCCTCAGCCGCCACGGCCGCGCCCGGCATCGCCACCTGGACACGCGCTGCCGCGGATCAGGACAGGTGGCCCGCGAAGGTCCGACACCGTGCCAGGAAGGGGTCCAGCCACGGACAGATCACAGATGTCCGGCATCGAAGATCCGCCACCCAAGGCAGGCCCGCCTCCCCGGGCGGCGATCGAGATCGACGCGGTCCTCGACCTCATCGACGAACTGACCGAATGCGATGCCGACTTGGAGTCGCTGCTGGCCCGCACCGCATCAGCGCTCGACTGCGCCGTCGGGATCCGGACGGCGCGCGGGGAAGTCTGCATGGCGACCCCCCGTGGCATCGACCGCACCGGGCAGCAGCCACCGCACGCGGGAACGCACGACCTCCCCGGCACGGGGCGTGTCTGGATCGACGCCCCCGGTCTGGCACGAGCCGGACCCCGGGCGGCGCTGTTGCTGCGCCGCCTCGGGATAGCAGCGAAGGTGGCCCTCCTGGGCCATGCTCCACCGGCCACCGACAGCGTGGCGCTGCGATCGGTCGTCGACATCGGCCTCGAAATGTCCACACGCTCGCGCATGTTGCTGCGTCTGGGACTGAAGGAAACCTCCGCGACGACCGTGTTCGCTCTTTGCGCACCCGCCGACCCGGCGAGGATGTTCGTCGAGCAGGTACGACAGCACGCGCGCGGCGTGCTCGACGCGCCCGCGGGGAACCTCCACCTGGTCCTGGCCAACGACCTGGACCCCACCGCGGTCCTGGGGGTGCCCCCCGGAACCCGCGCGGCGTTCGCCGGACCGTACCCCGCCTCACAGGCACCCGAGGCCTGGCGGCTGGCCCGGCTCGCACTGCGCTTCGCACGCCCGAGCCCTCGCGCACAGGGCCCGTACACCGTGGAAGAGGCGGTGCTCGTCGACGGAGCCCAACTCGGCGGATATGCCGTCCTCGCCGAGACCCTGAGCGACGAACGGATCGCGCTGGTCCCCGACGTGCACCGGCTCAACCGCCTGGTGGACGAGCACGGCGAGGACATGCTGGTCTGCCTGGAGGCGGTCGCCGCCACCGAGTCGGTGCGCAAAGCGGCACGGCTGCTGCACCGGCACCACAACTCGGTGGCCTACCGGGTGGAACGCGCTGAGCGGTACCTCGGTTTCAGCTTCACCGAGCCTTACGGGCGGCCCCGTCTCTTCCTCGCCCTCGTCCTGCGGCGCCTGCAGGACTCCGGGCACCTCTTCCCCATGAACGGGACAGATGGCGCTCCATCCGCGCCATCTGTCCAATGACGCACGTCACACGCTCGGAGATGCTGCTGGTGATCGATCGGCCGACCCCCGGCAATGTCGCCGGGAGAAGGGGGTTTGGCGCAGCATGCGGACAACTCAGAAGTACGACGCGATCGTGATCGGTGCCGGGTTCGCCGGCATGTACCTCTTGCACCGCCTACGCGACGACCTGGGCCTCCAGGTCCGTGTCTACGAGCGAGGCAACGGTGTCGGCGGCACCTGGTACTGGAACCGGTACCCAGGCGCCCGGTGCGATGTCGAGTCGATGTTCTACTCCTACTCCTTCTCCGAGGACCTCGAGCAGGAATGGGAGTGGACCGAGCGCTACCCCACCCAGCCCGAGATCCTGCGCTACGCCAACCACGTGGCCGACCGCTTCGGCTTGCGCGAGGACATCGAGTTCAACACCTCGGTCAAGGGCGCCCGTTACGACGAGACGACCGACACCTGGACCGTCACCCTGCAGGACGGAGGCCAGGCGAGTGCGCGCTACCTCGTCACGGCCGTCGGCTGCCTGTCCGCCTCCCGCGTGCCGGACTTCGAGGGGCTCGACTCCTTCACCGGCCCGACCTACCACACCGGGCGCTGGCCGCACGAGGGCGTCGACTTCACCGGCAAGCGGGTCGCCGTGGTCGGCACCGGCTCCTCCGGCATCCAGGCGATCCCGGTGATCGCCCAGCAGGCCGCCCACGTCACCGTCTTCCAGCGCACGCCCAATTTCTCCATCCCCGCGCAGAACCGCCCCCTGTCCCAGGACGAGCAGCGGCGCATCAAAGCCGAGTACCGGCAACCGCGGGCCGACGCCCGCAACTCGGCCGCCGGAGTCATCACGCCCCCCGCGCTGGGCAACGCCCTCGATGTGGACGAGGAGCTGCGCAGCGCCGAACTCGACCGGCGGTGGGCGGCCGGCGGGGCGGCCTTCGTGAGCGCCTTCACCGACGCCGTCATCGACGAGGAAGCCAATCGTGTGACGGCGGACTACGTGCGTGACCGCATCCGCGAGACAACGAAGGATCCGGACGTCGCCGAACTGCTCTGCCCGAAGGACCACCCGATCGGAACCAAACGCATCTGCGTCGACACCGACTACTACGCGACGTACAACCGCGACAACGTGACCCTGGTCGGCCTGCGCGGCAACCCGATCGAGTGCATCACCCCGACCGGACTGCGGGTCGGCGGGGTCGACCACGAGGTGGACGCCATCGTCTTCGCCACCGGCTACGACGCCATGACCGGCCCGCTCAACGCCATCGACATCCGCGGCCTCGACGGCACCTCGCTGCGTGAGGAATGGGCGGACGGCCCGCGGACCTACCTCGGGGTCGCGGCGGCCGGATTCCCGAACCTGTTCATGGTCACAGCGCCGGGAAGCCCTTCGGTACTGAGCAACATGATCGTCTCCATCGAGCAGCACGGGGACTGGATCACGGACGCGATAGCCCACGCCCGCCAGGCCGGCATCGCCCGGATCGACGCCCGGCGAGAGGCTCAGCACAAGTGGGTCGAACACGTCAACGAGGTGGCGTCGCACACCCTCTACCCACACGCCGCCTCCTGGTACATGGGCGCCAACGTCCCCGGCAAGCCACGGGTCTTCATGCCCTACCTCGGCGGGGTCGGGACCTACCGGCAGATCTGCGACGAGATCGCCGGCGACGGCTACCGCGGCTTCACGCTCACCCCGGCCGTCACGGCTCAGCCCGCCCGATCGATCCGAAAAAGCGACTCGCCCGAAAGAGAAGGAACACAAGCGCCGATGACCACTATCGACAGCCCGGCCGGCACCCGGCACCTGGTCGACCCCGAAGTCGCGCCGGTCCTGGACGTCTTTCCGCCGCTCAACCTCAGCCCCGAAACACTGCCGGAGGTCCGCCAGGCCCAGTCGGCCCCGATCCCCGACGCCCCCGACCCACAAGCGCTCTACCCCGATGTCACCACCACCGAGAGGTGGATCCCCGGCTTCGAAAGCGACCCCGACGTCCGCATCCTCCACTACGAGCCCAAGGCCCGCACCACACCGTCCTCCGCCCTGGTCTGGATCCACGGCGGCGGCTACGTCCTCGGCAAAGCCGACATCGACGAGATCCTCTGCCGCAGGATCGCCACCGAGACCGGGGCCTCGGTCGTCTCAGTCGACTACCGTCTGGCACCGGAAACCAAGGAACCGGGGCTCGTCCACGACTGCTACGCCGCCCTGAGGTGGGTGCATGACAACTCCGAGGATCTCGGCATGCACCGAGGACGGATAGCGGTCGGGGGCGCCAGCGCCGGAGGCGGCCTTGCCGCGACCCTGGCAATCCTCGCGCGCGACCGCGGCGAGGTGCCCGTCTCCTTCCAACTGCTGATCTACCCGATGCTGGACGACCGCACCGCGAGCACCGAGAACGCCCACCCCTACGCAGGGGAGTTCATCTGGACACCGGGCGACAACCGGTTCGGCTGGACTTCGATACTCGGCCGCGAGCCCGGCGGGGACGACGTCTCCCCGTACACGGCAGCGGCCCGGGTGGAATCGGTGGCGGGTCTGCCCCCGGCCTTCATCAGCGTCGGTGCCCTCGACCTCTTCGCCGAGGAGGACATCGCCTACGGCACCCGGCTGATCCGCGCCGGAATCCCGACCGAGCTGCATGTCTACCCCGGTGCCTATCACGCGTACGACATGGTTCCTGACGCCCGGGTGACGCAGGCACACTTCCGCGACTGCATCGGGGCGCTCGGCCGGCACTTCAACGGGTGAGGGGTTCACCCCTCGAACCTCGCCTCGTCCGTACCGCGTCCGGCCATCAGCCGGCCCCGGCTGAGCATCCATGCATCCGTTCCCGCATGGATGCTCAGCCTTCGCCATCGTCGGCGGAGAAAGTCCCGCCTCGTGTGCCTAGTGCGAAGTCATGCCTCTTGAGGACATGCTCGGCCGCTGCGGCTTGACCGCGTCTGTCTCGTGCGAGGGGCTGTGGCCCTTGCGCGGCTTGGGCGCGGTCGGGGTGGACGATGGTGGTGCGGACGTGTGGGTGTCGCCGGTTGGTCGTGTCGTCAGTGCCCTGCATGGTGGAGGGCGGCGACCTCGCGTACGGCTGCGGCGATGGCCGGGAAGTCCTTTTTGAGGATCGCACCGTGGTTGCTGGCGACCTTCGCGCCGATCTGGATGTGCGGGTTGCGGGCCCTCACCGCGTCGAGGCTGGTCCGTATCTGTTCCTGCTCGTCACCGCGGCTTCCAAAGGATGTCCCCGACGCCACCACATAGCGCACCGGGACGGTGATGCCGTCCAGCACGGGAGCCAGTTCCCGTTCGCGGGAGAGCCGGCCCAGCTCGATGTTGCTGTCCGCCTGCTGTTGGGCGGTCATCCGCGGGGCCAGACCCGTCGGGCGCAGCAGCGGCAGGAACCAGCTCATCCGCCCGAACAGTTTCCGGATCCGCTGCTCCATGGCCTCATCCAGCCAGTCGTAGGGGAACGCGCCGTCGACCAGGACCGCGCCCACGGTGCGTTCCGGGTTCCGGCCGGCCCAGTGCGCCCCGACGACCGCCCCGTAGGACCAGCCCACCAGCAGCGCCCGATCCACACCCCGGGCCGCGAGAACGGCATCGACATCCCGGACGGCCGCTTCGAAGGAATAGTCGGCGGAACGCTTCGATTTGCCGCGGGCCCGCTCGTCGTAGGTGATGTGCCGCCACCCCGTCCCCAGTTCGGCAAGGACGTGCCGCCAGTACCCCTGCGTGGCGAACTGGCCGTTGAGGTAGACCACGGGGATGCCGGGGCCGCCGGTGTCGGTGACCGCGAGGGCCGTATCGTCGACCGGCACCATGCCGGCCCACGTCGAACCGGTCGCGGACATGCTGTTCTTCGTCATGTGTTCTCCCAGATCGGGTGCAAGCGTCGTGGATGACTTCTTCTTCAAGGCGCTGCGCGTGGAGCGCGTGGAGCGCGGGCCGTGCGGGACGCGGGCCGTGCCGGACGGCCGGCCGGGTCGTCGGCGGCGACCCGGCACGACCCGGCCGGGCCGAGATCGCGGTGGGCCCGGCCGGACGGTCCCGGTCCTGCTCTTTTCAGAGGCTGCGGGCGGTGATGTCGCCGTGGGAGGTGGTCGCGCGGATGTCGAGTTCGGCGGTGCCGTCGTTCTTGAGGGCGTTGCTGATACGGCCGTGGCCGGTGCCGGCGTCCAGGACGGCCGAGACGCCGCCGGCGGCGCCGACCGTGATGTCACCGGACTGGGTGCGGAGCACGACCGTGCCGCGCACGGCCTCGGCGATCCGGATATCACCCCGTGCGGTGCTGATCTCCGCGGGGCCGCCCAGCCGGCCGACCTCGACGTCGCCGTCGATCGCGGTGAGGCGGACGCTCGCGGCCTCGTCGATCTTGATGTGGCGGTAGGCGCCGTCGAAGGCGACATCGCCGAGGCGGCCGACGCCGCGCAGTTCACAGCCGGCGGCCGTGGCCTCGATGCGGGAGCCGGCGGGCAGTTGGACGGTGACCTCCAGGGATCCGGAGGGACCGAAAAGCTGGTGGGTGGGTTTAGGGGTGTGGATCCGCAGGACACCGTCGGCGTAGGCGACGGCCGTGTGCTCGGCCATCTGCACGTCCCGGCTCTTGGAGGGGTCGGCGGGCAGGACCTCCACGGTGGTGTCGGTGCGGTCGGCGGCGATGAACTGGATCCGCCCGGCGGGGATGTCCAGGACGGCGGAGATCGGGGCGGGGGACTCGAACTTCTGCATCATGCTCTCCTGCACTCACTCGTTGTTTCCGATGCAGGAAACGCTACGTTGCTTTCCAGGATCCGGCAACACACTCGTTGCACGAAATAGGCATCCTTGCAGCCCAGAGCTGTGCAATCGTTGCAATGGTTTCGCCGATAATGCAACGCCGTCGTTCCTTGCGTTGCAACGAGTGAGAAGTAAACGCTATGGCCAGAGGGGATCAGGGGCCCTCGCTCAGGATGCGGCCTCGGCCGCGGCCTCAGCTCCTGCCCCTGCCCCTGCCCCTGCCCCTGCAGACGGCAGCGCATAGTCCAGCCGGGATCGGCCCTCGGGTTTGCTCCGGCGTGCCCTCACGGCGGCTGCCGTCACCACCTATGCGAAACGGGGCTCCTCACCGCGCAGCGCCGCGCCGACCTCGACGCCCTCGACATGCGCTGGTAGGTCTGGCGCGGGAGACGGTTGTGATGGCGAGACCAGCCGGTCTGGTCGGCCCGGCGTCCCGGTTCAAGGTCACGTGGTCGGTGGCTGGGGTTGCTGGGCAAGGTGGCGTTGCAGGTCAATGTGTCGGAAACCGGTTCACGGCTCCGACCTGCCGCACCACACGGCGACACTCATGCGCGTCCTTGAGGAAGGTCATCAGGTGTCACGGCACTCGGCGCCGTATCGAGCAGCGCAATCCTGGGCTCGGGGTGCTCCGGCGTTCATCTTGGCCCGTAAGCCCGAACACGACCCCGCCCACGAGGTCGAACATGAGCCCGAGCCGGCGAGACGCCAACAGTCGGTCTTGGCTGCTCAAAGGGCGGGTCGGTCACGGCGCGCGCATCCGCAGTTCATGGCGCCCTCCCGTGAACTCTGAGACTTCTCCCGCCATCTGTCGTTATCAGTGTGGCAAGTAATGGCCCGTTAAGCCCTCATGGATCCACGGAATTGCCGAGTGGATCGGCGACGAGCGCTGCATGATCGCTGGCGTCTGTAGGGGGAAGGATTCGCATATGAATCGGCAAAGGTGTTCGAAATGTTCCACTGAACGGGCGGCAGGGGGCACTGAAGCCTGTCAGTGCACTCAGCAGGTGGCCACCGCGGCCCGCCGCGCCGAAAAGGCCACCCCGGAAGACTTCCAATCGCTCGGCGTCCGCCCATACATGTACGTCAAGCTGCCAAAACCGCTCGGCACACGGGGGCTCCCCTCCAACCCGCCTCCGGGCCAGAGCCCCACCGCTCCGGGACAGCACGCAACGCCGCCGGCCCCCACCACTGCGCCTTCTGCGACCGCCCCCTCGGGCATGAACGTGATGGACGACCGCACGCCGCAGGCGCCCCACTCGCTCTTGGAACCGTCGCCACCGCCGGCGGCCGGGCCGAACAGGCCGCTGTCGCCGTGGCGTCGGCCTTCCAGTAGAAGTTCCCACAGGAGGCAGCAGCGCCGACCGATGGGCCGGCGTCGACAGGCTCTGATCCTCGTGGCGATCGCCGCTGCCGCCGCGGGCTACACGAGCGGGTTGTTCACCCCGGACGAGCCAAGCGGCGACACCGCGCTGCAGGACGGACGCACCAACGCGCCGGACGAGTCCGGCCGCACCCCGGGCTCCGCGTCGGCGTCCACCGAGCCGTCCGCTCCGAAGCACGCGCGTCCCTCGGCGTCGACGTCGACCACGCCCGCAGCCCCGAACCGCGTGCCGACGGCCCGTACCGCCGGCTCGGCCGGTTCAACGCAGGCTCGCACCAGCCAGACCGTCACGGTGCTGCGGCGCAGCGACAACGGCCCCCAGATCGTGGAACTGCAGCATCGCCTGCGCCAGCTCACTGGTTCTACACCCATGACACCACCGGCAACTTCGACCTATACGCGCTCCATCACCGGTGACTTGAACCTCCCGGTCAAGAACTCGCACCGGGCTGCTCGGGGCGGGCAGCAGCAAGACCAGTGACCGGCGCGGCGCCAACGGCAGCGGCCCCGGACGAATACCGCGCGATAGGGCAGGGACCCTGGCGCTGCAGGCGCTGCACCAGGCCGGCGGATACCATCACCGCCTCGCCGCGCGGCTGTCACGCGAGCACGGTGGTGTCACGCGCGTCAGGGCCGCGTCACCGGCCCCGGACGTGGACGGCCGGGCGCGCGGCCCGTGCCGCACGAAGAGTCCGTGAGTGTCCAGGTGCCGGACTCCCCGGGCGCCTGAGGAGTGACCCGGATCATGGGTATGGCCGGACATGGCTGCCGTGCGGCGGCCGATGTTTCCTGGCGGCATGAACGAAAACCCCGATGTTCCCTTCCCGGCCCCCTCGCACTGGATCGGGGGCCGCGCTGTCCCCGGCTCCGGGCCGCTGCTCGACGTCGTGAACCCCGCCGACGACTCCGTGGTCGCCTCCGTGGCCCAGGGCACGCACGAGGACGTCGACCAGGCGGTGGACGCGGCGCTCGCCGCCTTCCCTGCCTGGTCGGCGACCTCGCCCGAGGACCGCATCGCCGTGCTGCGACTGGTGGCCGAGGGTATGGCGAAGCACTCCGAGGAGCTCGCGGCGACGATCACCCTGGAGATGGGCGCCCCGATCTCCTTCTCCCGCCAGGCTCAGGCCGGCTTCCCGGTGGCGGCGGCCCAGGCCGCGATCGTCGCGGCCGAGCGGTTCGAGTGGACCGAGACGGTGGAGAACTCGCTGGTCATCCGGGAGCCGATCGGCGTCGTGGGCACCATCACCCCCTGGAACTTCCCCCTCCAGCAGCTCGTGACGAAGGTCGTCCCGGCCCTGCTGGCCGGCAACACCGTGGTCCTCAAGCCGTCGGAGCTCTCCCCGCTCAGCGCCCGGATGTTCGCGGAGATCGCTTCCGAGGCCGGGCTCCCGGACGGCGTACTGAACGTCGTACAGGGCACCGGCCCGGTGGTCGGCGAGGCCATCTCCCGGCATCCGAAGATCGACATGGTCTCGTTCACCGGCTCCACGGCCGCCGGCAGGCGCGTCTCCGCGGCGGCGTCCGGGACCGTCAAGCGCGTCGCGCTGGAACTGGGCGGCAAGGCGGCCCACATCGTCCTGCCCGAGGCCGACCTCGACTTCGCCGTCACCCGCGGTCTGGCCTACGCGTGGGCGAACGGCGGCCAGGCCTGCGGCGCCTACTCACGGATGCTGGTGCCCGAGCACCTTCAGGAAACGGTGGTCGAGAAGCTGCGTGCCGCCGCCGCTGCCTATGCTGTCGGCGACCCGGCCGACGAGGCCACCCGCATCGGCCCCCTCGCCTCCGAGACCCAGCGGCAGCGCGTGGACGGCTACATCCGGCGCGGCATCGCCGACGGGGCCACGCTCGTCGTCGGCGGCGCCGGCCGCCCGGACGGATTCGAGGCCGGCGCGTACGTCAGGCCCACGATCTTCTGCGACGTCGACCCCGACTCGGTCATCGCCCAGGAGGAGATCTTCGGCCCCGTCCTCGCGGTGATCCCGTACACCGACGACGACCATGCCGTCGAGATCGCCAACGGCACGATCTACGGCCTCAACGGCGCCGTCACCGGCGACGAGGAGCACGCCATGGCGATCGCCCGGCGTCTGCGGGTCGGCCAGGTGGACGTCAACGGCGGCCCGCACAACTTCCAGGCACCGTTCGGCGGCTACAAGCAGTCCGGCAACGGCCGGGAGATGGGTCGATCCGGTCTCGAGGAGTTCCTGGAGACCAAGGCGATCACCCGCTGACGATGGCCACGGGGGCCGCGGACGGCCCGGTGGGCGTCCACGGCCCCCGTGGACACCCCGGGACGGCCGGCGGCGCGGAGTTACCCTGCGCAGTGGGCGGCCCACGCCCCTTCCGGCCGATCCGGACCGGCCGGAACCCCACAACGTAGACACGAGAGGACGCGACGGCACATGGCGGACCGAGCCGGGCTGGCGGCCTTCCTCCGGGCACGCCGCGAGGCACTGCAGCCGGAGGACATCGGGCTGCCGCGCGGGCGGCGCAGACGTACCGACGGGCTGCGCCGCGAGGAAGTGGCGGCCCTGTGCGACATGTCGGTCGACTACTACAGCCGGCTGGAGCAGCCGCGAGGTCCGCATCCTTCGGAGCAGATGCTCGCAGCGATCGCCCGCGGCCTGCACCTGTCGCTGGAGGAGCGCGACCACCTGTTCCACCTCGCCGGCCACGCCCTGCCCCGCAGGGTGCGCCGCGGCGACCACATCAACCCGGGCATGATGCGCATCCTGGACCGCCTGGAGGACACGCCCGCCCTGGTCATGAACCACCTGGGCGAGACGCTGCGGCAGACCCGCCCGGCCGTGGCGCTGCTCGGCGACCAGACGGCCTACACCGAGTGGGACCGCAGCGCGCACTACCGCTGGTTCACCGATCCGGCCTCCCGCCTCGCGCCCGAGAGCGACGTCCCGGAGCAGAGCCGGCTGATGGTGGCGGACCTGTACGGCACGTACACCCGCGACGGAGGTGACTCGCGCGCCGGCGCACTCGTGGAGGAACTCCAGCGGGTCAGCCCCGAGTTCGCGGCGCTGTGGCGCGAGCACCCCGTGCTCGGACCCTCCTGTGCGGCCAAACGGTTCCAGCACCCGCAGGTCGGCCTGCTGGAGCTGCACTGTCAGACGCTCGTCGACCCCGACCAGTCCCAGCGGCTCCTGGTGTACACCGCGGTACCGGGCACGGAAAGCCACACCAACCTCCAACTGCTCTCCGTACTCGGCTAGCGCCGGCTCGCGGTTCTGCCGACCACGCCGTGAGTCGTGCCGGCACGGCACGACCCGGCGGCAGGTGCCGGCACCAGGCATCAGCTGGTCTTCGTCGACTCGGCCGGTGGCCACGCTCATTCATCTCCGGCACGGCAGTCCGCGCGCCGCTCTCAAGCTGCCGTTCGACGTCGGCCATTCCACCATCACCCGGGTCGCGCAGAGATACAGGCCCTTCCGGCCACAGTGGCGTCACCCGTCCCGCGCGCAGGACGGCCATTTCCAACCTCCCACGTCACAATCAACGTTCCCTGCCCCGCCGGCTACGGCATGGCAGCCCCCGCAGGCGCAGGTGTCAGGGGGTGGGCTGCGAGCGCGCGCGTCCTGGCGCCGCGCATTGTTCCGTTGCGAGATCGTCAATCGGTCCGGGTGCGGAGGCTTCGGGCCAGGGTGGGGATCATCACCGTCGCAGGGACGAGGTGTAGCCCGAGGAGGGCGGTGGTGGTGGCGGTGTTTGCCCCGGAGATGAGGGGCGGGACCAACGAGATCGCGGTCAGCGGCACTGCCGTCCACACGAATCGCTTGGCGGGGCGATCGCTCCAACGAAGAAGAGCGACGGCAATGACGATGCCCACGACCGAGAAGAAGCCGGTCACCACGGCGAACCCGGACAGCGGAATCGTCTCGCCACCATCGGGGACCTGGAAGTCGACGCCCACGGCCTGGGCAAGCGCCGCGACGAGGGTGGTGGCCACCATCGCCGCGAGCGTGGCAATGAAGCCGGTGCCGGCGAGCCTGCGGAGTCGGGGGTGCGGCTGGTCCGGCCCGATACCGGGCCTACGACGACCCCGGTGTCATTCATGCTGTTCATGTCGTTCCTCCATCATTCGTAACTGGCGTACGGGGTGTTGACTGGCATGTGACGGTCCTGGCCCTGGGGGTGACGATGCGCACCCTCGCCGTGCGACGGCCGGGGTTCCGCAGGGCGCGGACGCCGGTGCCACAGAGCCAGAACCCGGCGTCGCGTCCGAGGACCGGCCCGGGCTCGCCGTCGCGCAGCTCCAGCTGCACCCGCCCGCGGGTGACGACGCCGAACGCGTTGCACCACTCCGCCGCGACCACCGCGACACGCGCGCCACCGCGCAGCACGAGCGTCCACACCGGGACTACTCCGTGCCGTCCGCCGGCAGGCGCTCCGGCAGCCCGAGCCGCGGGAACTGGTCGTCGTGGAACGTGACGATCTCGGTGATCGCCCCGCCGGTGACACGCAGGACGTCGATCGTCAGCGGCAGGTACGCACCCTTCCGCTTCTGCCAGAGGTAGAAGGCGACGGCGGGCTGCCGGTTCACAGAGGTGAGGACGGCGCGCAGGCCCGTCATGCCCTCGAAGCCGTTCTCGACCCAGTCGTTCACCACCGCGTCGCGGCCGACGTACAGGCCCGGCGTGGGCGGCATCGAGCAGTGGACGTCGTCCCGCAGCAGTGCGGCGAGCCCGTCGACGTCCGTGGCCAAGCTGGCCTCGGTATAGCGGCGCACCAGCTCGCGCGTCCCGGCGTCCTGTTCGCCGCCGGTCCAGTCCTGCCGCTCGGCGGGCAGGTGCCCCCGCATGCAGGCGCGGGCCCGCTGCAGCGCGCTGTTCACGGAGTTGACGGAGTCCCCGAGGAGCTCCGCGACGTCCTTCGCCGGCCAGCCGAGCACATCCCGCAGGATCAGCACGGCCCGCGGGCGCGGCGCGAGGTGCTGGACTGCGACCAGGTACGCCAGCTCGATCGTCTCCCGCGCGACGGCGACGGTCTCCGGCTCGTCCGCGTCGCCCGCGGGCAGCTCGTCGAGCAGCCGGTCCGGGTAGGGCTGCAGCCACAGCACCTCGCCGCCGGTCGCAGGCTCCGGACGGCACTTGGCGAGCAGGTCCAGGCAGGCGTTGGTGGCGATCCGGTAGAGCCAGGCCCGGAACGTCGACCGCCCCTCAAAGGTCTCCCGCCGCCGCCAAGCACGGAGGAACGTTTCCTGCACAGTGTCCTCGGCGTCCTCGAACGACCCGAGCATCCGGTAGCAGTGCACGTGCAGCTCCCGCCGGTGCCGCTCCGCCAGCCCCGAGAACGCCGGCTCGTCGACCTCGCCCAGACCGCTCACGTCCACCTCCTCCAGCCGTGTGTCCGCGCTCATCGCGTCATCCTTCCGCCTCGTCGTGTCCCGTCGTAGGTGTGACGGGTGCGGGCGCGAAAACTCATCACCAGGGTCGGTCGGCATGGCTGAGCGTCCGCACTCGTGGGTGCGGACGCGGCCCCGGGACCGTCCAGTGGCCGGCCGCCGGACCGCGCTGCGCTCGACCGAGCGCCGCTCGCGCTGCCTGAACGAGCGGTGTGCACGCAAGACGTTCACCGAGGCGCTGCCGTCGATACCGCTGCGGCTCCGGCTGACGGCCAGGTCTCGGGCCGCGATCGGGTCGGCTGTGGTCGACGGCAGGCGCACCTGGTGCAGGCCGCGCGGAACCTCGAGGTGTCCTGGCCGATCGCGAACGCGGCGTTCACCGCTGCCGCGAAGGCCGCACTGCCGGCGGTCACGCCGGCGGTTGAGCATCTGGGCATCGACGAGACCCGGCGCGGCAACGCGACAGTCCGCCTGGTCACCAGGGAAGCCTCGACGTTCATCGCGCTGACGACGCTATCTTCGCCGGCACTGCGATCGGCGCACGAGAAATGCATGTGTTGCGGTCAGGGGGCATGGTGGGCACGAGTCGAGTGCGCAGGGCGGCGGGCACCAAGACGTTCACCGATCTGATGCTGCATTGGGAGCAGAACCGGCGGGTCAGTCGTGGGCCGCCTGCGACTGACCCCACACTGGACCTGGCATACCTGGCATACCTGGCTGCCGGCGAGCCGATGGCCGTGGTCGCGCATCGTCGGGATGAGTCGCGACTGCGACCCGGGACGCTGATTCTGCATACGCAGGCCGGTGAGCCGATCACATGGTTTTCAGGCCGCTTTCCACGACGAGTGGGATCCGGCCTGCCCATGAGGGCACCGATCGACGTCAACGAGATACGCGAAGTCGACGGCCGCGATAAGTGGCGCGTGAAGAGCCGGCAGTTCATCGTCATCGACACCCACGCTGAAGGCGAGCCATGGTCGCTGGCCGTGCCGGTCATCGATCTTGATCTCGTGCTCGCCGCGTTCGCAGCGGTCAGTTCATAAGCGCCCTACAGCCCCAACAGCACCGCGCGTTCATCGTCAAGTCACGGCCAAGTTCGAAGAGCCCTTTCGAGCTGTGGCAACCCGATATGACAAGAGGGCCTACGTCTTCCACGGAACGGTCACCGTCGCCGCGATCCGGCTGTGGCTTCGCCCACAGGACACAGCCGAGTAGCTGTCGGGTTCGCGTTACCGCATGACCGGACGGTTGGCGGAGGTGTACTCCTCCGCGACGTTGAAGACGCTGGCGCAGCCCGGGCATTCCGCATCACCGAACAGGTAAGAGATTCCGTCGGCGAGCACCTCCTGCCCATCGCGGACAGCCATCTCATGCATCCATCTGCCGGTTCCGGTAAGTCTGTCGGCCGCCGCCGGGCGCAGGTCCCGTCGCTCCACATCGCCCATGTCCCAGTCCCGAATCGCGGAGTACCGACCGTAGTCGCCGATGGCGATCGTGACCTCTGCGCCACAGTGGGGACAGGCCAGCGGATAGAAGTCATCCTTGAACTCGCCCAGGTCAGCCGCCCAGTGGTACTCCGCCTCGGCCGATAGCAGGGCGCGGAAGGACACGAGGTAGTCAGTCGGCCGCGACCGCAAGTGCCTGTTCAGCACTTCGCGGAACTGCGCGATGGCGCCGGCGCAGTCCGCCAGGAGATCGTCGCAGCCATGGTGCCCTGCCGCACGCTCGAGGATCTCCCCCGCCAGGGCCCTGGCCTCAGCACTGCGAGGCGCAAGGCACACCAGGCGCGGCAGCGCAGCGAAACTGGCTGGGGACACCAGGTCATGTTCAAGGACGAGCCGCCATCCCAGCTCCTTCCACGCGTCTGCGACGTCACCGCGTTCGACTCGCTCCAAGAGCTCCGGAACACGATCAACCTCGAACCAGCAGTCACGCATCTGTGCCCAATCCACCACTCCGGCATTGAACCTTCTTGAGGTGGCTAGGGGCGAGTCCGCATGCGCGGCTCAGTCGTGATGGCCACCTCCGAGCGGCCCATCGGACAGGCCCCAGGCGGCAGTGCGGGACGTGCTCCTCTCGGAGGAGATCAAGGAGGCGAGCCCGCAGACGCCCGTCGAGATCGAGAAGCGCTTCGCCACCCACGGGGCGCCGCGCGACCTCCACCGGATTGATGTTCCGGGCGAACGGCTCCGCCTACATCGGCACCGTCTCCCGGCGCCGGCGGTGCCTCTGGTGTCGACCGGCGCCCCTCCGCGTACCTCGCACCACACCGCTGAACACCGCAACGAATTCGGGTGCCTGCGGCGAGAGAAGGCCGTGCCCTCGCGATCGTCCCTTGCCGCCGTTCAGCCTGCCACCGACTTGCACACCTGCGCCCTGCCACCGTCGGCCGAAGCACGTCTTACGGGGCGGCCTTAGGCACGGCAGCACCCGCAAAAGGTAGGGCACGGGGGCGGACGGCGATCCCGATACGGCTCGCCGTCCGCCCCCGCGTCGTTCTGACGTCCTCACCGCGCGGGATGTCAGAATCCAATGGCCTCGCGCAGCATCAGGACAGTGCCGCGCCCGGGCTGCGGCTCGGCGTTGAGGACGAGCAGACGGTTGACCGCGCTCGGCTGCCCGTAGACCGCCCGGGCGCGTGCGGTCTCCAGTGGAAGGGCGTGCTCCTCGACCCGGCGCAGTGCGGTGCTCAGGTCGGGCACCACTTTCTGTGCCCCGACGACCCAGATCGCCCTTGCGGCGCCGCCGGCCGAGGCGGGCAGCTGGCTGCCGCTGCCCGAGGCGATGACGAGCGAGCCGGTCTCGGTGACGGCCGCGACGCTGGCGACGAAGACGTCGGGGGTGGCCACCAGCCGGCGGATCTGGTCGGACTCGGTGGCGCGGTCCATCTTCAGGACGCGCGGCCGGATGGCCTGGTAGCGGCCGCCCGTCTCGATGTCCTGCGCGATGCCGGAGAGCTGAAGCGTCTCACTGGCCCCGGTGAACACGCCCGCGCCCTCCGGGATCAGATCCTTGATGCGGGCGCGGGCCGCCGCGGCGTCGTCGAGCAGTTCGGCGGTAAAGCCGTTCGCCCGCAGCGCCGCGATCGCCCGGTCCAGCCGTTCGGCGGACGCGGGTGCGCTGAAGGCGTCGGCCGCCCCCGTAGCCGACGCGTCCGCCTCACCGGCACCCGGTGCCCGGCCGGCGTCCCCGGCCTCACCAGAGCCGTGCGCCTGAGCGTCGGGGCCGGGTGCCGAACCCCCCAGCGGAGTGGTGTCGACGTACCTGACCTCGTAGACCCGCTCGGCGAACTTCCATCCCTCCGACGTACGCCGGTAGCTGTCGTGGTAGATGGCGAAGTTCAGGCCCGAGCGGCCGTCGAGCAGACGCGCGATCTCCTGTATGTAGGTGCGACCGGTGGCGGTGTCGCCTTCGATCCGGATCGTGCCCGGGTGGCTGTTCTGCACGAAGAAGTCCCATTGGCTCTGCAGGCGTTCGCCTCCGGCCCGGATCTCCTTCCGGCCGATGAGCTCGACCGGGACGTTGGGCATGCTCAGAACGCCGTCAGGGGTGAACAGCGCGGCAAGGCGGGCACGGTCGCGCATCATCGCCGCGTCGGTGAACTCGCCGCGCAGCGCCTCGATCTCGACGCGGTCGGCGATCTCTTGGAAGTCGTTCATGCTCAGCGTCCTGTCCTGTGGATGGTGTACTCGTCTTCACCGGTCCGACAACGCAGCCCCGCCGAATGTGAGGCGATCCGCCGACCTCACATTCCACCGCTCTGATTTGTCGTAATGGAGAGGGAGCGTGAACGAGGGAGCCGGAGAGCGTATGACCAGTCCGTCGGAACAGGCACAGCGGCAGGCAGACGAGCAGCGGGACCCGGGCCTGAGCACGATCATGAGCGAGCGGCGACAGCTGCTCAATCTCGCCTACCGGCTGCTCGGGTCCCTGGCCGACGCGGAGGACGTCGTCCAGGAGACCTACACCCGCTGGTACGCGATGTCCCGGGCGCAGCAGGAGGCCGTCGAGTCCCCGGGCGCCTGGCTGACGAAGGTGGCCAGCCGCATCTGTCTGAACCTGCTCGGCTCGGCACGCGCCCGGCGGGAGGCCTACGTCGGAGAATGGATCCCAGAGCCGCTGCCCGACTCAGCGGAGTGGATCGCCGGGGCGGCGGGCGGCGCCGGTGTGGACCCGGCCGACCGGATCACCCTCGACGAGTCGGTGACCATGGCCTTCCTGGTCGTGTTCGAGTCGATGACCCCGGCCGAGCGCGTCGCGTTCGTGCTGCACGACGTCTTCCGCTACCCGTTCGCCGAGGTGGCCGAGATCGTCGGCCGCAGCCCGGCGGCGTGCCGTCAGCTGGCGTCCTCGGCCCGCCGTCGCATCGCCGCCGCGCGGGCCGAGGCGAGGCCGAACGCGGCCCGGCAGGCGAGCGTCGTCCGGCGGTTCAAGGCGGCCTGGGAGGCCCAGGACATCCAAGCCTTGATCGGCCTGCTCGACCCGGGCGCCACCGCGATCTCCGACGGCGGTGGCCGCGCCGTCGCCCACCTGCTGCCGATCGAGGGCGCCGAGCAGATCGCCCGCCTCTACCTGACGATCGCCCGGTTCGCGCCGCCCCGCACGATCCTCGAGCGCACGGTCAACGGGCTGCCGGGCCTGGTGGTCGAGTCCGAGGGCCGGATCGAGACGGTGTTCGCGTTCGAGGTCGCCGACGACGACCGGATCACGCACATCTGGGCGGTACGCAATCCGGACAAGCTCCGCCCATGGGGGCTGTCCTGACGGCCCGAACGGGCCGGCGTTCGTGGGAGCGTGAAGCGCCCCGGAACGAGGCGGTTCCGGGGCGCTTTGTTCGCCGGGGCGGCGTCAGCTCACGGTGAGCTGCACGCTGCCGGTCATCCGGCCGCTGGTGACCGAGACGGTCACCGTGCCGGCGCGACGGGCGGTGACCTCGCCGGTCACGGGATCGACCGAGGCGACCTTGGCGCCGCTGGACGACCATATGTGCGAGACCGGGTCGGCGATCGGCATGCTTCCGGCGCCGACCTCGGCATCGGTCGCGGCCGGCGTCGTGCCGGTTCCGACGGCCAGGGTGGTCGCAGACAGGAGCCTCCCGAGGGTATGAAAAGCCGCCCGAGGCGGGATGCCGGGGCGGGGGAAGGATGCTGACTGGGTCCTGTCCCGCCGATCTTGCGGGGGCGAAACGGCCCTGTGCTCGATCAGCGTCCTCCGACCGCGGGGACCTCGCGTGGCCGCACGGCCGAGGCATCCACAGACGACCCGGCATCGATCCGTCGTGAGCACGGCACCACACCGCTGAACACCGCAACGAATTCGGGTGCCTGCGGCGAGAGTGAAGGGCAGTGCCCTCGCGATCGTCGCCTACCGCCGTTCAGCAATCATCAAAGTAAATCGATCGATTCACTTTGGTATTAGAGAAGGCCCCGGTCGCCCTCGAAGCGGCGGGGACTGAAAAACGGAGCATAGGCCGATGCGCCGGTCCCCGACCCTTTTTACAGTCGCAGCTCGGCCCAGATGGTCTTTCCCTCTGGCCGCTGCCGTGTGCCCCAGTGCTCGGCGAGCTGCGCCACGATGAACAGTCCGCGTCCGCCCTCATCGAACATGCGGGCCCGGCGCAGATGGGGGGCGGTGTTGCTGCCGTCGGACACTTCGCAGATCAAGGTGTCCTGGCGCAGCAGACGCAGCTGGACGGGGCGCCCGCCATAGCGGATGGCGTTGGTGACCAGTTCGCTCACGACGAGTTCCGTGGTGAACGCCAACTCCTGCAGGTTCCAGCTCGCCAGTTGGAGCGAGGCGAGCTCGCGTGCGCGGGCGACCTCGGCGAGATCCTCCGACAAGTCCCAGGTGGTGACGTGTTTGCTGTCGAGTTCTTGGGTGCGGGCGATGACGAGGGCGACATCGTCTCTGGCGCGACCAGCGACCATCGAGTTCAGGACGCGGTCGCACGTGTCCTCCAGAGAGGGCATCGGCTCGGACAGGGTCTTTCGCAGACGCTCGAGCCCTTCGTCCAGGTCATACCTGAGGGATTCGATGAGACCGTCGGTGTACAGGACAAGCAGGCTGCCTTCGGCCAGGTCCAGGTCGGCTGTTTCGAAGGGCAGGCCGCCGACGCCCAGAGGAGGGCCGGCGGGAATGTCGAAGTAGTCGACGTCTCCTCCTGGACGCACCACGGCCGGTGGTGGGTGACCGGCGCGTGCGCCTGTGCACCGGCGCGAGACCGGGTCGTAGATCATGTACAGGCAGGTCGCACCGACCTCACCGAAATCCGCTCCGACGTCGCGACTGGCCTCCTGCGTGCGGTCGCTGACCATGCGGCATTGGGTGACGAGGTCGTCGAGGTGGGTGAGCAGTTCGTCGGGCGGCAGGTCGATGTCGGCGAGCGTGCGTACCGCAGATCGCAGACGCCCCATGGTTGCCGAGGCGTGGACGCCGTGCCCGACCACGTCGCCCACGACCAGGGCGACGCGAGCCCCGGGGAGCGGGATCACGTCGTACCAGTCGCCGCCCACTCCGGCCTGGGAATTGGCGGGGATGTAGCGCGTGGCTGCCTCCACGGCCGGCTGCTTCGGGGCCATCTGGGGCAGAAGGCTTTGCTGAAGTGCCAGGGAGGTGGTGCGCTCGTGGGTGTAGCGGCGGGCGTTATCCACGCATACCGCGGCTTGTGCCCCGATTTCCTGCGCCAGTAGCAGGTCATCGGCATCGAAGGGCTCCCGGCTCGGGGAGCGTGTGAAAAGTGCCGCACCGAGGGCCACTCCCCGGGCACGGAGAGGGACGGCCAGCGCGGAGTGTGGTGCGTTCATGCCGGCGTCGCTTGTATCGGCAGGCCAGCAGGCGGCATCGGCGATCTCCGCCCTCATGGGTTCGCCTGTCCTCAGACTCAGGGCTGGTACCGATCCCTGGCGGTAGGTGACGGTCTCACCCGGCCGTGCAGTGCCGGCAAGGGCGACCGGGCCCGATTGACGGGCGGTGCGGCGCAAGGTGATCTCGCCCATGTGAGGACCGGGGGCAGGTTCCTCACCTTGGAGGACACGATCGAAGAGGTCCACGGCCGCGTGGTCCGCGAAGCGGTGAACTGCTACTTCGGTCAGTTCCTCAGCGGTTCGAGCCACGTTGAGCGTGCTGCCGACACGGCTGCTGGCCTCGCTGAGCAATGCGAGCCGCTCGCGAGCGATCATGAGGCGTTCGAATCGTCTCTCCCTTGCGATACGGACACGGCAGACGACCACGCTCATGCCCAGCGCGACGGCCAACGCCATGATGACCGATATTTGACTGGCCTGCCCGATTTCCCGGAGGAATATCCCGTAGATCGCCATGGCGGCGGCCAGGTTGAAAAGGCCCACAATCACGGTCTGTCGCAGCGGCAACAGAGCACTGGCCACGACAGTGATCAGCACGGAATACTCCGGTAGGCCCATGACCTGCACGTGAGAGGCAGCCAAAGCCAATTCCAGGCCTGAGATCAGCGCAACGCCGAGGAGCAGGAAGGCGAAGCTTCTGATTGGCTGAATGGGTCGCACGTAGTACACCTCCAAAAGCCAGGAGGGTGGGCACCCGGCCTTGCGGCGGGCCCTGCGCGGTGTCGGAGGCCTTCACGCAGGTCCATCCGACGACAGCCTGGGCTATTTCCCATCGTTGGAGGCTGCCGGCCATCGTGCCACCCGAGTTCCGCAGAGGACAGGCACACCGACTGCCGCGCACACGAGGGAGGTGTTCTGTCCAAGCGGTCGCACCCTTGGGCAAAGTACAGCGCCCGCTTTGTCCTGGGGTGCCCTCGCAACTCGGTGGCACCGTCGCGTCGAGCAGACCGCGCACTGCGCCGAAACGAATCGCCCGGACCACGATCACTGACCGTGACACTGTCAGCCACCCGCGCGCCGGCAAGGACCCGGGCCTGCG
The DNA here is from genome assembly GCF_040644975.1 of Streptomyces sp. NPDC046900. Taxonomy (NCBI): domain Bacteria; kingdom Bacillati; phylum Actinomycetota; class Actinomycetes; order Kitasatosporales; family Streptomycetaceae; genus Streptomyces; species Streptomyces sp. NPDC046900. The sequence continues at coordinate 14,319 of NZ_JBEYXD010000050.1, read as the reverse complement.
TCGCATGCCGGCACTCCTGCAGGAGATCCCAGCGGCCCGTTGACACCGACGGCTGGAGGGCCGCGGTGCCGCAGGCCGTCAACGGCGAAGAAGACCACGTGCGCCTGCTGGTGCACTACCCGCCGAAAGTCGCCCTCTCCAACCTGGTCAACTCCCTCAAGGACGTCTCCTCGCGCCGCCTGCGGGAGGAGTTCGCCGGCCGCGTGAACCGGGCGATCATGCACGGCCGATTCTGGTCCGGCTCCTACTTCGCCGGCTCATCCGGCGGAGCACCGCTCCAAGTGGTCAAGGACTACATCGAGAACCAGGTGCGGCCCGACTGAGCGCGGACTGTGGTCGGAACACTCCGGAGCGAAGCTGCGGCGCCCCGCGGCGCGGGGCTCAGGATCGGATTCCCTCCCCGCCTGAAGGCGGAGATTCCCTTCGAAGATGGGGGATGGTGGTGTCGCCGACCAGGGGATGCCGATAGCGCACCGTGTCATGGGCGCACTGGGCTACGTCATGCTCGGCCCACCACCGGCGGAAGTCCGAATTACGCGGTGGCCTGGGGCTGTGCGCGTCGCGCTCGGTCGCGGTAGGGGGCCAGGAAGGCGGTCAGCGCTGCCAGCATCTGCTGGGGAGCCTCCTCCGCGACCCAGTGACCCGAGCCGGAAATGACCACGCTGTGGACGTCGTGCGCGACGAGCTTCATCGTGCTCGCAACGTTCGCACCCAGGCTCCCTGCTCCGCCGATCGCCAGGACGGGGAGAGTCAGCGGACGCGTCTTGCGTTGCTGGTCCTGCGCGATGGTGGTGTCAAGCGCTCGGTACCACCCGAAGCTGCCACGCAGGGCGTCCCGTTGGGAGGCGAGGATCCGGACGTAGTGCGTGACAGCGTAATCGGGGAGTTTCTGTACGGCCTTGGTGGCGAACTGCCAGCCGAAGTAGATGTTTTCGCGTCCTCTTACAAGCTGTTCGTTCACGTCCGTGAGCCGGTTGAAGGGGATGTGCCACAGCCTGTTGTTGACCTGCGCAGAGCCCACCAGGGGCGGTGAGGGAGTCACGGCCGGGAGGAAGGCCTCTGCGACGGCCAGGCGGTCGATCCGCTCCGGGTGGTCCGCGGCCAGCGCGTAGCCGATCGGCATGCCGGTGTCGTGGCCGACGACGGCGAATCGCTGGTAGCCGAGCGCCTCCATGAGCGAGACCATGTCGCGCGCGAGAGTACGGGTGTCGTAGCCGGTCTTGGGCTTGTCGGACAGCCCGATGCCGCGCTGGTCGACCGCGATCACCTTGAAGTCCCGGGCCAGTGTCGGCATCACCAGGCGCCAGGCGTACCACGTCTCGGGCCAGCCGTGTATCAGCAGCAGTGGTGGTCCGTCGCCGCCGATGACCGCGTGCAGGCGCAGTTGGCCGGTGTTGATGTACCGGCTGGTGAACGTCTTGGTGAACCCCGGCGGCAGGTGCGGCGCCTGGACGACGGAGCCGAGGCCCTCCGGGGTGGGCTCGGGCTTGACTTGGGAGTGCGGGGGCGCACTGCCAGGCATCGTGACAGCGGTCGGCGCGACGCCTCCCAGACCTAGCCCCAGCGCACCCGCGCCTGCCGTGCGCAGCACATGGCGCCGGGGCATCCTGGCGTTGACCTGGTCTCCGGAGTTTTCGTTCGCAGATTCCCGAGGCATGAGGCTCCTCTTCCGTACCTGACGAGCGTTTGTTCAGTGAGGGCATGGAGACCGATCACCTCGGCGTCCAGGAATGCGTGCAATGCGCCGCGGCAGCAAATTTCGCCAGCACACAACGCCTACGCGGCCCCAAGAACAGGCGCGCATCACGCCTGTGCAGCCCATGCTGTGCCGCGCCTCCAACTGCCGCAAATGGAGCTTTGGCTGAGGCCTGTCCTGCTGTTCCTGCTTTCACGACGTGTCTGCTCTGGTCGGACGACCCGCGGGGGGACAACCCGTGGGTTCAGGGTGTGGCCGCAGAGGTAAGCCGCTAGGCGGCTGACGGGACCTTGCCTCCCCGATCCGCGGGTCGAATCGACCGCCACGTCGGAGACGCGACGCGATCGCCGCCATAAGAACGGCAGGGCAGGGCCGTCCGGGTGATCGATGCAGCACGAGCCGGCGTGCCCGCCGGGACCTCGGCTGGGCCGATACAGGCAAGGAACGTCACCAGTCACGGTGATCAGCGCGGAAGGCGAACGGGCGCTGTCCCACGACGTTCGCCGCTACAACTGACGAAGTGACACTCACTGCCGGACGCCGACCGCGTCAGCAGGCGGGGCCTGCACCACTGGGCGATACCGCCTGCCCTGCCATCGGCGGCGTGTTGACGCCCACCAAGTGAGACGCGCCCCCGGTGAGCAGCGCACGCGCATGCGCCGAGTCGCTGGGCCTCCCGAGGTGCGTGACCGGTCGAGGACGGGTCTGATCCCAGCCGGCGCGAACTGTCGATTGCCCACGCCTGGAGGCCAACGGGCTCAGGAGACCAGCCGGTGACAGCGGGGTGTGGGTACCGGGGCAACGGAAGGACTACAGGCGGACGACGATCAAGGCGATGTCGTCGTCTCCGCCGTCGCTTACGCCGAGGCGGGACAGCAGGGTGTCGGCCACGTGTTCAGGCTCGAGGCGGGCGTGGGCGGCGAGGACGTCGGTGAGCCGGTGCAGGCCGGCGTCGATGTCTTCGCCGCGGCGTTCGATGAGGCCGTCGGTGTAGAGCACGAGGGTTTCGCCGGGGCTGTAGGACAGGGCGGCCTGGGGGCGCGGGAGATGACGTGGGCGGGCTCCCAGCGGCGGGTCGGTGGCCTGGTCGAGCAGGACGAAGGTGCCGTCGGGGCGGACGAGGATTGGTGGGGGGTGGCCGGCGCTGCTGTAGGTGATGTGGCGGCGGTGAGTGTCGATGACGGCTTTGACCGCGGTGGTGGCCAGTGCCCCTTCCACCGATCGTGCGTACAGACCCAGGACCTCCATGGCCTGGGCGGGCTCTTGCAGGGCGCGGACGGCGGCGGACAGGGCGCTGCGGAGCATGCCCATGACGGCGGCGGCCTCCAGGCCGTGGCCGACGACGTCGCCGACCGCGACGGTGAAGCCGCCGTCGGGCAGGTCCGCCACGTCGTACCAGTCGCCGCACACGTTGAGTCCTTTGGCGGCGGGCAGGTAGCGCACCGCGATGTTGTGGTGCCGGGCCAGGTCCGGAGCCTGCATCATGGCCTCTTGGAGGGTGACGGCGACCTTCCGTTCTTTGGCGTGGGCCTGCCGCAGTTGTTCATTCAACCGCTGGAGTTCCTGTGCCCGCACGTAGAGTTCGGCCTCCAGGGCCTGCCGCTCGCTGGGTGCCTGATCCGGCCGCAGGCGGTCGGCGTGGGAGAGTACGAAGTCGGTCACGTCGTCCACCCGGTGAAGGATCCACGCCACCTGTCCGTCCGGTCCGCGCACGGGGACGTTGGTCGGAGCGCCCCACCGTTCCTCGAACATCCCCGGGCGGTCGGGCACGGGGATGTCGTACTTCTGTACCACCAACGCCTCCGGCTCCCCCGAGCACAGAACCCGGTGCAGGGAAACACGCAGGTTCCGCACCCCCTCGGCATCGGGGTCTGCCGGATTTTCGGGGAACGCATCGAAGAGATACCGCCCGACCAGGTCTTTACGAGGACGGCGGACGGCACGGCAGTACGCCTCGTTGACGTCGAGGATCACCAGATCGGGGCCCAGCACCAGATACGGACTGAGTGTGGCGGCGAACAACGCCTGGTAGTCGATCGGCGGTGTGGACACCGACGCCCTCCGTTCCCATCGGTCGCCCCCCTCTCGGTTCCCACTATGCGCGTTGCCGGTCACCACACCACCGTGTAAGTGCCTGGAGTGTCACCGATGCACTGATCAGAGCGGTGCTGGGACATCCCTGGCCGTGCCGTCTCGACACGCCGCCCTGGACTCCGGTGCTCGGTGGTGAGGGAGATCCCGACGCGAGGCGTGCGAGTCCGGCTTGAGTCGCGCTCGCCTCGAGCCGGACAGTCCCTCGCCTCGGCCTGATCGTCAGCATCGTCACTGAGATCGGCGCCGATGTCACCAGGTACCAGGTCGGCGACCGCGTCGGCGTCGGCTGCATGGTCAACTCCTGTGGCAAGTGCGCCCACTACCGAAACGGGGACGAGCAGTACTGCCTGAGCAGCTTGGTCCCCACCTACGGCGGAGTCGACCGTGACGACACCACCCAGGGCCGCTACTCCACCCCCCGTCGTGATGGACGCCGACTACGTTCTGTCCGAACCCGACAACGGTCGCTCAGAACGGCGTCGCGGAGGTCGATTCCGCGTGGCTCATGACGTTCCGGGCGGCACGCAAGCACATCGATCGCGGCCTGGGTGTCCAACGGTGGCAGCGTTCCCCGCAGGGCAGCGGACGGTCGGCGTTGCGGGCGTCCGTCAGTGTCAGGTCCGGCACGTGCTCGAGGCCCCTGCGCGTGCGTGCAAACGCTGTATCTGAACCTGTTGCCGCAGGTCAAGAGCTCATCAACGCCGTCTTGGAGTCGTAACTCCGTACGCAATACGGTCTCGATGACCGAACGCCGGACGGGTGAGCGGGTCAGCCCTCTGCGTCCTCCTGCCCGGCCACGTCGCCGATGGCGGCGCGCAGGTCATGCATGCCCTGCAGGATGTCGATGACGGCTTCCTCCGCCCCACCCAGAGCTCGTCGGGTTCCCTCCATATCACCGTGCTCCGCATGCAACTGGGCGCTGAGCGTATACACCGCCGTCATGACGGCGGCGAAGGCAGCCTCCCGGCCCCGTGACAGCTCCTCCGCCCCGGGCGAAATCTGCATTGCAGTGCGGTGCAGCCTGTTCGTCAGGACGTTGACCGCAAGGCCGGGGTCAGGGCCCACCTGATCCGTCCAGCCGAGCGACGTGTCGAGGACGTCCTCGATCCCCTCCTCCCCGGCCAGACGCGTCGCGGCGGTGATTTCCAGCTCTGTCCTCGCCAGCAGACTCCCCAGCAAATGCAGACGGTCCTCGTCCCGCGGCCCCTCGGGTCGTACTTTCGTATCAACCGACTCAGCCCCCAGAGCCGCCAGTGCGGCATAGACCTGTTCAGCAGTCACCGGACGCGCGTTACTGATGCTCACGTTCTCAGCTTCACCGCACGAAGACGCAATCCCCCGCCCCCACACCGACAGGTTCAAAAACAAGTCCCTTCAGTCTTGCGACAAGGGCAACGCATGCCTGTCCACGCACGAAATTCGTCACCGATGCCACCTTCGCCGAGGGACTTCGAGGGCAGCGTGAGCAGACCGCCAAGCTCATTCGTCTGAGATCGGTCGAACAAGTCAGGAACGACAGGGCAGTCGCGCCACACACCCTCACACGCGCCGCGGTGGCCACCGTACGGGACCAGGGACGTCCCTGGTCCCTCTTGGGCCTGCCCGGGAGCACGCTCGGTGAGAACAGCTCGGAGTCCATGCAGAGCACGTGTGGGAAGAGGCGATCACGGAGCGACTGGACGGCGGCATCGGCGCTGCGACCGCTGTCGCGCTCGCGCAGCAGGGAGCAGCGATCGCTTGTCTCCGCAACCTCAGCTTCACCGGCTTGCCGAGGAGACGACAGGTCAGCTCCTTCGGTAAAACCTGGGGCGGCCGGGTCGTCAGGAGCGCTGCGCGGCCATCAGCGATCAGCCTGCCACCCTGCCCGGATCATGTATCGGCACCCACAGGGTTGCCTGCTGCGCCCGGTCGTCACTGCTGCGAGAGGGTGTACGCCCGCTGCCATGCGATGGTGGCTGCTTGGGCGATTCCTCCGATGACCGTCGCGTCCCCGTGCAGTGCCGACGCCGCGAGTTCGGGCAGCGGCAGAGGTACGAGTGCGGCGAGCCGGAGCCTGAGGGGCTTGATGAGGGACGCCGCGTGGCGGCCTAGGGCGCTGCCGCCCAGCACGACCAGCTGCGGGTCGAGCAGGGCGATGACCGGGACCAGGGCCCGCGCAAGAAGATCGACCTGCCGCTCCACGATCGCGGCGGCGGCGGGATTTCCTCCCTCCGCGGCCTGGAAGACCTGCTCGGGCGAGCAGTCTGCACCCAGTCCCGCCTGCCGGGCGGCGGCGGCGATGGCGTCGGCCGCCGCGGCACTCTCGAACACGCCGCGCTCGCGGACCTCGCCGGCCGGGTCGACGGAGCCGTCGCCGACCAGCAGGAAAGCGATCTCGCCGGCCGCACCGCGGGCCCCGCGGTGGAGTCGGCCGCCGGTGATCGTGCCCAGGCCGATACCGGTGCCGACAGAGAGGAAGACGAAGTCGTCGACGCCGCAGCCGATCCCTGCGGCCTGCTCGCCGAGCGCCGCCAGGTCGACGTCGTTCTCGAACCGGACCCGGTCGCCGAGTTCCTCGGCGAGCAGTTCGACAACGGCGGGTCGGTCCCAGCCGGGTAGGTTGGTTGCGTGTCGCATCCGGCGGGACGCAACGTCGTAGATGCCCGGGCTGCCGATGACGATGCTGTAGACGTCGCTCCGGGAGACGCTGTTGTCGTCGAGGAGTTCGGTGACCAGGTGTGCGAGCTGGTGGACGAGTTCGGTCGCGTCCCGGGTCCGGGATGGCTCCTGCCGTCGGTCGATGACGGTCCCGCCCAGGTCGGCGAGGGCGCACTTGATCCTGCGCGACCCGATGTGGACGCTGACCACCCGCCCCGCGTCCACATCCGGTTCCCACAGCCGAGCGGCGCGGCCGGCCTGGCCGGTGCGCAGTCCGGTCTGGCGTACGAGTCCGGCGGCCTCGAGCCGGGCGATGGCAAGGTTGACGGTGGGCCGGGACAGCCCGGTGTCGGACGACAGCTGGGAGGCCGACACCGGCGCCTGCCGCTGCAGGTGCTCCAGGACGACCCACTCGTTCGCCTGCCGCATGCTGCCCGGTCCCCGCATGACGGTGTTGAAGGGAGGCGTGTCCGGGCTGTCCACTGTCGTCGTCGGCATGGGCGTCATCCTGCCAGACGGTCCAGAGTGAGCTCTCCCACCAGCATATTGATTTCGTTAGGAAAGACGCCTTACATTTGCCGGGCCCTGAATCAGCCCTCTCTGCAAAGGCGCAGCGTCGTGTCGACTCCCACTCCATCCGGCGGCCTGGCCCGCCGGATCGGCCTGCTCCAGGCCACCGCGTTGAACATGAGCCAGATGGTCGGCGTCGGCCCGTTCATCACCATCCCGCTCATGGTGGCCGCGTTCGGCGGCCCGCAGGCCATCATCGGCTGGATAGCCGGTGCGCTGCTCGCCCTGTTCGACGGTCTGGTCTGGGCAGAACTCGGCGCCGCCATGCCCGGCGCCGGCGGCACGTACGTCTACCTGCGGGAAGCGTTCCAGTACCGCAGCGGCAAGCTGATGCCGTTCCTCTTCGTCTGGACGGCGATCCTCTTCATCCCACTCATCATGTCCACCGGCATCGTCGGCCTCGTCCAGTACCTCGGCTACCTGTGGCCGTCGATGGGCCAGACCTCCGGCGACCTGGTCGGACTCGCCCTGATCGCGCTGATCGTGCTGCTGCTCTGGCGGCGCGTCGACTCCGTCGCCCGGCTTGCCACCATCATGTGGGGCGTCATGCTGCTCGCCGCGGCCCTCGTGATGATCGCCGCGTATTCGCACTTCCACGCCGACTACGCCTTCACCTACCCGCACGGCGCCTTCAACCTGCTGGGCGGCAAGTTCTGGACCGGCTTCGGCGCTGGCCTCGCTGTGGGCGTCTACGACTACCTCGGCTACAACACCGCCGCCTACCTCGGTAGCGAGCTGAAGAACCCGGGACGCACACTGCCGCGCTCCACCGTCACCGCCGTCTTCGGCGTGATGGCGATCTACCTGGTGCTGCAGGTCGGGGTGCTTGGCGCGGTCGACTGGCACCAGATGCTCGACCCCAACTCGGCCGTCTACAAGTCGATGGCGTCGGTCATCCTGGAGCACGCCTGGGGCCGCGGCCCGGCCGAGGCCGTCACCACCCTGATCCTCATCACTGCCTTCGCCTCGGTCCTGGCCGGCCTGCTGGCCGGCTCGCGGGTGCCCTTTGACGCAGCGCGGGATGGCGTCTTCTTCCGCTCCTTCGGCCGACTGCACCCCAAGCACGGCTTCCCCACCATCGGCCTGATCACCATGGGCGTCATCACCGCCGTGGGCTTCATGATCGGCCGCCACACCGACATGGGAACCCTGATCCAGCTGCTCACCGCCGTGATGGTGCTGGTGCAGACGCTGTCCCAGATCGTCGCGCTCACCGTGCTGCGCAAGCGCCAGCCGCAGCTGCGCCGCCCATACCGGATGTGGCTCTACCCGCTGCCCAGCGTGCTGGCCTTCGCCGGCTGGATCTACATCTACGTGTGCGCCGACCACAACGCCCCAGGCCGTCACCCCATCGAGTGGTCCCTGGCCTGGGTTGCCCTCGGTGGGCTCGCGTTCACGCTCTGGGCCCGCAAGGAGCGCATCTGGCCCTTCGGCGACAAGGAGATCCACGAGCAGTACGCAGCGGCCGCTCTCGACGCCGACAAGGAGCGGCTCCCCGCATGACCTCCGGCACCACCGCACCCGCCCCCGCCGCCCCCCCGGCCGGGGGCGGCCCGGCCCAGTACCACGTCCTGGCCATCGACCTCGGCGGCACCAAGACCGCGCTCGCCTCAGCCGCCCCGGACGGCAGCGTGCTGCACCGCGCCGCCATTCCCACCCTCGCCGACCAGGGCGCCGACCAGGTCATGCGGCGGGTCGCCGAAGCCGGACGCGAGTTGGTCGCCCGCACCGAGGCCCACGGCCACGGCCCGCTGCGTGCCGTCGCTGCCGCCTCCCCAGGCATCGTGCTGGACGACCGGATCCTGCTGGCGCCGAACAACCCGGGCTGGGAGCAGCTCGCCCTGGCCGCCACGCTGGGCGCCGCCTTCAGCATCGACACCGTCGCCGTAGAGACCGACGTCAAGGCCGCCGCCCTGGCCGAGGCCCGCTGGGGCGCCCTGGCCAAATCCGCTTGCGGCATCTTCCTCAACCTGGGCACCGGCCTGTCCGCCGCCACCGTCGTCGGCGGCCGGGTGCTGCGCGGCGCGCACCAGGCCGCGGGCGAGATCGGCTCGCAGCTGCTGAGCACGGCCGACATCCGGGGGGCCGGCGACGGCCGCGCGCCCCTGGAGGAGCACATCTCCGGTCGGGCACTCGCCGACCGGGGCTCCGCGCTGCTCGGCCGCGCCGTGACCACTGCCGAAGTCTTCGCCCTCGCCGAGCACAACTCAGCCGTGGCCGAACTGGTCGACGACGCCCTGGATACCCTCGGCGTGCATCTCGCCAACCTGGCGATCGCTCTCGACCCGGACACCATCGTGGCTGGCGGCGGACTGACCCGCGCGGCCGACCGCATCCTGCCGAGGCTGCGCCGCATCCTCGACCGCGCCGTGCCCTTCCCACCGTCCCTGATGCCCGCGGCCTTCACCGAGACGGCGCCGCTCACCGGCGCCGTCATCCTCGCTCTGGACGCCGCAGCCGCCGCGCACCCCGCATCCGACTGGAGCCCCGCCGCATGACCACCCCTGCCGGATCCGACCAGCACCGCCCCGGCGGTGTGATGTCCGCCGAGATGGCCGAGCAGCCCGCGGTGCTGCGCCACCTGCTGGAGCAGGGCGCCCCGGAGATCCATCGGGTCGCCGACCTGGTCGCGGCACGCGCCCCGCGCTTCGTCCTGCTCACCGCCCGCGGCACCTCTGACAACGCGGCGCTGTACGCCAAGTACCTGGTCGAGGTGATGCTGGGCAAGCCGGCCGGACTGACCTCCATGTCCACCACCACGGCGTACGGTGCACAGCCGGACCTCACCGACACCCTGGTGATCATCGTCAGCCAGTCCGGCGGCTCGCCCGACCTGGTGGCTTCCACGCGAGCAGCACGGAAGGCAGGCGCGATCACCCTGGCGGTGACCAACAACCCCGGCTCGCCGCTGGCAGAAGTCGCTGAGTTCCACATCGACGTCATGGCCGGACCGGAGCGGGCGCTGCCCGCCACCAAGACGTACACCGCCGAACTGCTGGCCCTGTACCTCTTCGTCGAACGGCTGCAGGGCGGCAACTGCGTGGCGGCCAAAGCACTACCCGAACTCACCGAGCAGATCCTCGCGCGGTGGGACGAGGTCACCCAGCTGGCCGCCCGCTACCGGTTCGCCGAACGGCTGATCCTCACCTCGCGCGGCTACGGATACCCGACCGCCAAGGAAGCAGCGCTCAAGCTCATGGAGACCAGCTACATTCCCGCGCTGGCCTTCTCCGGCGCGGACCTGCTGCACGGCCCGCTCGCCATGGTCGACAACGTCTCCCCGATCATCGCAGTGGTCTCCGAGGGCAAGGGCGGCGAAGCGCTGCAGCCGGTTCTCGACCGGCTACGCCAGCGCGGCGCCGACCTGGTCGTCATCGGTGACCGGGACCAGGTCGAGGCGGCCTCCGCGGGGTTCGTCCTGCCGACGTCCGCCGTGCCGGAGGAGCTTCAGCCGATCCTGCAGATCCTGCCGCTGCAGATGCTCGCGTACGAGGTCACCATGGCCCGGGGCCAAGACCCCGACGCGCCCCGGGCCCTGGCCAAAGTCACCGAGACGCACTGAGGCGCACCGTTTCCTAAACGCAGCCCGTGCCCCATACCGTGTGGTCGGACGGTCGGACATGATGCGGCCGAACGACGCGGGAATGCGCGCGAGGCCCGTGTTCGGTCTCATGACCAGACTCCGGCCTTAGAAGTCCCCGGGGCCGATTTCGTTCACAGCCAGGGGAACGTGGAAGAGGGCCCGGCAAGGGAGGCCGAGCACCCGCAGGCACACAGCGCTGCGCCACCGGACGCAGCGCCCGCACCTGGTGGCGGCGTGGCCGCGGCCGACGAAAGCGCGCACCACCCGGCACGCCCCGGAGCGTATGCGCGCTGGCCGACCAGCCCGTCGGCGTCAGGGACTGCTCGATCAGGCCGAGGCGAGGACCAGGCCGAAGACCAGGCCAGTCACAGGTCGGCCACACGATGCGCAGGTCGCGCACGGAGATTTCCTCGGCCGCGGCGAAGAGTCAGATGGGCGGCGGGGCCCAGCTCGATCCGGCGCAGGGTCGGCTCGGTACGCTCCAGGTCATCCCCCCGGGCATCCGCTCATGACCTGGGTCGCTGAACACGAGCTTGTTGAGTACACATACTCATGTGCAGCGGGAGGCTTGATCGGAGGCTGAGCACATGACACGAATTGCTACTCTGACCAGCACGGTTGCCCGCTCCCCGCGCCGCTCACGGCGCGTCCTCGCGCTGACAGCCTTCGCCGCTCTGTCGCTCGCCGCTTGCGGCATCGAGAAGACAAGTGCCGCGGGATCGCAGGGCAAGGCCACCGAAGCCGTCGACGCTCAGCACACCGAGGCGCCGGCCAGCTGAAGGGCGTCAGCAACGGCAACGGACGCTACGGCGTGCACGGCTACACGCACACCTTCAAGATCGGCGACGACGTGCGCGCGGAGGTCTCGGTGACCGGCCACACCATGAAGGTGACCCGGAACGGCAAGGCGGTTCGAACCCTGTCCATCAATGCGGGCAGCGCCCAGTATCCGACGTGGAACGGCACGATGGCCGTCATCGACAAGCAGGAGAAGGTCCACATGACCTCCTGCAGCGTTGGCATCAGCTGCGACAAGGGCAGCCCCGACTACTACGATCTGGCGCTCCCCTGGGACGTCCACCTCACCCAGTCCGGCACGTATGTGCACTACTCGACCGGCGACCCCAGTCCGGGTAGCGGCAGCGCCCGCGGCTCGCACGGCTGCGTCCATCTGTCCATGTCGGACGCCAAGTGGTTCTACGGTCAGGTCAAGCAGGGCGACCCGGTCACCATCACCGGCTCGCCCCGTGCCAAGGCCCCGGCCGACAACGGCTACGCCGACTTCAACCTGGGATGGGGCCAGTGGCTCGCCGGCAGCGCGTCCGGGGAGCAGACGACCGCGACGCTGTGACGCGCTGCAGCGGCGACACCGGTCAGCGGCACCGCTCGAAACGAACATCCCAACACGCCGCCAGAGACGGCCGAACCTGTACGCCGCCCTCCAAAACATGCCCAGCCCAAACATCCCAAGGTCCGGATGCTCGTACGCATCCGCGAGCTGCCCCACCACTACCCCTGACCATCCGCACTCAGGTACGCCGGTCCGATGCGGCTGGGATGATTGCGCGCGTGACACTGGACTGGTCCCGTCTGAAGCACTGGGGCGCCGCGCCAGTGAGGTTCCCAATTGTGCGCACTGGAACGCCCTGGTTGGGTTCATGGCCGGCTCCGACCAAGCGGATCCGGCCCGCTCCACGAGCAGCTGCGCACCCGCCGCTGCGCAGCGAAAAAACGAATGCTCACGCAGACGGCTACGCGCTGGACCCAGGGTCTGCGCATCGGCCATGTGCAGGCGATTGCGCATACAGGCGCGCGAACATCTGCCAGGGCTGCGCAGTCCAGAGATCGTGCGCAATCAGCTCCAAGACTGACGCCGGGGCGCTGCGCAGAGCCCGCATCGTGCACTGCTCTCCCTGTGGGCGGATACGCACGCTCACCGCCAGCCACTTGCCACGCCCCCTCAGGCAGCTGCGGCAATCAGCCGCTCGCGCGGCTTGGTTGGGGCTGTGCTCAGCCGCACCACTGCCGCAACCACGGCCTGTGCCCCCAAGCGTGACCTAACTCAGACCGCAGCCCCGGCTATACCGACGGCCGCCAGCGCGTCCAACGCTCGCCATTCGGCCATATGCCCCCATCGCGACCGTTGTCGGGCCCGCATAGTCTGTAACGGGCCCGTCGGGGACGAAGTTGTTCGGAGACAATGCGGCCTGCAGAGCCCGGTGAACCTCCCAGGAAGCGACGAAGCCCCGTTGACGCCTACGAATCTCGCGGGGCGCCTACGGTGCTTCGTGTGTTTAAGGACGGTTGGGTCATGTACTGCTGTGCGCTAGGCGTTCTCGCTGTCTCACTGCGCGTCAGGCGTCGCCTGATTGAGTGCTTTACTCAGTATCTCAGCGGCAGCGCCGGAAGTAGGTTCGTCCGACAGCCCTAACCGCTGGCCGCGCGAGTCCGCCACGGCTAGCGCGTCGCTGAGGCATTCCGCCGTACGCCGCAGCATGTAGCGCGCCTCATCCGCTGTCAGCGCGACGTCGAGCATCGGGCGCACAGGCGCCAAAATCGTTTGGCCTACGGCCAGTTGGTGAGCCTCGATGGCGTCGGCGAACCGCGAGAGCGCGCCGTCCAGGTTGTCGGCTGGAATGAACGCTGGCTTGCCTTCCGGCCCGTTGAACGGGAGGCGTCGAAGGTGGTTCATGCCGCACGCCCCTGGAGCCCGTACGGGTAGTCAATACCGACTGTTGCGAGTACTGCCGCAGTGCGCCTTTCTCGCTGAAGCTGCCGCTCTCGCCGTTGCTCATGAGCCACGACGTACGGGCGCACTGGCGGAAGATGATTCGCCTCGATCACTTCCGCCGGAGGCTGGCTGCGCGGGGCGGGAAGGGTTCGGGTTGGCGCTGCCGGCACAGTTGCCGCCCAGTGCTTGCCGCAGGTCGGCATGAGCCACGCGATAAGTGCGGCGATAAAGTTTCGCATAGCCGAGACTCCGTTTCTCGGTGAGCCCCGGTAGGGAAGTAGGCGCTTCCTGCCGGGGCGCCTTTCCGTTCGCGGAGTCCATCTTACGCACAGCGTGCACAGTGTGCACAGTGTGCTGATCAAGGTGTCGGGCGCGCAGTGTGCACAGACCATGGATTTGTGATCTACGAATGGCAACGCGTAGCAAATGACCTTGAGCGCCGCATCCGCGCTGGGGAGATTCCGTCGGGCGGTCGACTGGAAAACGAGCGGGAGCTAGCGGATACCTACAGCGTCAGCGCTGGGACCGTGCGCCGTGCCGTTCGTGAGTTGCGGGAACGGGGACTGGTCGAGACCCTGCCTGCCAAGGGTTCCTATGTGGCCGATCCGCTCCCACCCGCTGAGGCGTAGCCACTGGTCAGTGGCTACGCGTCACCTAGCTGCAAGGGTGTAGGGTCTACCGGATCCCGGTCGTAGCGGAACTCCGCGCCGTAGTCGCCCTCGATGATGACGGCGCTCCGGCGCACCGATCAGTCAATGAGCGCCAGCGGTGCCCTGCCGACAAGCTCATCCACCCTGGTGAGGGCTGGAGTGCGGGCGGTTGCTGTGGGCGCTCGGGGTACTCCTCGCGCGCTCATGGCATGCTCCCCCTCCAGATATCGGTGAACCGGTCGAGCAGGTGCGCCGCAGCCGTGACGTCGTCCGTGAGCGGCCGGTCGGCCAGGTCCCGGTCGAGCACCGTCTCGGCGAGCTCCAGCGCCCGGCCCACCGGGAGCTCAGGCTCGGGCCT
>NZ_JBEYXD010000049.1:0-65387 GCF_040644975.1 Streptomyces sp. NPDC046900 | reverse complement strand
TCACTGGAGACCAGGACAGCTCGACGCCCGCCTCTTCCGAGGTGGCCGTCAGCTCTATCGGCGAGCCCTCCGGCGTCGCCACGCTCGGCCCTCAAGTCTCCTGCCCCACGGTGCTGTTGCCGTCTGGTTGGACAGGCGGTGTCAGCGTCGGTCGTCGTTGTCCGAGTCCTCCTCGGCCTGCTTTGCCTCCACATCGGGGTCCAGCACGCTCGGTCCGCTGCCGTCCACCGATGTCAGACGGTCGCTCTGCGGGACCTCGGTCGCGGCGGGCGGCTCGACGAGCCAGTCGGGGTTCGCCTGCCTGTCCCACCACTTCCAGGCGGCGAAGGCGCCGCCCGCCAGTACGCCCAGCACCGCCAGACCCTTGGCGATGCGGCCGGCCTTCGCCCGCCGCTGCTGCTTGCGCACCAGTTTCTGGATCTGTCGCGGCGAGATCTGACCGCGCAGCGCGGCCAGCGCCGCGACACTACGGGCCGCCGCCTCGTCCCGTGCCGGACCTGCCGCGGCGACCGCCTGCTCGAACCGGGGACGGGAGTAGTCGGCGGCCTGCCGGGCAGCCTTGCGGGTGTAGGCCGCGGCATCCTGTGCGGCCTGGTCGACCCTGGGCGGCACATGGGTGCGGGCCTGTTCCAGGGCTTGTTCCAGGCGCGGGGCGAGATAGGCGTCGTACTGGACGCGGGCCTGTCCGGCGGCCTGCGACACCTTCGGCGCGAGTCGGACGCGCGCCTCGTGTGCGTAGTGCGCGGCCTTGTCCTTGGCCGTGTCGGCGTAGGGCGCCACCACTTCCGCGGCATGCAGCACGCTGTCCTTCGCCGAACCGGTCGCGGCGCGCACGCTGTCGATGCGGGTCACGGGTTCCTCCTCCTCGGTGGCGTACGGTAATTCGACTTTCCAGCCTTTTACGGATCATGCCTCTCGAAGAACCGCCGGGCATGCGAGCAGGGGCATCCGGGTCATGGGACTCATAGCGGACGGCCCCGGTCCGCGTCCGGGGTCGGTGACAAGGGGAATGATCATGCGCATCGGCCGATCACATGCAATAGCGGATGAATACGGGGCAACAGGAGCTTGACGACGACAATGCCACGGATCGCCGCTCTGCGCCCCCGCGACGGGACGACTCGGCTTGTTTTCCAAGCGCCCGGAGCACGGGACGGAGCCCCAGAGCCGCCCGCGACCGCTCCGGCAAGCCCAGATGACGGTGGAGCGACGCGCGGATGTCCACACAGAGGTGGGGCCGGGCGACGTGGGGGGCATACCGTGCGAGGATCGGGGAGTCACAGAGGACAACGGAAGGCAGATCGTGGCTGAGCAGCTTTACGCCACCCTGAAGACCAACCACGGCGACATCCAGGTCCGGCTTCTGCCGAACCACGCGCCCAAGACGGTCCGGAACTTCGTCGAGCTCGCCAAGGGCGAGCGTGAGTGGACCCACCCCGCCACCGGCGAGAAGTCCGCCAAGAAGCTCTACGACGGCACGGTCTTCCACCGGGTGATCAGCGGTTTCATGATCCAGGGCGGCGACCCGCTGGGCAACGGCACCGGCGGCCCCGGGTACCAGTTCGAGGACGAGTTCCACCCGGACCTCGCGTTCGACAAGCCGTACCTGCTGGCCATGGCCAACGCCGGCCCGGGCACCAACGGCTCGCAGTTCTTCATCACCGTCTCGCCGACGGCCTGGCTGACCCGCAAGCACACCATCTTCGGCGAGGTCACCGACGCGGCCAGCCAGAAGGTCGTGGACTCCATCGCCACCACTCAGACCAACCCGCGCACGGACCGCCCGGTCAACGACGTCGTCATCGAGTCGGTCGTCGTCGAGTCCCGCGAGGGCTGAGCCCGAGGGGCACACCGCACGAGGGAACAAAACCGCCCCGCCCGTCCGTAGAAGGAAGGGCGGGGCACCCCGTCGTACGCGGAGAGTGAGGGACCCATGGACCAGGCGCCAGGCAGCCCACCGCAGGGCCCGCCGCACCAGGAGCCGCACGGAGCACGGGAGCTGCCGGTCTGCTACCGGCACCCGGACCGTGAGACGGGTATCCGCTGCACCCGCTGTGAGCGCCCGATCTGCCCGGAGTGCATGGTCAACGCCTCGGTCGGCTTCCAGTGCCCGGACTGCGTCCGCAGCGGCTCCGGCACGGGGCACGCCCCTGCCGCCTCGGCGCCCCGCACGCTTGCGGGCGGAACCGTCACCGCCGACCCCCGGCTGCTCACCAAGCTGCTGATCGGGATCAATCTGGCGGTCTTCCTGGTGCAGCTGTCGGTGGGCGACCGCTTCACGGACCGCTTCGAGCTCCTCGGCCAGGCCTACGTCCCGCTGCTCGGCTCGGTCGAGGGCATCGCGCAGGGCCAGTGGTACCGCCTCCTGACGGCGATGTTCCTGCACGGCAACTTTGTCCACATCCTGTTCAACATGCTCAGCCTGTGGTGGATCGGCGGCCCGCTGGAAGCGGCTCTCGGCCGTGCCCGCTATTTCGCGCTCTACTTCTCCGCCGGGCTGGCCGGCAGTGCGCTCACCTATCTGATCGCCGCCCCGAACCAGCCCTCGCTCGGTGCCTCCGGCGCGATCTTCGGGCTCTTCGGCGCCACGGCCGTGCTGATGCGCCGGCTCCGCTACGACATGCGGCCCGTGATCGCGCTCCTGGTGATCAACCTGATCTTCACGTTCGGGTGGAGCAATATTGCATGGCAGGCCCACATCGGGGGACTCGTCGGCGGTGTGGTGGTCGGCTACGCCATGGTCCACGCCCCGCGTCAGAGGAGGGCCCTCGTGCAGTACGGGGTGTGCGCGCTGGTGCTGGCCGCCGTGGTCCTCATGACGGTCCTCAGAACTGCCCAGCTCACCTGAACAGCCGATGTGTACGGGCCGTAGCCCGAGGTTGTACCCAGCGTTGTCCACAGTCTGTGGCGGATCTTGTGCACCTGGTGGGGAACGACCGCGCCCCCTGTCACTGACCGGAGTTTTCCCAGGTCGGACAGGGGGCGAACAGTTTTGCGGGAGCCGGTGATTCCGTCATACCGGTGTCAACGCCCGAACGGTTATCCACAGATGGTCGTTCTTTTTCCACTGGTCGCGGACTCTGTGGACAAGGTTGTGGATAACTCAGCGCACAGCCATGGGCAGAGCCGGCCGCGAGCGGGCGTGAGCCGCTACTTCCACTGCGTGGAGACGCCGAACCCGGCCGCGATGAATCCGAAGCCCACCACGATGTTCCAGTTGCGGAGGGCGTGGATCGGCAGTGAGCCGTCGGTCACGTAGAAAACGACGATCCAGGCGAGACCGATGATGAACATGGCCAGCATGACCGGCGCCACCCAGCCACGGCTGTTCAGCTTGATAGCCGTGGCTTGCTTGGACGGCGGCGGCGTGTAGTCGGCCTTCTTGCGGATACGTGACTTCGGCACGAGGGTCTCTCCTGTCGATGCGCTGCGTGGCCGCGCAGGGAACTGGGGCGGGCTCCGGAGCAGCGTACAAGGGGACACTGAGCGCTCCCCCGGGCGTCCGTTAGCGTAGTGCTTCCGCGGCGCCGAAGGAGATAAGGGTACGTTGAGCAATACTGCCGACTCCTCCCAGCCGGGTTCCGACGCCCCGGAAACGGGGTCCACGGGGTCCGTCTCCCCGCGCACACGCCGACTGAGGCCCGTGCGCGTCCTGACCGTGGGCGTCTTCGCGCTCGCCGGCCTGCTCTTCTTCACCAGCTTCAACACGGCCAGGGGCACCAACATCCGCACGGACTCCTCGCTGCTGAAGCTGTCCGACCTCATCCACGACCGCAGCCACAAGAACGCCCTGCTCGATGAGTCCAACGCCACACTGCGGGACGACGTGGACACCCTGGCCAAGCGCACGGGCGGCAGCACCAGCAAGGCCGAGGAGGCCCGGCTCGCGGCGCTGGAGAAGAACGCGGGCACCGAGAAGCTCACCGGCAGGGCCGTCACGGTCACCCTCAACGACGCCCCGCCGAACGCCACGGCCAAGCTCCCCGGCTACCCCGAGCCGCAGCCCGACTACCTGGTCATCCACCAGCAGGACCTCCAGGCCGTGGTGAACGCCCTGTGGCAGGGCGGCGCACAGGGCATCAAGGTCATGGACCAGCGGCTGATCTCCACCAGCGCCGTGCGGTGCGTGGGCAACACCCTGATCCTCCAGGGCCGGGTCTACTCGCCCCCGTACAAGATCACTGCCGTCGGGGACCCGGACAAGCTGCAGAAGGCGGTCGCCGCCTCGCCCGCGATCCAGAACTACATGGTGTACGTCAACGTCTACGGCCTCGGCTGGAAAGTCACCGAGGACGGGACGGTGACTCTCCCCGGCTACTCGGGCACAGTGGATCTGCACTACGCGAAGCCCGTGGAGTAGAGCCGGGAACAGCTGCCGCTGGGGGAAACCTGTGTCGGTGCGCGTGATCGTCCGGACCGTCAGCGAACTGTGCATCACCGCCGGCACTCTCATCGTCCTCTTCGTCGTCTATGTGCTGTTCTGGACCGGTGTGAAGGCCGACAGTGCGATGAACGAGCAGGTCGACCAGTTGCAGCGGCAGTGGTCGACGGGGACGGTGCGGCCGACGACTGCGGCCGGCGGCCCGGCGAGCCCGCGGAAACCGGCGCCGTACGTCCCCGGCCGGCCGTTCGCCGTCATGTACATCCCGCGGCTCGGTTTCACGTGGAACAAGCCCGTGCTCGAGGACACGGCCGTGGACACCCTGAAGAAGGGGCTCGGCCACTACACGGGCTCGGCCCAGCTCGGCCAGGAGGGCAACTTCGCGGTCGCAGGCCACCGGCGCACCTACGGCGACCCCTTCAAGGACTTCCCCAGGCTGCGGTCCGGTGACGCCGTCGTCCTCACCGACGGCACAACCTGGTTCACGTATCGGATCGACAAAGGCCCATACAAAACCGTGCCCACGGACGTTGAAGTAATCGACCCTGTACCACGTAAATCGGGTTACAAGCGTCCGGGCCGGTATCTGACGCTGACCACGTGCGATCCCGAATGGGGGCACAGTCACCGGCTGATCGTCTGGGCGCACCTCGATTCCACACAGCCTGTGGAGGCAGGGAAACCGGCGGCTCTGCGCCGTTAGTCTGGTGGCGTACGGCGTGAGTCTGGTGCCGTGGAGAGACGGAAGGGACGGCATGTACGGCTGGATCTGGCGGCATCTGCCGGGCAACGCATGGCTGAAGGCACTGATCTCCCTCGTGCTGGTCCTGGCTGTGGTCTACGCCCTGTTCCAATACGTCTTCCCGTGGGCAGAACCGCTGTTGCCCTTCAACGATGTGACGGTGGACAACCAGTGAGCGCCCGCATCCTCGTCGTCGACAACTACGACAGCTTCGTCTTCAACCTGGTGCAGTACCTGTACCAGCTGGGCGCCGAGTGCGAGGTGCTGCGCAACGACGAGGTCTCGACGGGACACGCCCAGGACGGCTTCGACGGCGTGCTGTTGTCCCCCGGCCCCGGCACCCCCGAGCAGGCGGGTGTCTGCGTGGAGATGGTGCGGCACTGTGCCGCGACCGGCGTCCCCGTCTTCGGTGTCTGCCTGGGCATGCAGTCGATGCAGGTGGCCTACGGCGGTGTCGTCGACCGTGCGCCGGAGCTCCTGCACGGCAAGACCTCTCTGGTCGAGCACGAGGGCAAGGGTGTCTTCGCCGGGCTGCCGTCCCCCTTCACCGCGACCCGTTACCACTCCCTGGCCGCCGAGCCGGAGACGGTGCCGGCCGAGCTGGAGGTCACGGCGCGCACCCACGACGGGATCATCATGGGTCTCAGGCACCGCGAACTCCCTGTGGAGGGCGTGCAGTTCCATCCCGAGTCGGTGCTGACCGAGCACGGCCACCGGATGCTGGCCAACTGGCTGGTGGAGTGCGGTGACCAGGGGGCCGTGGCGAGATCGACGGGGCTCGCCCCGGTGGTGGGCAGGGCCACGGCGTGACCGCCCTGCGCCCCGAGCGCGAGACCGGCGCCTCCTACGGCGGCGCCGCGGAACCGGGACCCCCGTACGCGCAGCAGCCGTACGGGGGCGCCGGAGCGTGGCAGGGGCAGGAGTGGCACGGCAGCGCGGGCTACGGCGACCAGGCGTACGCGGACCCGTCGTACGGGCAGCAGGCGTCCCAGCAGGCGTACGACCCCTCCGGGGCACCGCTCTCCTACGGCGAGCCCGTGAGGGCCCCGTCCTACGGCGCACCGGCGCCCGTGGACAGTGAGACGGTCGCGCTGCGCTCCGCCGACGTGGAGGAGGCCCGGCGGGCCGCGGACCGCATCGGTGGCGCCGGTGACGCAGCCCCGTCCGGTGGCCGCGCCGCGCGGCGCAAGGCGGCGCGGCGGCACGGGCGGCGTGGGAACGGTCCCCAGACGACCGAGACGGCCGCTGGGACGCCCGCAGAGGCCCCCAGATCCCGTCTGGAGGCCCGGCGGGCCGCACGGGCCCAGAAGCCCAGCACGGGCGTCCTGGTGAGCCGCGTGGTGGGCGAGCTGTTCATCACTACCGGTGTGGTGATGCTGCTGTTCGTGACGTACCAGCTGTGGTGGTCGAATGTGCGGGCGCACCAGGAGGCCGGCAGTACCGCGCAGCACCTGCAGCAGGACTGGGCCACCGGCAAGCGGGAACCGGGCGAGTTCGCCCCCGGGCAGGGCTTCGCCCTGCTGCACATCCCGAAGCTGGACGTGGTCGCGCCGATCGCGGAGGGCACCAGCAAGACGAAGGTGCTCGACAAGGGCATGGTCGGGCACTACGGCGAGGGCAGCCTGAAGACGGCGATGCCGGACGCCAAGACGGGCAACTTCGGGCTCGCGGGACACCGGAACACACACGGCGAGCCGTTCCGGTACATCAACCGTCTGCGGCCGGGTGACTCGATCGTGGTGGAGACGCAGGACGCGTACTACGTCTACAAGATGACGTCCACCCTTCCGGTGACGTCGCCGTCGAACACCGGCGTCCTCGCCCCCGTACCGAAGGGCTCCGGTTTCACCCAGCCGGGTCGCTACATCACGCTGACCACCTGTACTCCGGAGTTCACCAGCAAGTACCGCTTGATCGTGTGGGGCAAGATGGTCGAGGAACGGCCGCGCAGCAAGGGCAAGCCGGACGCGCTCATTTCGTAGGACACGCGGACCCGGCAGGGCACGCGGGCTCACAGGCACGTGGAAAAGACGGGGCAGATGCAGTGGGAGTGACGACCGACCAGGACGAGCAGACCGGCGCGATGTCGCCGGGCGCCGGCTTCCCGTCCGGACCGCGGCAGGGCGGGCGCGGCAGGGTGGCAGCGGCCGTCAGCGTCTTCGGAGAACTGCTCATCACGGCGGGCCTGCTCCTCGGCCTGTTCGTCGTGTACTCGCTGTGGTGGACGAACGTGATAGCGGACCGCAGGGCCGACCAGCAGGGCAACAAGGTGCGCGACCACTGGGCGGCCGGGAAGGACGCCGGGCCGGGTGCGCTGGACACCAAGGACGGCATCGGCTTCCTGCACGTGCCGGCGATGAAGAACGGCGATGTGCTGGTCGAGAAGGGCACGTCGACGGACGTCCTGAACAACGGCGTCGCCGGCTACTACATCGATCCCGTCAAGGCGACGCTGCCGATGACGGGCAAGACCGGCAACTTCGCGCTGGCCGCGCACCGCGACGGGCACGGGGCGAAGTTCCACAACATCGACAAGGTGAGGAAGGGCGACCCGATCGTCTTCGAGACGAAGGACAACTGGTACGTCTACAAGGTCTTCTCGATCCTGCCGCAGACGTCGAAGTACGACGTGAAGGTCCTCGGCGCCGTCCCCAAGCAGGCCGGTGTGAAGAAGCCGGGCCACTACATCACCCTGACGACGTGCACCCCGGTCTACACGTCGGAGTACCGCTACATCGTGTGGGGCGAACTGGAGCGCGTGCAGAAGGTCGACAGCAAGCGGACCCCGCCGAAGGAGCTGGGCTGAGCGCCGTACTTCCCCGGACACACGACTGAGCCCCGGCCCCCTCGAGAGGGAGCCGGGGCTCAGTCGTCGTACCGGGCGGGTCAGTTCCTCCTGCCGGTGATTCCACCGAAGAAGTTCGTGCCGCCGTTGTTCCCGTTGCCGCCCTGGTCGATGGCGACGAGGTTCACTGCGCTGCCCTTCGGGACCTGCTGGCCCTGGGGCGGGTTCGAGCCGACGACCGTGGCGTTGTCGTCCTGGGCGCCGGAGATCTGGCCGACCTGCAGGCCCGCGTCCTGCAGCATCCGCCTGACGTCCTTGAGCTTCTGGCCCTGGATGTTCGGAACCGTCGTCTGCTCGTTCTGGGCCTGCCTGCCGATCTGGATCGCGACCGTGGTGCCCTTCTTGACCGTGTCGCCCTTCGCCGGAGAGGTCTGGACGACCTTGCCGACCAGGTTCGGGTCTGCGGTGTCCACGTCGGTGCAGTCGCCCGGCGTCAGGTTGTTCGCCTGAATCTGCTGCTTGGCCTGGTCACAGGCCTGGCCCGTCACATCGGGCACGGTCGTCGTCTCCGCCGCCTTGGCGACCTCGAGGGTCACCGTCGAGCCCTTTTCCAGCTCGGTACCCGGGTCGGGGTTCTGGCTGAGGACCGTGCCGGCGGCCTGACTGGACTCCGACTGCTTGGTCTTGACCTGGAAGCCCTTGCTCTCGAGCTGCTGCGTGGCCGCGTTTACGTCCTTGCTGATCACGTTGGGCACCGCCACCTTGGGCGCGCCCGTGGAGACCACCAGGTCGATCTTGGAGTTCTTCTCGACCTCCGTGTTCGGCGTGGGGTCTTGGGTGCAGATGTTGCCCTTCTTCTGGTCCTCACAGGGCTTCTGCGAGAAGGACAGCTTCAGCTCGGCGTTGTTCGCCAGTTGCTGCGCATCGGCCTTGGACTGGCCGACGAAGTTGGGCGTGGCCACCTTGTCGTTGCCCACGCCCCCGCCGCTGAACATCCACTTGCCGATGAGGATCGCGCCGACCAGAACCAGCACACCCGCGACGACCAGCAGGACCGTCGAGGTGTTCGACTTCTTCTGGCGGCGGCGGTCCGGGCGGTCGTCGTAGCCGAAGCCGCCGTCGTCGGGGTTCATCGGCGGCAGCATCGTGGTGGCGCCGCCACCGCCGTCCGCGCGCAGGGCCGTCGTCGGCTGGTCGTCGGGATAGCCGCCGTAGCCGACCGCGCCCAGCGCGGCCGTCGCCGCGACCGGCTGGCCGTCGAGGCACGCCTCGATGTCCTGCCGCATCTCGTCGGCGCTCTGGTAGCGGTAGTCCGGGTCCTTGACCAGCGCCCGCAGCACGATCGCGTCCATCGCCGGTGTGATCTCCGGGTCGAAGACGCTCGGCGGCTGGGGTTCCTCGCGGACGTGCTGGTAGGCGACGGCGACCGGGGAGTCGCCCACGAACGGCGGACGGACGGTCAGAAGCTCGTAGAGCAGGCAACCCGTCGAATACAGGTCCGACCGGGAGTCGACCTGCTCGCCTTTCGCCTGCTCCGGCGAGAGGTACTGGGCCGTACCGATCACCGCGGCCGTCTGCGTCATCGTCATACCGGAGTCGCCCATGGCGCGGGCGATGCCGAAGTCCATCACCTTGACCTGGCCGTTGCGCGTCAGCATGACGTTCGCGGGCTTGATGTCGCGGTGGACGATGCCGCTGCGATGGGCGTACTCGAGGCCCTGGAGGATGCCGATGGTCATCTCCATGGCTCGCTCCGGCAGCAGCTTGCGGCCGCTGTGAAGAAGCTCACGCAGTGTGGACCCGTCGACGTACTCCATCACGATGTACGGGATCGAGACCCCGTCGATGTAGTCCTCGCCCGTGTCGTACACCGCGACGATCGCGGGATGGTTGAGCGAGGCGGCCGACTGGGCCTCCCGGCGGAACCGGGCCTGGAACGACGGATCGCGTGCGAGGTCCGCCCGCAACGTCTTCACCGCCACGGTGCGGCCGAGCCGGGTGTCATGCGCGAGGTAGACCTCGGCCATGCCACCACGGCCGAGCACCTGGCCCAGCTCGTACCGGCCGCCGAGGCGACGCGGCTCTTCCATAGCTTCCTACCAGCCCTCTCCGTCGATCCCGACCACACCCGCGTGTGATCCGGCGGTGTGCTGTCCGGGCATACGGTACCCGGCTAGCTCTGCGTGACCTGGCCACATCCGCCACCCGATACAGGACCGGTATCGCAACGTGCACCGATGTGAAGGGAACGTGACGGGGGTCACTTCTTGCTGTTGATGACCGCCTCCATGACGTTCTTTGCGATGGGAGCGGCGAGGCCGCCACCGGAGATGTCGTCGCGGTTGGCCTTGTCGTCCTCGACGACCACGGCGACGGCCACCGGGGAGCTGCCGTCACTGAGCTTGGCGTACGAGATGAACCAGGCGTACGGCTTCTCGCTGTTGTTCAGACCGTGCTGGGCGGTACCGGTCTTACCGCCCACCGTGGCGCCCTGGATCTGCGCATTGGTACCGGTGCCCTTCTGGACGACCGTCTCCATCATCGACTGAAGGATCTGGGCGTTCTTCTCGGACAGCGGCCGGCTCAGCTCCTGCGGCTGGGTCTGCACCAGGGTGTCGACGCCCGACGTCTCCAGCTTGTCGACCATGTACGGCTTCATCAGCTTGCCGTCGTTGGCGACCGCCGAGGCGACCATCGCCATCTGCAGCGGCGTCGCGGCTGTCTCGAACTGGCCGATCGAGCTGAGCGCGGTCTGCGGCGCGTCCATCTTCTCCGGGAAGTTGGAGGCGTTGGCGCGGACCGGCGTGAACTGCTCGGAGTCGAACCCGAACTTCTTCGCCTCCGCCAGCATCTTGTCCTTGCCGAGGTCCGCGCCGATCTTGCCGAAGACCGTGTTGCAGGAGAACTGCAGCGCGATGCGCATGGTCGCGTCCTTGCAGGGGATGTTCCCCTCGTTCTTCAGCTCGGTCCTGGTGTTCGGCAGGGTGAAGGGCAGCGGCGAGTTGGTCTTCTGGTCGGCCTCGGAGTACAGCCCGTTCTCCAGCGCGGCGGCCGCGGTGACCACCTTGAAGGTGGAGCCCGGCGGGTAGGTCTCGCGCAGAGCCCGGTTCAGCATCGGGTCGCTCGGGTTGTTCTTCTTCTGCAGTCCCGTCCAGGCCTTGGAGTCCACCGAGGTGGAGTTGCCCGCGAACGACGACGGGTCGTACGACGGGTAGGAGGCCAGCGCCAGGATCGCCCCGGTCTGCGGGTCGAGCGCCACCGCGGCGCCCTTGCCGCCGACGTTCTTGAGCCCGTCGAACGCGGCCTTCTGCGCGGCCCCGTTCAGCGTGGTGACGACGTTGCCGCCCTCCTGCTCCTTGCCCGTCAGCATGTTGAGCGTGTTGCGGAAGAACAGCCGGTCGTCGTCGCCGGTGAGGATGCCGTCCTCGATGGACTCCAGCTGCGTGGCGCCGAACGCCTGGGACGCGTAGCCGGTGACCGGCGCCCACATCGGGCCGTCCTTGTACGTCCGCTTGTACGCGAAGTCGTTGAGGCTGTCGGTGGACGTCTTCTTGGACCCGGTGATCGGGTTGCCGTCGACGATTATGTCGCCGCGGGGCTTGGAGTACCGGGCGATCAGGACACGGCGGTTGTCCGGGTTGGTGCGCAGGCTGTCGGCCTGGACGTACTGGAGCCAGTTGTCGCGGATGAGCAGCGCGAGGACGAGCAGCCCGCAGAAGATCGCGATCCGGCGCAGGGGCTTGTTCACGGGCGGACCACCTGGGTCATCTCGGCGTCGGGGTTCGGTGCGGGGGACGGTGCGGGACGGCGCGCGGTGTCACTGATGCGGATCAGGATGCCGATCAGTGCCCAGTTGGCGATGACGGACGAACCGCCGTACGCGAGGAAGGGCATGGTCATACCGGTCAGCGGGATGAGGCCCATGACACCGCCGGCGACGACGAAGACCTGCAGCGCGAAGGCGCCGGACAGGCCCACGGCGAGCAGCTTGCCGAACGGGTCGCGGGCCGCGAGGGCGGTGCGGACGCCGCGCTCCACGATGAGGCCGTAGATCAGCAGGATCGCCATGATGCCGGCCAGCCCGAGCTCCTCGCCGAACGTGGCCAGGATGAAGTCGGAGTTCGCGGCGAAGCGGATCAGGTCGGAGTGGCCCTGGCCCAGGCCGCTGCCGAGGGTGCCGCCGGAGCCGAACGCCCACAGGGCCTGCATGGCCTGCTCGGAGTGGACGATGCCGTCCTGGGCCCCGGAGCGGCTGAGCTGGTACTCGTGAAAGGGGTTGAGCCAGGCCTGCACACGCGTCTGGATGTGCGGCTCGAAGCTCGCGACGCCGACGGCGCCCACCGCGGACATCAGCAGACCGAAGACGATCCAGCTGGTCCGCTCGGTGGCGACGTACAGCATGATGATGAACATTCCGAAGAACAGCAGCGATGTGCCGAGGTCGGTCTCGAAGACCAGGATGAGGATCGAGATCGCCCAGACGACCAGGATCGGGCCGAGGTCACGGCCGCGCGGCAGGTAGAGCCCCATGAAACGGCGGCTGGCCAGGGCCAGCGCGTCACGCTTCACCATCAGGTACCCGGCGAAGAACACCGCCAGCACGATCTTGGCGAACTCACCGGGCTGGATGGTGAAGCTGCCCACCTGGATCCAGATCTTGGCGCCGTAGACGTTGGCACCGAGGCCCGGGACCAGCGGGAGCAGCAGCAGGACCAGCGCGACGACCATGGAGATGTAGGTGTAGCGCTGCAGGACCCGGTGGTCCTTCAGGAAGACCAGTACGCCGACGAAGAGCGCGATGCCCATCGCCGTGTAGATCAGCTGGTTGGTCGCCTTGCCCCCGGCCACGTGGATCGACTGCAGCAGCTTGGACTGGTCGAGCCGCCAGATGACGACCAGGCCGAGTCCGTTGAGGAGCGTGGCCAGCGGCAGCAGCAACGGGTCCGCGTACGGCGCGAACTTGCGGACGACGAGGTGGCCGACCCCGGCCAGCAGACCCAGGCCGATGCCGTAGCTGAGCAGTCCGGCGGGCACCGAACCGTTGATGGCCAGGCCTACGTTGGCGTAGGCGAACACCGGGATGGCGACGGCGAAGATCAACAGCGCCAGTTCGGTGTTGCGCCGGCTCGGCGCCCCGATCGAGCCGATCGTGGACGTGTGGTGGGTCGACGTGTTCGTACTGCTGCTCATGGTGTGACAGGGCCCCTCACGGCTTGCTTACTGCTTACCGCACAGTGAGACGACCTTCTGCTCTTCCTCCGAGAGGGTGGGGCCGGGTGTGGGTGTGGGTGCGGTTGGGGTCTTGGTCGCCGAGCCCGAGGGATTCGGAGTCGGCGTGGCCTTGGACGTCAAGGAGGTGGTGGTGGTTCCCGTGGTGTCCCCGCCCTTGCCGGCCTTGGCGCCGCTCGCACTCTCGGCCTGCTGGCGCTCGTCCTCCTTCTTGCACGCGGACGCCTGCACGGCCAGTTCGGACACCTTCGACTGGGCCGCCGGGAGACCGCCCTCGGCGATGGTCGCCTTGACCTGCTTCTGCTGGTACGGCGGCAGGTACTTGAGTTCGATCTCGGGGTGGTCCTTCTCGACTTTCGAGAGCGACACCCACGCCAGGTCCTGGCTGATGCCGCGGTACAACGCGACATGCTCGCCGTTGGCGCCGACGTAGTACTGCGTCTGCGTCCACTGGTAGGCGCCGTAGGACCCGCCGCCGAGGATGCCGAGCGCGAGGACCGTGTAGAAGGATCTCTTCAGCCACTTGCGGCCCTTGCGCGGCTTGACGAAGTCCTCGTCGGTGTAGTCGTCGAAGCTACCCGCCGGGACGTAGCCGGTGGTGTCGCCGCTGCCGGGCGGCCCGAACTGGCCGCCGCCCTGCCCGGGCACCTGGCGGCCGAGGCCGGAGGCGCGGCCGGCGGGCGTCTGCATGATGCCGTTGTCGTGCAGATGATGCTGGTTCTCGGCGACCGCGCCCACCACGATCGGGGTGTCGGAGAGCTGCGCCGCGAGGGTGTCCCCGGTGTCCAGGTCGAGGACGTCGGCCACGATGACCGTGATGTTGTCGGGGCCGCCGCCGCGCAGCGCGAGCTGGATCAGCTCCTGCACGGTCTCCTGGGGGCCCTGGTAGCTGGCGAGGGTCTCCTCCATCGTCTGGTGGGAGACCACCCCTGACAGTCCGTCGGAGCAGATCAGGTACCGGTCGCCGGCCCGCACCTCACGGACGGACAGGTCGGGCTCGACATGGTCGCCGCTGCCCAGTGCGCGCATCAGGAGGGAGCGCTGCGGGTGGGTGGTGGCCTCTTCCTCCGTGATGCGGCCCTCGTCGACGAGCCGCTGCACCCAGGTGTGGTCCTGGGTGATCTGCGTCAGGACGCCGTCCCGCAGCAGATACGCGCGCGAGTCGCCGACGTGGACGAGGCCGAGCCGCTGACCGGTCCACAGCAGGGCGGTGAGCGTCGTCCCCATGCCCTCGAGCTGCGGGTCCTCCTCCACCATCGCGCGCAGCTGGTCGTTGGCGCGCTGCACCGCCGCGCCGAGCGAGGTGAGGATGTCGGAGCCGGGGATGTCGTCGTCGAGCGCGACGATGGTGGAGATCACCTCGGAGGAGGCGACCTCACCGGCGGCCTGGCCGCCCATTCCGTCGGCGATCGCGAGCAGGCGCGGTCCGGCGTAGCCGGAGTCCTCGTTGCCCTCGCGGATCATGCCTTTGTGCGATCCGGCGGCGAAGCGCAGTGACAGACTCATGCGCACCTCGCCTGTCGGCTCCGGGTACATCC
Organism: Streptomyces sp. NPDC046900; assembly: GCF_040644975.1. Classification (NCBI taxonomy): domain Bacteria; kingdom Bacillati; phylum Actinomycetota; class Actinomycetes; order Kitasatosporales; family Streptomycetaceae; genus Streptomyces; species Streptomyces sp. NPDC046900. The sequence continues at coordinate 50,712 of NZ_JBEYXD010000049.1, read as the reverse complement.
GCACGGTGCCCACCCTCCGGTCGGGAGCGCGCCGGGGCCCGTGGTGTGGGCCACCGCTGCGTGCTCGCTCCGCTCGCTCATTTTTCGTACTACTTCCGCAGCTCGATGACGGTCTTGCCGATGCGGATCGGCGCGCCCAGCGGAATCGGTGTGGGAGTCGTCAACCGGGCCCGGTCCAGATAGGTGCCGTTGGTGGACCCGAGGTCCTCGACGATCCACTGACCATCCCGGTCGGGGTAGATCCTGGCGTGCCGACTGGAAGCGTAGTCGTCGTCCAGCACGATCGTGCTGTCGTGGGCGCGGCCGAGCGTGATCGTCTGGCCCTGCAGCGCGACTGTCGTACCGGTCAGGGAACCCTCGGAGACGACCAGCTTGGTGGGGGCACCACGGCGCTGCCGGCCGCCGCTGGGCTGCTGGCGCTGTGGCGGGGGCGCCGCCTGGCGGGCGGCCTGCTGGGGCCGTCCGCCGTCCCGGCGCGAGCCGCGCTGTGTGACACGCGTACCGAACAGGTCGCTGCGGATGACCTGCACGGCCACGATCACGAACAGCCACAGTACGGCCAGGAAACCCAGCCGCATGACCGTGAGGGTCAGCTCTGACATTGCCCCCGCTTCACCCTTCGGCTTGCCGGTAAATGATGGTGGTGCTGCCCACGACGATCCGCGAGCCGTCGCGGAGCGTAGCGCGGGTGGTGTGCTGCCCGTCCACCACGATGCCGTTGGTGGACCCGAGATCCTGGATCGTCGAGGGCGTTCCGGTCCGGATCTCACAGTGCCGGCGCGAGACGCCGGGGTCGTCGATCCGCACGTCGGCGTCGGTGCTGCGGCCCAGCACGAGCGTCGCACGGGAGATCTGATGGCGGGCGCCGTTGATCTCGATCCAGTAGCGGGTGCGCCCGCCGGAGGCCGGGGCGGCACCAGGGCGCTGGCCCGCGGGCTGCGGGTAGCCGCCTCCGCCGGCGCGCCCGCCGGGCGGCGGCGCGGACGGCATCGGGGGCACTCCCGCGGGAGCCGCGGGCTGCGGGTAGCCGTACCCACCGGGGCCCTGCCGTCCGGCCGGGGCGGCCGCGGGCGCCTGCTGGTCCGTGGAGGAGGCGAGCGTACGGCTGCGCACCCGGTACAGACCGGTGTCGAGATCGTCGGCCTTCTCCAGGTGGACCTTGATCGGGCCCATGAACGTGTACCGCTGCTGCTTGGCGTAGTCCCGCACCATGCCGGCGAGCTCGTCGCCGAGCTGGCCGGAGTAGGGGCTGAGGCGCTCATAGTCCGGCGTGCTCAGCTCCACGATGAAGTCGTTGGGGACGACAGTCCGGTCGCGGTTCCAGATGGTCGCGTTGTTGTCGCACTCCCGCTGCAGCGCACCGGCGATCTCCACGGGCTGGACCTCGGACTTGAACACCTTGGCGAAGGTGCCGTTGACCAGACCTTCGAGACGTTGCTCGAACTTCTTCAGGACTCCCATGGGGCACCTCCTCCGTCGTTGCCGTCCTGCGTCCTGCTTACCTGGTACTGCTTACTGATCGTATCCACGCGCCGGAAAATCGGCTGGTTCCCCCTAACGGCCCTGTCGACGATGCCGACGCCTCGGGAGTTCCCGTGGGACGACCTCTTCGAACTAGTTCCGGACGTACTCCTTGCACGTACGGCGCGGAGTAGTCCTGGCATGGATCGTAGAGGTGGCTGTAGACCAGTGTCCCGCACCTGACTGTGGACCCTGTCCCCTCCCGGATAGATGGGCGGGACCGGTACGAGGTTGATACGTGAACAGAGTCGCGTTGAGACGTTGTGGGACGCCGTGGGGGATATGGGCCGGCCGGCCCGGGAAATGGACCGTCGGCCGCTTTCGGGAGTGCCGTCGATCACGGAGGTGACGGGTCCTCCCGCGGGTCTGCGGACGGCGCCGGCCGCCGCCGTCCGGTGTCGCACGGCGGAGCGGTCGGGGACGGGGTGCGGGCCGCTCAGGGCGAAGGGCGGAGGGTGCGAGGTGGTGGCCGGTAGGCGCCGATGGGTTCGTGTCCACGCGGGGCCCTGCCGGGCCGGGCAGGCCATGGTGTCCGGTGCCAGGGGCCTGCGGGAAAGGGATGTGAACCCACCCTCTCCAGCGTGCTAATGTTCTGGATGTCGGAAGGCGGCGGCGCCGCAAGGAGCCAGGGACCGGAAGACACACCCAATGCGCGGGTGGCGGAATAGGCAGACGCGCTGGATTCAGGTTCCAGTGCCCGCAAGGGCGTGGGGGTTCAACTCCCCCCTCGCGCACCACGAGGTACCGACGAAACGGGTCTCAGTCAGTGGCGGAAGTCACGACGGGGCCCGTTTATCGTTGTTCTGCCGGGTTCTGTCGAGAATGTGAGACATTGCACGGTTCGAGCCGAGACGCCGTCAGGGCCCCGATATGTGAGGCATCTCACGGCGGGGTTCTGCTTCTTTGTCCTGATGTTCGCACTTCGGCGGCCGGTCTGGTCAGGGCGATCTACGCCGCCGGGACCAGGTAACCGGCTGGAGTCCAGGACCTCGGTTCTTCAGTCTTCCGGCGGTGATGGGTACGACGGCGTGGTCGTTCGCTGTTCAGTGCCAGGGTGTCCAACCACTTCTTGATTTTGCGGCGGTTGGCGTGGCCCAGCTGGAAGGCGAGCAGGATCGTCTGTGCCGCGGTGCCGCGGTGCCGCGGATGCGGTGGGAACCCGCGGACTCGATCGTCCACACCCTGATCGGTGGTCGAGACGAAATTCCCGAGGTCGCTCTCGAGGGGGAGCTCGAGAACTACGAGGACGTTGCGGCATTCGCCGGCTTCGAACCAGACGACGAGGAAGGTCTGAGGTCCCTCCGTGCACTTGGTGACTGCTACGGCGACGAGTCGCCGGTCCGCAAGCGCATCGACGAATCCCTCGCCGAAGCCGCGACGCCCGGATACCGGGCGTCTGATGTGCCTGCCATGCGATCCGAGAGACCCGCTGACCATGATTGCGGAAAACGATCTTGGTGTGCGTGGGAAATGACGACGACGATGGAGGGGTGGACTACGCGATCGAAGCAACTCGGAGCGTGGTTTCAGCCTGGAGCGTGAGGCGGCTGCCGTTCGAGCCCCAAGGATGGCAGCGTAGGTTCCGGGATGAACTGCGACTGGCGTTACAGGCACTTGAACCGGAGCGTGGGCACGGGCTGATAGCTGAGTACGACGCTCCGGATGACGCGTTCGCCGACGTGGAGAACGTCCTGCTGTACAACATCGGAGCGGGTTCCTATGGGCATCTGCTCGGCCCGGGACTGGTCTGCCGCCGCGGCAGCAGCACCGACGGTCGACACCATGTGCGCTACACCCTCGCCTCGGCGATACCTGATCCCGACCCAGACGCCACAGTGGTAATCGGTGATCTCGCTGCTGACCTTGGCGCCCAGCTCCCGCGGACGCCAGGGGAATGGTGGATGCGACTGCGCCCGCGCACCACGATACGAACCGGAAGGTCCGGGGCAGACCGAGTAGCAGACTCATTCGTGCTGGACTTGTCGGTGGCGGGACCTGACCTTCCCGGCCGGCGCGCGGCAGGCACCGTCAAGGCTCTGCTCGACGGCGTGGTCAGTTGCTTCCACGCCCACGACGGCAGCGAGTCCGACGTGCTCCTACCGCGATTGACAAGCCTCGGGGGCGACCAGGCATGGGAGCTTGTCTGTGAGCCAACTTCCGCGGTCCTCGGAGTGCGACCTCTTGTCCGCCCACACGGCAAAGGCATCGCGTGGAACCCGGCAGATGAACGCTGCCATGCCTTCCGCGTCGCCTTCGTCTGTGACACCCGGTGGAAAGTGCAGGCCCAACTCCGCGTCCACGCATCACCGGACGACGAAGGTTGACGAGTGCGTTGGAACGAACCCCCCATGGAACGCTGGGAAGTTCGTCGAATTGGTTCTTCGGGGCTGCCGCATCTTGCTCGCCTGGTAGAGGAAGGGCTGCCCTGACCGGCTGACTGCGGCACGCACCGGCAGGAGACCGCCCGCCGGGCCGGCCTGGGCATCGGGAGCGGAGCCCGAGAGGCGTGTGGCAAGCCGGCTGCCGCCCGCAGTAAACAGTTGATCAAGGGACGGTGGGGTCCTCCGAGGCGGTGTTAGCGTCCGGGTGCTCTGCGGTCCCGTATCGCAGCAGCGGGGGAAAGGCCGCGTGCGTGGGGAGACGCATGCTGCCCTGGCAATCGCCGTGTGCGCAACCTGGCCCCCGGGCGCTGCCCCCGCGAGAGCGCAGGCATTCGACACTGACGTACGGGCAGGGCCCAGAAGGAAGACACCTGTGAATCGAACCGCGCACCAGCGCGGCAGGCTCGCGCTGCTGCTGGCCGGCGCGATCGTGGCAGCGTTTCCGGCGGCAGCGGCCGCCGACGAGACCCCGATCGACCCGGCACTGCCGGCGCCTACCTTGCCGGCCGGAGCGGACTGCGGCAGCGACAGCAGCCCGACCTGGCGGACCGTGTCCAGTCCGCCTCCCACGGGGATGACCGTCTCCATCGGCGTACCGCGGCCCACGGTCAACGGGGTGACGTACCAGGGGGTCGTCCACATGTGGGACGTGGACGGTTCGCAGGCGGCCGACGGGTCCGTCTCCGGGCTGCCCGGGCCCGTCCAGTCCGTGTACGTCCCGCTGCCCCTGGCGGACGGGCACACTTACGGCTGGCACGCGTCGACGTACGACGGGACGGCGTACTCGAACCCGACCGAGCCCTGCTACTTCAGGGTGGACGGGAGCGCGCCCCTCACTCCGGTCGTCACCAACCCGGACTTCCCTCCGGTGGGCAGCCCGGGAACGCCCACGAAGGCTGCCGGGCAGCCCACCACGTTCAGCTTCAGCTCCACCAGCGATCCCCTGCCCAGCGGGTGCGCCGAGGCGGGCGCCCCGGACTGCCAGGCCAGCGGCTTGGACCACTTCGAGTACGCCCTGGACCAGGAACCGGGCATCGGTGCCGCCCGGGTTCCCGCCGACGCGGAGGGCAACGGCAGTCTGACGACCGCCCTGTCCTGGGGAACGCACACCCTTTACGTCGTCGGGGTCGATGTGGCCGGGAACCGGACGCAGCAGCCAGCTGCGTACACGTTCTCGGCTCCGTGGCAGCTCCCGCCCCCGAGTCAGCCCACCCTTGACCTCACCGCCCCGGTGACATCCGGCCGGACGGCCCAACTGACCGTCTCCGGGCAGCTGTCGGCGGCTCCGTACTCATCCGGTGAGGCCGTTCACGTGGTCAAGAGCGACCTGGCCCATCCCGCCGGTGTGGCGCTGCCCGATGCGCCGTTGTCCGCCGACGGCACGTTCCACATTGCCGATGTCCCGCAGGTCGGTGGAGCCAACACCTACACCGTGACCTACGCGGGTGACTCCACCCATCAGGCCGTCAGCGCGTCCGCGACCGTCCAGGTCTCCCGCAGTGCCACTGCGGTGTCCATCAAGACCGACGCTCCGTCGTACGCCTACGGCGCGACCGCAAAGGTCACCGCCCACCTCGGCACGACCTATAACGGCCGTACCCTCGCCATCTACGCACAGCCTTACGGCGGCAAGAAGGCGCTGGTCGAGAACGGCACGGTGAACAGCCACGGCGACCTGGTCACGACCTACAAACTCACCCGCAGGACCACCTTCACCGCGGCTTTCGCCGGTGACTACCGTTTCGCCCCGGCCACGGCCGCCACGACCGCGTCGGCCTACGCCAAGGTGTCCGAGTCGCTCAGCGGCTACTACGGGAGCACCCACTACGCCGGCCTTCTCTACCGGGTCTACCACCACACCGCCGAGGCCAAGCTGAACGCCACGGTCACGCCCAACAAGGCCGGCCAGTGCGTGCAATTCCAGATCCAGCGGTACTACGGCGGTGCCTGGCACACACAGAGCACCTCCTCCTGCCGCAAGCTCAGCACCTCGAGCACCGGCTACGCGACGCTGAGCCTCACCAAGGCGGTCAACAGCAAGTTCCGTATGCGGGCCGAGTATGTCCACAGCAGCAAGGACACCGGCAACCTCAACACTTGGGGTGCATGGCAGTACTTCACCGTCAGGCAGTGAGGCACGCGGTCCGCTGCGATAGCCGCCGACCGTAGACCGCTCCCATGGCGGCGTGGACGCGCAGGTATCGGGGCACGCTCCGATCTGGACTGTGGGAAACGATCTTTGATGAGGGTGGCGCGGCCCCTGATCAGCGCATTTCGTCGGGTGCCCCACCACGAGGTACCGATAAAACGGGTCTCAGCCAGTGGCGGAAGTCACGGCGGGGCCCGTTTTTCGTTCTTCTGGTCGAAGATCTGAGACATCGCACGGCGGGGCCCTGCTCGTTGACCAGCGCTGCCACCCCATGACGGCTTCAGGGCTTGGCGGCAGCAACCAAGGAAAGCGAACGCATCCGCTCGTTCAGGTCGTAGACGGGGGGCGACAGCATCAGTTCGTCTGCCCCGGTTTGTGACGCCACGGCCGACAGCCGTCGACGCACCTCTTCAGGGGTCCCGTACGCCTGAGCAGCACGCATCCGTCCGAGCCGCTCCTCCAGCGCCGGGTTCAGCGTCTCTGTCGCGGCCTTCGCCGGGGACAGCAGCGGCGCCTCGGCACGGCCCTCCACGGCCGCAGCCATGGCGAGCATCGCCGGGCGACCGAGACGGTCGGCCTCGGCATGGGTCGGCGCGCAGAGGGTCTCCACACTCACCAGCACCCGAGGGCGCTCGCACCACCGCGAGGCCCGGAACTGTTCCCGGTAACGCCCCAGCGCCTCAAGCGTGTTGTCCGGTCGAATGTGATGTGCGAAGGCGAGCGGCAATCCGAGCTCGGCGGCGAGCTCGGAACCGCCGACGCTCGATGACAGGAGCCACGGCTCGGGAAGTGCGTCGGCCCCCGGCAGCACTCGCCAGGCAACCGCATCGGCCAGATACTCCAGCAGTTCGACGAGGCCGGCACGGTACTCGTCGTCGGTCGCCCGATCGGCTCCGCGACGCAGCGCACGGATGGTGTCGAGGTCGTTCGTGCCCGGACCGCGGCCGATGCCCAGGTCGATGCGACCGTGGTGGAGCGCTGCCAGCGTGGTGAACTGCTCGGCGACGGCGAGCGGAGCGTGGTTCGTCAGCAGGACCCCACCCGAGCCGACCCTGACCCCGGAGGTCGAGGCCGCGAGATGGGACGACAGCACAGCGGGCGCGACGCTGCCGACAGACCGATACCTGTGGTGCTCGGCCACCCAGACCCTGCGAAAGCCGAGCTCACTGGCCCGTCGCGCGGTCGAGACCACCGCGGCCATGGCGTCGCGGGCTCCGGCGCCCTCTTCTGTCAACGCCAGGTCGAGGACGGACAGCGGCGGTAGAAGTCCAATTGCCGACGGCGGTTCCCCGGCCCTCCGCACCGAACGAACGTCACCCGGTTGGTGCTGACTGATGTCCACGAGCGCTCCTGATCCTTGAACGATGTGGTGATGCCGGTACGTCAGTCGCATCGGGCAACTGGCGGGCGTCCGTCTCACGGGCCGGCTCAGGGCGGGCGGGGCAGTTCTGAACGGCCGCGACTTGTTCTTCTTCTTTCCTGTGCTCCGGCCGTCGCTGATGCCCGGCTGAGGGACGGTGTGACGAGCCGTCCGCGAGCGGGACGGGTGATGCGTGGTGAGACTGGGGGGACGGGAAGGAGGCAGGAATGAGCCCGGTGGCGCTTTGTGTCCGCTTCACGCTGCGCGAGGGTGCAGGAGAAGCGTTTGACAACCTGGTCCGGGAGACCGCTGCGGCGATCCGTGCGCACGAGCCCGGCACGCTGGTGTACGTGTGCAACGAAGTCGAGGGGGCGGCGAACCAGCGCGTCTTCTTCGAGCTCTACGCCGACCACGACGCCTTCGAGGAGCATGGGCGTCAGCCGTACGTCCGTCACCTCCTGTCGGAGTGCGAGAAGTACGCGGAAAGAACCGAGATCGACCGCCTTCGGCCCTACGCCGGCAAACACCCTGCCGGGTCCGAATAGCGGCTCTCGCCGGAGCCGGGCTGTTGGCAGTTCTTGCCGGAGCCGGAGCCGGAGCTGGAGCCGCAACCGGAGCCGGGCGTCGGCCGCGGGGTGCCGTCGAGCACCGCACGCCGGAGGCGGTTCACGGTGCGGGCGGTGCGGTCTGACAGCCCGCGTGACCCGGGGCTGCGCGTCAGGCGGCGGGCGCCGAGTCATGTGACTGCCGTTGCTTGAGCCGGTCGGCGACCGTGGTCAGAAGCTGGTCGGACAAGGCCGGGTCGGCTACCGCCCTGGCCATGAGCATGGCGCCGACCAGGGCGCTGAGGGTGAGCATCGCCTCGGCCCGCGCCCCTTCGGAACCGTCGTCAAGGCCGGCGATGAGGTCCAGGTACGTGCGGACCTGCCTTTCGTAGGCCTCTTTGAGGCCTTGGTCACCGCGCCCGGCGGCGGCGCCGAGCGTGACCAGGGCGCATCCGGTGCCGGGCGCGTCGCGGTGCTGCTTGGCGAGGTAGGAGTCGATGAGGCCGGTCCGCGGTGCCTGCTCGTTCGTCCGCGCGGCCCGCTCCATCTTCGCCGAGCCCTCCTCCAGGGCCAGGGCCGCAGCCTGCGTGATCAGGTCGTCACGCGAGGTGAAGTGCTTGTAGAACCCGCCGTGGGTCAGGCCCGCCTCCTTCATCAGGTCCGCGACGCCCGGGCGTGTGAGGCCCTCCTCACGGATGCGTCGGGCGGTGACCTGCAGGACGCGCTCACGCGACGCGGCTCTGGCTGCCTGCGAGTGGCCCATGTCATGACCTCCCGGTATCTGTCTCTCGACCCGGCAATCTGGATGACGTTCATCATACAGATGTGATTCGTGCTGCTCCGCGCCCGGTCCGCCCGGGCGGCCTCTGCTGCGGGAAGTGATCCGCCCCCCTGCCCCCCTGCCTCGAGTCCGAGGCGTCGTTTGACTCTCAGGATGATGGTGGTAATCCTGAATCTAGATGTCCTTCATCATCCAGTTTTGGGAGGAACCATGTCCGAGACCTACGACCCCCGCCGGACGGCGGTTCTGCTGGTCGACCCCTTCAATGACTTCATCTCCGAGGGCGGCAAGGTCTGGCCGCATCTGGAGCCGGTGGCCAGGGAGGTCGGTCTGCTGGACCATCTGCGCTCCGTGATCGCCTCGGCCCGGGAAGCCGGTGTGCGCGTGGTGTTCGTCCCGCACCGCCGCTGGGAGCCGGGGGACTACGACTCCTGGAACCACCCGAACCCCTCACAGCGCAAGATCCAGCAGATGCACCACTTCGCCAGGGGCTCCTGGGGCGGGGAGTTCCACCCCGACTTCGAGCCGCAGCCGGGCGAGGTCGTCGCCCAGGAGCACTGGGGATCGAGCGGGTTCGCCAACACCGACCTGGACATGCAGCTCAAGCAGCACGGCATCACCCACGTGGCGATCGTGGGCCTGCTGGCCAACACCTGCATCGAGGCCACCGCGCGTTTCGCCATGGAACTCGGCTACCACGTGACGCTGGTCCGTGACGCCACCGCGGCCCTCCGCCCCGAGATGATGCACGCCGCTCACGAACTGAACGGCCCCACCTACGCCCACGCCATCGTCACCACTGACGAGCTCACCACCGCGTTCGAGGAGGCTCGGGCATGACACTGACCGGAGACCTGCTGATCGGAGCAGCCCAGGTGCCCGCCACCGCGGGCACGATGAAGGCGTTCAACCCCGCCACCGGGGAGTACTTGGAGCCGGAGTTCACCTTCGGCGGCGTGGCCGAGGTCGACCGGGCCCTGCGCCTGGCCGACGAGGCCTTCGACAGCTACAGCCACACCGGTCCGGCCGAGCGGGCCGCGTTCCTCGACCTCGTCGCGGACAAGCTCGAGGCGGTCAAGGACGAACTCGCCGCACGTACCTCGCTGGAGACCGGACTGCCCGCCGCCCAGTTCGAGGGGGAGACCCTGAGGACCGCGGCGAACTTCCGCAAGTTCGCCACCGTTGTGCGTCAGGGCCGGTTCCTCCAGGCGGCCGTCGACCCTGCCCAGCCGAGTCGGCAGCCCGCACCGCGCATGGACCACCGGCTGCAGAAGGTGGCCCTCGGCCCCGTCGTGATCTTCGGCGCGAGCAACTTCCCGATCTCGTACTCGGTCGCGGGCGGCGACACCGCCTCGGCCCTGGCCGCCGGCTGCCCCGTCGTCCTCAAGGCGCACAACGCCCACCCCGGTTCCTCCGAGATCCAGGGCCGCGCCATCCAGCAGGCCGTCGCCGAGGCGGGACTGCACGAAGGCGTCTTCTCGCTGATCCGGGGCGCCGGCAACGAGATCGGCGAGGCGCTGGTGGACCACCCGCTGGTCCGGGCGGTCACCTTCACCGGGTCCGAGGGCGGCGGCATGGCCCTGTACCGCCGGGCCCAGCAGCGTCCCGACCCCATCCCCGTGTTCACCGAGATGACCAGCGTCAACCCGACCTTCGTCCTGCCCGCCGCTCTCGCGGCCCGCGGCGCGGAGATCGGCGCCGGCCTTGCCCAGCGCGCGCAGTACAACGTCGGGCAGGCCTGCCTGAAGCCGGCCGTCCTCCTCGCCGTCGACGGGCCGGGCTTCGCGGAACTGCGGGACGCGGCGAGGGCCGAGGTGGAGAAGGCCGCCGCGCGGACCATGCTCACGCCCGGCATCCACGACGCCTACACGGGCAACGTACGGCGGATGCAGGACAGCGGCGCCGTCCGGATCGGCGCGGGACAGGCTCCGAACCACGCAGGGGACGGCCAGTCCCTGCTCTACGAGGTCACCGGTGAACAGCTGCTGTCCCAACCGGCCCTCCGCGAGGAGGTCTTCGGCCCCTCCGTCCTGCTGGTCCGGCTGACCGGCCTGGAGCAACTGCAGGAAGCCGCCCGCGTCTTCCGGGGTCAGCTGTCGGCCACCGTCCACGCCGAAGTGAGCGACCATGCCGTCGCCGTACAGCTCCTGCCGATCCTGGAACGCCGCACCGGCCGCATCGTGTTCAACGCCTTCTCCATCCCGCAGGAGGCGACCTATGCCTCTGTCCACACAGGCCCGTTCCCGGCCACCTCCGACAGTCGCTTCACCTCCGTCGGGATGAGCGCGATCGAGCGATTCCTGCGTCCGGTCACCTACCAGAACTTCCCCGACGAGTTGCTGCCCGAGCCGCTGCGCGAGGCCAACCCACTGCACCTGTGGCGCCTCGTCGACGGCGAACTCACCCGCGACTGACGCCCGTCGTCTCCGCCTCACAGGGCCCCTTCGCCTCACGGGGGCCCCTGTTCTTCCCCCTGACTCCGGCGCGCACCTCGCTACGGACAGCCGCGCGCAAAGGAGCTGAATGACGAACCCATGGATGAAAGCCGCACATCAATGACAACCAACGACCAAGCGGCGGCAAGCCGCGAACACGAGGCCTGCGAAGACGTACGCAAGAAACTGCTGGGCGCGTGGGAACTCGTGTCGTACACCGCGACAGACGCGGACGGCCAGGTCATCGACCCCCTCGGCCCCCAGCCGCACGGGCTGATCGTCTACACACCCGAGGGTTACATGTCCGCCCAGCTGTGCCGCAGTGATCGCCCGGGCCTGGGATCCGATCGTCTCGAGGAAGCCACAGCGGATGAACTGGCCCAGGCAGCGATGACCTACGTCGCCTACGGTGGCCCCTACACCGTCGTCGATCCGACGACCGTCGAGCACCAGGTCACCACCGGCCTCTTCCCGAACTGGGTCGGGCGGCCCCAGATCAGAAGAGTCGGCTTCGAAGGCGAGTTCCTGAAGCTGCGCCTTGCCACCCCCACGCGTCTGTGGGGCGCGGACCGCACAGCCGAACTCACGTGGCGGAGAGTGAGCTGACCCAGGTATCTGCCTCCTCTCACGGCGAGGCCGTCTTGGCCGCCCGGCGGGGGCTGCGGGGGCCGCCACCTCGACGAGGCCGGCCCCCAGGCCACCGTGCAGGGGCGGTGTCCAGCCCGTGGGTTGTCCGGCGCGGTTCGTCACTGGTAGTAGATCGTCATATTACTGTGGGTGACTGCTGTCGGGAGGAGCTGGCATGGGCGCCCATGTGGAGGCGGGGGGCGAGCCGGACCGGGTGCTGCGGATCGCCGTGGTGCTGCTCGTTACCGCTTCCGGCGCGGTGGAGGCCATCTCGTTCACCGCCCTGGACCGGGTCTTCGCCGGTGTCATGACGAGCAACCTGGCGCTGCTCGGGATGGCGATCGGTGAGTCGCGCAGCGCAGGTGTGAATGCGGCACTGCTGGCCTTGGTGGGCTTCGGCGTGGGCGCCGTGCTGGCCGCCTGGGTCACCCGGGGCGCCACGGGTATCGCCACCCACTGGCCGCCGCGCGTGATGGTCTGCCTGGTCGGTGAGGCGGTTCTGCTCGCTGTCGGGGCGGGGGTCTGGGCCACGGTCGGTGGCGCGCCGAGCATCATGGTGCGGCACGTGCTGCAGTGCGGCGCCGCCCTGACGATGGGCGTACAGGCCGCGGCCATGGTGGCGGCCGGGCGGGCGGCCGCTCCGACCACCTATCTGACCGGCACGCTCGCCACCTACATCGTGCGCGGCGTCGGCAGCGCCTCGACGCCCCCCAACCGGTGGGTCCCCCTCCGGCTCTTGGGTCTGATCGTGGGCGCGGCGGCCACCATGGCGCTGCGGCGGACCGCACCGGAATGGGCCGGCGTCCTCCCCTTCGTACTCGTCACCGCAGCGGCCCTCATCGCCCGCGGGCCCCTGGTCCGGGCCCGTCGCGGGGCCTGAAACGCGAGGTGGCGTGCCGTGGCCCGCCGACATGCGGTACGCCGCACCGCTGTCCCCCACGGTCGATGTGCGCTGCGGAGGCTACGACGAGCGACTCCGGCCGCCCGCGCGCTGTCCCGGTCGATCACCACGATCTCCCGGCAGGTGCCGCCGCGTTCGACCAGCGACAGCACGGTGGCGGATCCGACCGCGCCCACGCCGATGACTCCGACCTTCACCGCGCCACCTCTCCTTCCGGGTGGCCCGGCGGCGGTGACGGCGGCTCAAGGGCCACGACCGCCTCGCTCGTGTAGGCCAGGAAGGTGAGCGTCTCCTGGAAGTACAACTGCACGGTGCTGTCGTCGTGCGACAGGTACCCGATCGACAGGTCCTGGCCGATGCGCAGTTCGAAGTCGCCGCCCCGGGTGGACACGAGAAAGGCCCCGTCGATGGCGGGCGCCCACACGATGTCGCCGTCCAGGAGCCTGGCGATGTGGTTGATGACCGGGTAGCCGTAGTCGGAGGTCTCACTGACGGCGGTGTACGCCTCGGCGCTCAGCGCCAGGGTGTAAGCGCCGCCCACGCCCGCCAGCCGCAGCGCGCTGATGGCCTGGCTGACGGCGTCGGGGTAGGCGCGCACCTCAGCGGGCAGGGTCAGGACCGGGTTCGACGAGCTCGCACGCAGACCGGCGATGCCGGCGGAGGCATAGCCCTCGAACACGGCCCGGTCCTCGGCGTACGCGATCCGCCGGGCGGCGTCCTTCACCGGTTGCCAGTCGGCGTCCTTGGCTCCGCGTGCGACGTCGTCGACCTGCTGCCGGTCGACGGTGAACGGAACACAGAGTTCCACGACGGGCTGGTACAGGCGGGTACGGGCCAGGACCCCCTCGGCGGGGGCATCGACGGTCTGCAGATGACCGGTGCCCACGCCGGACAGCTCCAGGCCTTCGGGCTCGGGCACGTCGACGATCCGGCGGGCCGCCACATGGCGCCTGAACGTACGCCGCGCCTCCTCCTCCAGGTCCGCCCAAGCGACGGCGGAGAGGGGCGCCAGTTCGCGGTGAAGGTTGTTCATCGGCGTCAACTGCCCTTCAGGTCACCGATCCCGAGGGAATCGTCCGGAGCCGCCAGGTGCGCGAGGGGCATCGCGCCGGTCGTAGTACGGGTGCCATCGCCATCGGCGTCGGCCGCGGGAGGGGCTTCGAGTTCGGTCTCGGTTCCGGCTGCGGACGCGCTCGCATCGGGTGGGTCGGGAAGGTCGTCGAGGAAATCGCTGGTGGGCACGTGGAACAGCGATCCGGTGACCGGGGTGGAGAAGTCCAGGATCCGGTCGTGGGACGCGGGCGGCGCGCCGAGGAACATGCGCTCCAGCATGGTCTCCGTCACCGCTGGGGTGCGGGCATACCCGATGAAGTAGGTGCCGAACTCGCCCTTGCCGACGGCGCCGAAGGGCATGTTGTCCCGCAGGATCTCGTGTTTCGTACCGTCCGGGTCCTCGAGCGTGGTGAGCGCGACATGCGAGTCGGCCGGTTTGATCTCGTCGTCCAGTTCGATGTCGGACAGCTTCCGGCGTCCGATCACCATCTCCTGCGCCTCCACCGGGAGGGCGTTCCACGCCCGGAGATCGTGGATGTACTTCTGCACGATCACGTAGCTTCCGCCCGTGAAGGGGGGATCCTCGTCGCCGACCAGGACGGCCGCGCTCGCCGCCGGCCCCACCGGGTTCTCCGTCCCGTCGACGAAGCCGAGCAGGTCCCGTACGTCGAAGTACTTGAAACCATGCACCTCGTCGCGCATCGTCACGGCGCCACGGAGACGCTCCATGATCTCCGCGGCCAGCGCGAAGCACAGGTCCAGTCGTGCGGCCCGGATGTGGAAGAGCAGGTCACCGGGCGTGGACACGGCGTGGTGCAGAGGTCCGGCCAGTTCGCGGAAGGGGTGCAGCTCCGCCGGGCGCGGACCGGAGAACAGACGGTCCCACGCATCGGATCCGATACCCGTGACACAACTCAGCCTCCCCTCGGCCGTGGCACGGAAGCCGACGGCGCGCTGCAGGCCGTTCATGTCGGACAGCAGAGAGCGGACGACCGGCTCACCGCCGCGATCGACGGTCATCACGAGGAAGATGGCGGCAGCCGTCAACGGGGAGAGCACCGACTGGGGGACCGGCTCCTCGGAGCGTTCGGCCACGAGCCACACCCCTTTCCCGGGGCACGAGGGAAGGCGGGCGTCCACGCCCTTTGAGCCGCCGCCACGCCCCGGGGGCTGCGTACCGGTCCGGCTGCTCACGGTGTGCCGGGCGGTGCGGCGGTGACGGGAAACGTTCTCTCACCATAGGGCGGCCCCAACGGGTCTGCCACCGAGGCCCATGACGGAGCGTGAGCACGACGGGACGGCGGTTCGGGGCGCGACAGATCGCGGTCGAGTGGTGCCGCTGCGGGTGTGGCGGCTGCCCCAGCGCTGGGAGAGCCGGGCGACGATGAGCAGACCCCGGCCCCCTTCGTCGGACAACCAGGCGCGCCGCAGGTGCGGGGCGGTGCTGCTGGCGTCGCTGACCCGCGTGCGCCTCGGACGCCACCGCGTCGCCCGTGCGCAGCACCTGCCGCACCGCTTCGCTGATGCGCGGCAGGTCCCGCAGCGTCTCACCGGTCCCGGACTCCCCGATCGGCCGGCCCACAAGGTCATGATCAGCCGGGCCCCGCGTGCGGTCGGAGCGTCTGAGAGTCCTTTGGGCTCGTGTCCTCGGGCAACGCGGCGCTCGAGGGGCGCCTCCACCACCGCCTCGGTCGCTGTTCCCACCCCGTTTTCCACCCTCGCGGACTTATCCACAGGGTCTGACGCCTCTAGACGCCCCGCTGTACGGTCATCCGCAGTTGATGTTCGTACGGCTGCGTGGACAGCGGGGGAGGCGGTCGTCATGACCGAGGTCGGTGCAAGGATCGAAACGGCAGTGCCGCGGCAGGCGCCCAGGATCCCTTCGATGCGGGGCTTCGCGCGGTGGCCGGTCGCAGACTCCCCCAAGGAAGAGGGCAAGGCCCTGCGCGCCCGGGTGCGGCGACGGTCGCACGCCGAGCTGCCGGTGGACGGCGACCGCCCGGACGCGGTCACCGCGGTCGAGGAGTCCAACCGCGGCCGGATCCCCGAACTCACGCCGATACGCGTCGGCAGGATGGCGGCCTCCCCCTTCGCGTTCCTGCGCGGCTCGGCAGGCCTCATGGCCCACGACCTCGCACGCACGCCGAGCACCGGCATCAACGCCCAGATCTGCGGCGACGCCCACGCGGCCAACTTCGGCCTGTACGGGGACGCACGCGGCGGCCTGGTCATCGACCTGAACGACTTCGACGAGACGGTGCACGGCCCCTGGGAGTGGGACCTCAAGCGCCTCGCCACATCGCTGGTCCTCGCCGGCCGTGAGGCGGCAGCCGACGAGGACACATGCCGGCAGGCGGCGCGCGACACCGTGGGCGCGTACCGGCGCACCATGCGCCTGCTGGCCAGGCTCCCGGTCCTGGACGCCTGGAACGCGATCGCCGACGAGGAGCTCGTCTCCCACACGGACGCCCACGACCTGCTCGGCACGCTGGAGCGGGTCTCGGAGAAGGCACGGAACAACACGAGCGGACGCTTCGCGGCGAAGTCCACGCAACCGGTCGAGGGCGGCGGCCGCCACTTCGTGGACGCACCGCCAGTGCTGCGCCGCATACCGGACGGCGAGGCGGCGGCGGTCGCGGCGTCGCTGGAGCAGTATCTGACCACGCTGTCCGAGGACCGCCTTCCGCTGCTGGCCCGGTACGCGGTGCACGATGTGGCGTTCCGCGTGGTCGGCACGGGCAGCGTGGGCACGCGCTCCTATGTGGTGCTGCTGCTCGACCACCGCGGCGAGCCGCTGATCCTGCAGGTCAAGGAGGCGCGTCCGTCCGCTCTGCTCCCCCACCTGGCCACGGCCGGCCACCCGGTGCCGCACGAGGGCCGCCGGGTCGTCCTCGGCCAGAAGCGCATGCAGGTGGTCAGCGACATCCTGCTGGGCTGGACGTCGGTCGACGGACGTCCCTACCAGGTACGGCAGTTCCGCAACCGCAAAGGCAGCGTCGACCCCGCCGCCCTGGCCCCCGACCAGATAGACGACTACGCCCGCATGACCGGAGCGCTGCTGGCCCGTGCCCACGCGCACAGCGCCGACCCGCGCCTGATCTCGGGCTACTGCGGAAAGAACGACGAGCTGGACGAGGCGATAGCCACGTTCGCCGTGTCCTACGCGGACCGTACGGAGGCGGATCACGCGGAACTGGTGGCTGCGGTGCGTGGGGGGCGGATTGCCGGGGAGATGGGGGTCTGAGGGGGGTGGGGGGAGGGGAGGGGGGAGCCCCCGATCTCCCGACTTGCCCCGAGTCCGCCCCCGCACCTACCCCCGTCCCCCACCGGTCCCCACGCCCGACCGGAAGAACGGTGCCGCGTACGTGTCTTAGGCTGGTCCGGTGACGACGCCCGAAGCCGAGCAGAGCGAGTCCCTGTCCGCCGCCGAGGAGCCGGTTGCCGAAGGCCTCGGGTCCGGCGAAGGTGCGGCCATGGGAGTGGACGGTGCCGGGTCCGGCGAAGGCGCGGACGGTGCCGGGTCCGACGAAGGCGCGGGCTCCGGGGCAGACGGTCCGGGGACCGGCGGGGGCCCGGACGGCCCGGCCGGCGGGGCGCGGCCCGAGGATCGGCTGGAGCGGGCCGTGCGGGCCGCTGAGCAGGCGTTGATCGAGTACGAGATCGCCGTGGAGACCTTCCGCGTCGAGGTCGAGAACTTCTCCCGGCTGCACCACCAGAAGCTGGGCCCGATGTACGCCCGCCTCGACGAACTGGAGGCGGATATCGCCGAGGCGCGGGCCGCCCGGACCGGCGCCGCCGAGGACATACGCCTCGCTGACGAAGCACGCGCCCGGGTCATGCCGATGCCGGGCGTCGAGGAGCTGTTCCACGGCTGGATGGACTCCGACGGACTGTTCCCGGAGGCCCAGGCCATGCTCACGGACCGTCCTGTGCGGCCTCCGCAGCGTGTCCGCCCCAGCGAGGAGGCCCGCAAGCTGTACCGGGAGCTCGCCCGCAAGGCCCACCCCGACCTCGCTCAGGACGAGGAGGAGCGCACGCGGCGCGACGAGTTCATCGCCCGGGTCAATGTCGCCTACGCCCGTGGCGACGAGGCCCTGCTGCGGGAGCTGTCCGCGGAGTGGGCCGCTGGGCCGGTCCCGAAGGAGCGCAGGCCGAGCCGCAGCGAGGAGCTCTACGCCCGCCTCGAGTGGCTTGCCCAGCGCAAGGACATGCTCACGCTGGTGGCCCAGGAGCTGGAGGAGAGCGCGATCGGCTCGATGCTCCGGCTGGCTCCCGACGACCCGGACGGTCTTCTCGAGGACATCGCGGAGCAGCTGCTGGCCCAGGTGGCGGAGAAGGAAGCCGAGCTGGTGGCACTGCGCGGCTGAGTCCGTGCTCGCCGTTTGCGCGGCGCAGCTCAGGAGGACGGCGTACTGTTCGGTCCCCTGTCGTTCGGCCACCCGCGCACGGCAGCCCTCAGGGGCGGGGGCCCAGGTCCGTGGTTCGGTCGGGTAGCGTCGGAGTATGCATTTCGGAGCTGGTGTGCCCACGGTCGGGGTCACGGACCTCAAGGACGGCGACTTCCTGCTGGACGTCCGCGAGGACGACGAGTGGCAGGCGGGTCATGCCGCTGGGGCGTTGCACATTCCCATCAGTGAGTTCGTCGCGCGCTACGGCGAGTTCACGGAGGCGGCGCCGCAGGACGGCCGGATCCATGTGATCTGCCGCTCCGGTGGGCGTTCGGCCCAGGTCGCGATGTACCTGGTCCAGCAGGGCGTCGACGCCGTGAACGTCGAGGGCGGTATGCAGGTCTGGGCCGCCGCCGGCCGTCCTGTCGTGGACGCCAAGGGCGAGTCGGGCTTCGTGCTCTAGTACGGGACGCGGGGCCCGCCCGGGAGCGGGCCGTGTGCTCATCCCAGTCGGTGTGCCGCCAGCAGGTCGCCCAGTGTCTCTTCGTGGGCTGCGGCGGGGCCGAGCGAGAGTTCGAGGTGCTTGGCCCAGGCGTGGTAGCGGTGCAGCGGGTAGTCGACGTCGGCGCCGAAGCCTCCGTGCAGATGCTGCGCCGTCTGCACCACCCGGCGTACGCCTTCCGAGGCCCAGATCTTCGCTACCGCCACATCCCCGGCTGCCGGTAGTGCGCCGGCCGCTCCGGAGCCGATGCGCCAGGCTGCCTGCCAGAGCGTGGCCTCCATGGCCCGCAGATCGATGTACCGGTCGGCTGCCTGGACGGCGACCGCCTGGAACGTGGCGATGGGATGGCCGAACTGCTCCCGCTTGCCGGTGTACTCGCTCGTCATCTCCAGTACGCGTTCGCCGAGGCCGAGTGCGAGTGCGCAGGTGCCGGTGGTGAGCAGCAGGCGCAGCTGGTCCCAGGCTCCCTCGGCGTCGAGTACGTAGCGCCCCGTGATCCGCGCCGACTCGAGCCGCAGTTCGGCGAGCCGTTCTCCGCTGGTGGAGAACTGTTCGGCAAGGACGACGCCCTCGTGCACCCCGGGTACGAGGGCGAGGACGGCGAGGCCCGAGTCGTCGGTGTGCGCGGGTACGAGGATGCTGTCGGCGTTGTACGCCCAGGGCACCGCCGTCTGTACGCCGTCCAGCGTCCAGGTGCCGTCTGTGTCCCGCCGTGCGATCACCGAGAGTTCGGCCGGGTCGTGGCCGGTGCGGCCGTGTGCGGCGACGGTGAGTACCTGTTCTCCGCGACCTGCCCGTGCGAGCAGCTCTTCTTTGAGTCCGGGGCTGCCGTGGGCCTGGATGACCGTGGTCGCGGCTGTGTTTTCCAGCAGCGGTACGCGTGCCAGTACCTTGGCCGATTCCCGGAGCACCAGGCAGAGCGCGATCGGGTCGAGGCCGGCCCCGCCGTACTGTTCGTCCAGCAGCAGGCTCAGCAGGTCCGCGGTTGCGAGCCGCGCCCATAGTGCCCGGTCGAAGTCGTCGGCCACGGCGCCGGGGCTGAGCGCGGGGGTGGGCACCGCGTCCGGCGCGACTGCGGCGAACACGGCTTGCGCCGCCTCGAGTGCCGCCTGCTGCTCCTCGCTGAAGGTGAAGTCCACGGCCTGTCCTCCTGGCGGATCCGCTGATCTGACGGAGCGTCAAGATAGAACAGGTTCTAGAAGAAGGGAACGGCCGGTCGGCGAGAGCCCGGACAGGATGACCGTCAGTTGTCGTTCTGTCCGGCCGTCTGTGGCCGCCGGCCGTCCCCACCGACTCCGGCGCCGCCCTCGACGCGGGAGCCGGAGTCGGCGCCGCTCACCGGTCGAAGTCGAGCTCCACTGCTTCCGTGACCGGATGCGACTGGCAGGCCAGCACGTATCCCGCGTCCGTCTCCTCCGGCTCCAGCGCGAAGTTGCGGTCCATGCGCACCTTCCCCGAGACCAGGAAGGCCCGGCAGGTCCCGCACACGCCGCCCTTGCACGCGTAGGGCGCGTCGGGGCGGTTGCGCAGCACCGTCTCCAGAAGCGACTCGCCGTCCTGGACCGGCCAGGTCCCGCCGCGTCCGTCGAGCCGCGCGGTCACCGTGCTGTGCGCGGGAGCCGGTACGGACGGCCCGGCGGGGGTTCCGTCGTCCACATGGAAGATCTCCTCGTGGATGCGCGTCCGCGGGACGCCGAGCCCGCGCAGCGCCCGCTCCGCCGACTGCACCAGTCCCAAGGGTCCGCACAGGAACCACCCCGCGACCTTGTCCACGGAGAGCAGCGCCGGCAGCAGCCCGGACAGCCGCTTCTGATCGAGCCGTCCGGACGGCAGTCCTGCCTGCTGCTCCTCCCGGGAGAGCACGGTGGCCAACTGGAACCGGTCGGGAAAGCGGTCCTTGATGTCGGCGACCTCCTCCAGGAACATCGTCGAGGCGGACGTCCGGTCGCTGCGTATGAGGCAGAACCGCGCCTGGGGCTCTCGCGCAAGCAGCGTCGCGACGATCGACAGCACGGGTGTGATCCCGCTGCCGCCCACCACCGCGGCGTACATATCGGGTGCGGGCTCCAGTGTGAACCGGCCCGCCGGGGTCATCACCTCCAGCTCGTCGCCGACGGTGATCTCCTTGAGCGCGTAGGTGGAGAAGGCTCCGCCGTCGACCAGCCGTACCCCGACGCGCAGAGTGCTGGGGCCCTCGGCGTCCGGTTCGGGGGCGGGGGAGCAGATCGAGTAGGTGCGCCGGACCTCCGTGCCGTCGACGGTGCGGCGCAGGGCCAGGTGCTGGCCGGGTGTGTACCGGAACTCCTCACGCAGTGCGGACGGCACGGTGAGGGTCAGCGCCACGGAGTCGTCGGTGAGCCGGTCGATCGCGGCCACCGGGAGCGCGTGGAAACGGGCCATCACAGCTCCTTGAAGTGGTCGAACGGCTCGCGGCAGGCCAGGCAGCGGCGCAGGGCCTTGCACGCGGTGGAGGAGAACCGGCTCAGCAGCTCGGTCTCGGCGGACCCGCAGGACGGGCAGCGCACGGGCTCGTCCTGCAGGGGGGAGGCGGTGACCGTGTGTATCGCGTCCGCTTTACCGGGGTCGGTGGCCGTCCGCGTGGGCCCCAGCTGCACTGCGACCGGGCCGGACGCCTCCTGGTGCCGGGTGCGCGGGGGCGCTATCCCGAACTCGCGCAGTTTGCGGCGGCCTTCCTCGGTGATGTCGTCCGTCGACCAGGCGGGGGTGAGCACTGTACGCACGACGACGTCGCGTACGCCGTGCTCGTGCAGTACCCGCTCTATGTCCAGGGACATCGCCTCGATCGCGGGGCATCCGGTGTAGGTGGGGGTCAGCTCGACCTCCACGGAGTCCGTGCCGTGGGCGTGGACCGAGCGCAGGACGCCGAGCTCCTCCAGGGTGAGTACGGGCAGCTCCGGGTCGGGGACGGAGCCGGCGAGCCGGCGCAGTTCCTCTTCGAGGGCCGTGGCCGTCACCATGACACCCCCGGGTGACTGCGGTGCAGATGCTGCATCTCGGCGAGCATCCGCCCGAAAGGCTCGGTGTGCAGGCCCTGCCGCCCCGCGCCCGCTGTCCACGCCCCGGACTGCGGTCCCTCGGGAATCTCCAGGGTGGCCCGGCGCAGGACGTCGCCCACCGAGCTCAGCCAGGCTTCCCGCATGGCCGCCCAGTCGGCGTCCACACCTTCGATCGGCTGGAACATCTCCCCTGTGAACCGCCACAGCGCCTCGCACGCGCGCCGCATCCGCTCATGGCTGATGTCCGTACCGTCGCCGAGCCTCAGGGTCCACTGCTCGGCGTGGTCCTGGTGGTAGGCGACCTCTTTGACCGCCTTGGCCGCGAGGCCCGCGAACTCGCCTGCGCCGCAGGCGAGCTGGGTGTAGAGGAGCCGCTGGTAGGTGGAGAAGTACAGCTGCCGGGCGATGGTGTGCGCGAAGTCGCCGTTGGGCTGCTCCACCAGCTGGAGGTTGCGGAAGGCACGCTCCTCGCGGAGGTAGGCAAGCTCGTCCTCGTCGCCCGCCATCGACAGCAGCACGCGGGCCTGGCCGAGCAGGTCGAGGGCGATGTTGGCGAGGGCGACCTCCTCCTCGAGCACCGGCGCATGACCGGCCCACTCCCCCAGGCGGTGCGAGAGCACCAGGGCGTCGTCGCCGAGGTCCAGGGCGGCCGCGGTGCGCACGGTGACGGTCACAGGTGCTTCACCCCTTCCGGGATCTCGTAGAACGTGGGGTGCCGGTACGGCTTGTCGGCGGACGGCTCGAAGAAGGGGTCCTTCTCGTCGGGTGAGGACGCCGTGACGGCGGACGACGGGACGACCCAGATGGAGACGCCTTCGCCGCGCCGGGTGTACAGGTCACGCGCGTTGCGCAGGGCGAGTTCCGCGTCCGGGGCGTGCAGGCTGCCGGCGTGGGTGTGCGAGAGGCCGCGGCGAGAGCGTACGAAGACCTCCCACAGGGGCCAGTCGGTGTTCGTCATGCTTGCGTCGCTCCTGTCACACCGTGGTGCTTGGCCGCGTGGGCGGCGGCCGCGTCCCGTACCCATGCGCCTTCCTCGTGCGCCTGCCTGCGCTGTGTGATGCGCTGCTCGTTGCAGGGGCCGTTGCCCTTGAGGACCTCCCGGAACTCCGTCCAGTCGATGGGGCCGAAGTCGTAGTGCCCCCGCTCCTCGTTCCACCTGAGCTCGGGGTCGGGGAGGGTGAGGCCGAGTGATTCGGCCTGGGGGACGCAGATGTCCACGAAACGCTGGCGCAGCTCGTCGTTGGAGTGCCGCTTGATCTTCCACTCCATCGACTGCGCGGAGTGCGCCGACTCGTCGTCGGGCGGGCCGAACATCATCAGGGAGGGCCACCACCAGCGGTCCACCGCGTCCTGCGCCATCGCACGCTGCTCCGGCGTGCCCCGGCTGAGGGCGAGCAGCAGTTCGTACCCCTGGCGCTGGTGGAAGGACTCCTCCTTGCAGATGCGGACCATGGCGCGTGCGTAGGGCCCGTAGGAGCAGCGGCACAGGGGCACCTGGTTGGTGATCGCGGCGCCGTCCACCAGCCAGCCGATGGCTCCGACGTCCGCCCAGGTCAGCGTGGGGTAGTTGAAGATCGACGAATACTTCTGGCGGCCCGAGTGCAGTTTGTCCAGAAGTTCGTCGCGGCCGGTGCCGAGTGTCTCCGCGGCGCTGTACAGGTACAGCCCGTGGCCCGCCTCGTCCTGGACCTTGGCTATCAGGATCGCCTTGCGCCGCAGTGAGGGCGCACGGGCGATCCAGTTGGCCTCGGGCTGCATGCCGATGATCTCGGAGTGCGCGTGCTGGGCGATCTGCCGGACGAGGGTGGCCCGGTAGGCGTCGGGCATCCAGTCGCGCGGCTCGATGCGCTCGTCAGCGGCGACGGTGGCGTCGAAGACGGCCTGGTAGGCCGTCGTGTCCGGCTGTGTGCCACCCGAGCCGGCCATCCGGTGGGCTGCTGCTGTCGCCATGCGGACCCCCTCGACCACTCCGTCTCCCGACCGATCGTTCGGTCCGGTCGATTCAATGGTCGGTCGAGGCGCCGTAGGGTGTCAATCGCTGTGGACAACCTCCGGGCCGGCGTCCGGCCGCTGGACCCATCGGGCTGTGCGGGACGGGCGGGGCTGAGTACCGTTCGGTGCGCATGCCGCGCTGTGCTGCGACCGGGTGATGCGGCCCGGGCGGCCCACGGCAGAGCGGCGGCCGGTGGACCGGATCGGCGGCAAGGCACGGCACCGGGGCGCGAGGCTCGGGAGACGGGGCGGGATGGACACGTACGACAAGGGACCGGACGCCGGGCGGGAGCAGCCCGGCGGTTCCGACGACCCGGTGTCCCGCCTGCCCGAGGGCGCCGCCAGGGACGTATCCGAGGACCCGGCGCCGACGCAGGCCCCGGAGTGGTCCGGCACGGACGGCCCCCTCCCCGAGGCGCCGGCCCTGGTCGAGCCCGAGGCCGCACTCCCCACCGGTCCCGGCGACGGTGAGGCGGCCGCCTCCCGCACGGGTCTGACCGCCCTCTCCCTGCCCTATCAGATCGCCGCCGTACTGGCGCTCGCGGTCGTCGCCGTCGCCGTCTGTGTGCATATCGGGATGGTGTTCCTGCACGTGGCGCCCGCGAACACCGTCACCAAGAAACACGGCACGGCGATCGACGAATGGATCTACCCCGAGTTCGAACAGAACTGGAAGCTGTTCGCCCCCAACCCGCTGCAGCAGAACATCGACGTCCAGGTCCGCGCGGACGTACGCACCGGTGACGGCGGCGAGCGGACGACCGGCTGGTACGACCTGTCGGTGCTCGACGGGGCAGCCATCGACGGCAATCCGCTGCCGAGCCACACCCAGCAGAACGAACTGCGTCGCGCCTGGGACTTCTACGTCGCCTCGCACGACGCCCAGAACCGCCCCGTGGGTCTGCGCGGTGCGCTGGCGGAGGACTATCTGCGCCGCGTGGTCGCGCTGCGCCTCGGCCGTGAGCACGCGGCCGGCCACGGCGAGGCCGTCGAACGCGTCCAGGTCCGCTCCCGTACCACCAACGTGCCCCCTCCCAAGTGGAGCGACGAGAAGGTCCCCACCACACCCGACTACCGTGAGCTGCCCTGGTGGTCGCTGTCGGCCGCCGAATGGACGGGGGCGAACGCCTGATGAGCCGCTTCGCGCTGTCCCTCTCGCGTGGCATCGGCCGCGTCACCGAGGCCGCCCTCGGTTCGTACCAGACCGCGATCGTCCGCATCGGCTTCGCCGCCACCTGGCTGCTGTTCTTGCTGCGCGAGTTCCCGCATCGTCAGGAGATGTACGGACCCGACGGCCCGTGGAGCTGGAACCTGGCCCGGCAGCTCATCGCGAACAACCACGCCTTCACGATCCTCATGTGGTCCGACAGCCAGGCGTGGTTCGAGACCGTGTACGCCCTCGCCGTGCTCTCCAGCGCCCTGCTGCTGCTCGGCTGGCACACCCGCGCGATGTCGGTGCTGTTCATGGTCGGCGTGCTCTCGCTGCAGAACCGCAGCGTCTTCATGGGCGACGGCGGCGACAACGTCATCCACCTGATGGCGATCTACCTGGTGTTCACCCGCTGTGGGCAGGTGTGGTCGCTGGACGAACGGCGCGCGCGGCGCGCCCGTGCCGCACAGGCGCTTGGCGAGTTGCCGCGGCCCGACCGGGCGGGACCCGCGTTGTGGGCCGTGCTCGGCCTCTCGCTGGCCCTGGCGACGGGTGCGGGCTGGCTGGACACCGGGTGGCTCGTCGTGTTCTGGGCGTTGTGGGCGGTGCAGGGGCTGTGGTGGTGCGTCGAGAGGCGCGCCCCGCACTCGGAGCCCCGCATGCTGCTGGACATCGTCGCCAATCTCGTCCACAACGCGGCCCTGCTCGTGATCATGGCAGAGGCCTGTCTGATCTACTCGACGGCCGGCTGGTACAAGATCCAGGGCTCCCGCTGGCAGGACGGCACCGCGGTCCACTACCCGCTTCACCTGGACTACTTCTCGCCCTGGCCCGCACTGTCCGACCTGCTGTCCTCGTCCAGTGTGCTGGTCCTGCTGGTGACGTACGGGACGGTCGCCGCGCAGGTCGCCTTCCCCTTCACCCTGCTCAACCGGCGCGTCAAGAACGTCCTGCTGGCGTTCATGATGACCGAGCACGCGGTGATCGCCGTGGTCCTCGGGCTGCCGTTCTTCTCGCTGGCGATGATCGCCGCCGATGCCGTGTTCCTGCCGACGCCCTTCTTGCGGCGGCTGGGCGCATGGGCGGCACGCGGGCGTCGACGGCTCGCTCAGCACCGTGTCCGGTCCTCCCTGCCCGGGCCGCGCCTGCGGCAGCACGCCGATGAGGCGCCCGAGCACACACATGCCGGTACGACGGCGTAGGTGCGTGCCGTCCCGAGCCCGAGGGGTCTTGCCTGATACAGGGCGGAAACCAGCCGTCTGTGCTGTCCTTGCCGTTCGTGCCCCGCGGATGCCCGGGCCCTCGACGCCGAGAGCCTCCCGGGCTGCGTCGCACGTAGGCTGCGGGGCATGACGGATCCGGCCTCCGGCACCACCGACCCGCTGAGCACCTGGCGCAGGCTCGCCGACGCCTGCGTCCTGCTCGACGGGTTCCACGCGCTCAAGCACGCGGTGCGTTTCCACGCGCGCGTGCCGGTGGCCGTCACCACCGACCGGCAGGCCGCACTTTCCCTGGCCGACGAGCTCGCCCCCGACGTACACGACACCCTGGACGCCCTCCTGGTGGAAGTCCCCGAGAACATCTACCAGGCGCTGGTGCCGCGCCCGCACCCCACCGGGGTGGCCGCTCTCGCCGTGCGCACCGCACGCGAGACCAACCTGGAGACGCTGCGGCGCATGCCCCGTCGCGCCCCCGTCGTCGTCCTCGACAACCCGCGCAACCTGGGCAACGCGGGAGCGGTGATCCGCCTCGCGGCCGGCTTCGGCGCGACCGGAGTGGTCACGACCGGCACCCTGGACCCCTGGCATCCCACGGTGGTCCGCGGCGGGGCCGGGCTGCACTTCGCGACCGCCGTGGAACGGCTGTCCGTGGCCGAACTGCCGCCGGGCCCGCTCTTCGCCCTGGACCCGGAGGGCGAGGACATCCGCGGACTGAAGCTCCCCGACGACGCCGTCCTGGCGTTCGGCTCCGAGCGCACCGGTCTGTCCGCCGAACTCCGCGACCGCACGGACCACCTGGTGTCCCTGCCGATGCGCCCCCAGGTCTCCAGCTACAACCTCGCGACCAGTGTGGCCATGACGCTGTACCACTGGAGCGCCGCCGGGGGCGCACGCGCACCCGCCTGAGCCGGTCCTACGCCTCCCGGCGCACCTCCACCACACGGAAGCGGTTCGCCACGAACGCCCCGTCGCACAGGGCGGCGTTGGCCGCCGCGTTGCCGCCCGAGCCGTGGAAGTCGGAGAACGCGGCCGTCTGGTTGACGTACACCCCGCCGGTCAGGTTCAGGGAGAGCTGGGCGCACTCCTCCAGGCAGGCCTCCTCGACGGCCTGCTCGACCTCCTCGGAGGTGGTGTAGGCGCCGACGGTCATCGCACCCTTGTCCCGGATCGTCCGCCGCAGCAGGTCCACCGCGTCAGCCGCCGAATCCACCGCGACCGCGAAGGAGACCGGGCCGAAGCACTCGCTCATGTAGGCGGCCTCGGCGTCCGGCTTGGCGCCGTCGAGCTTGACCACGACCGGTGTCCGGACGACCGCTCCCGGGAAGTCGGGGTTGGTGATCTCCCGGGAGGCCAGGGCGACCTCGCCGAGGCTGGCCGCCGCCTCCAGACGTGCCTTGACGTCGGGGTTCACGATCGCGCCGAGCAGTGCGTTCGCCCGGGCGTCGTCGCCCAGCAGGCCGTCGACCGACCGCGCGAGATCGGCGACCACCTCGTCGTAGGACTTCGGGCCCTGGTCGGTGGAGATGCCGTCCCGCGGGATCAGCAGGTTCTGCGGGGTGGTGCACATCTGGCCGCTGTAGAGGGACAGGGAGAACGCCAGGTTCGACAGCATCCCCTTGTAGTCGTCCGTCGACTCCACGAGCACGGTGTTGACACCGGCCTTCTCCGTGTAGACCTGCGCCTGGCGGGCGTTGGCCTCCAGCCAGTCGCCGAACGAGGTCGAGCCCGTGTAGTCGATGATCCGGATCTCCGGGCGCACGGCGAGCGTCTTGGCGATGCCTTCGTCGGGGTGCTCGGCGGTCAGTGCCACCAGGTTCGGGTCGAAGCCCGCCTCGGCCAGCACCTGCCGGGCCACCTGGACGGTGAGTGCGAGCGGCAGCACCGCGCGCGGGTGGGGCTTGACCAGGACCGCGTTGCCCGTGGCCAGGGACGCGAACAGGCCGGGGTAGCCGTTCCACGTCGGGAAGGTGTTGCAGCCGATGACCATCGCGATGCCGCGCGGGACCGGCTTGAACGTCTTGGTGAGCGCCAGCGGGTCCCGCTTGCCCTGCGGCTTGGTCCACTCCGCGGTGTCCGGGGTGCGGACCTGCTCCACGTACGCGTACGCGACCGCCTCCAGGCCGCGGTCCTGGGCGTGCGGGCCGCCAGCCTGGAACGCCATCATGAAGGCCTGGCCGCTGGTGTGCATGACCGCGTGCGCGAACTCGTGCGTCCGGTCGCTGATGCGCTTGAGGATCTCCAGGCACACCACCGCGCGCATCTCCGCGCCGGCGTCGCGCCAGGCCCGCTGGCCCGCGCGCATGGCGGGCAGCAGCACGTCGATGTCCGCGTGGGGGTAGGTGACGCCCAGCTCGATCCCGTAGGGGGACGTCTCGCCGCCCGTCCAGTCGTCCGTGCCCGGCTGGCCGAGGTCGAGGCGGGTGCCTAGGAGGGCGTCGAAGGCGGCCTTGCCGGCCGCGGCGTCCAGGCTGCCGTTCTCTCCGTAGGCCTTCGGGTGCTCGGGGTGCGGGGACCAGTACGCGCGTGTGCGGATGGATTCCAGCGCCTGGTCGAGGGTGGGCCGGTGCTGGGCGATCAGCTGGTGCGCGGTGAGTTCGGCGGCCATGCGGGACCAACTCCTCGTCTCTCGAGCTCTTCCTTGAGCTTATGAGCTGGGCAGGAACAGGCGGACAGAGTTAGAGTAACCGAACGATCGGTCGGTACAAGGGGGACCGCCGTATCTGTGGAAAACCCCGTGCGGGAGGATCGCGCACATGACAGCACTCGACCTCAGCAGCCCCATGGCCGTCGTGGGCACCGGCACCATGGGCCAGGGCATCGCCCAGGTCGCGCTGGTAGCAGGCCATTCGGTGCGGCTGTACGACGCCGTCCCCGGCCGAGCCCACGAGGCGGTGGCGGCGATCGGTGGCCGCCTCGACCGGCTCGTCGAGAAGGACCGGCTCACCCCAGCCGAGCGGGACGCGGCTCGCGCCCGTCTGCTGGCCGCCGGAAGCCTGGAGGAACTGGCGGGCTGCTCGCTCGTCGTCGAGGCGGTCCTCGAGCGCCTGGAGGCCAAGCAGCAGCTGTTCCGGGACCTGGAGGACATCGTCGGCGACGACTGCCTGCTCGCCACCAACACCTCGTCCCTGTCCGTGACCGCAATCGGCGGGGCCCTGCGCAACGCGGGCCGTCTCGTCGGCCTGCACTTCTTCAACCCCGCCCCGCTGATGCCGCTGGTGGAGGTCGTCTCCGGGTTCGCCACCGACGTCACCTCGGCCACGCGCGCGTACGAGACGGCCCGGGCCTGGGGCAAGACCCCGGTCGCCTGCGCGGACACCCCCGGGTTCATCGTCAACCGCATCGCGCGGCCCTTCTACGCGGAGGCATTCGCGGTCTACGAGGCGCAGGCCGCCGATCCGGCCACCATCGACGCGGTCCTGCGCGAGTCCGGCGGCTTCCGGATGGGCGCCTTCGAACTGACCGACCTGATCGGCCAGGACGTCAACGAATCCGTCACCCGCTCCGTGTGGGAGTCCTTCTTCCAGGACGTGCGCTTCACGCCCTCGCTCGCCCAGCGCAGGCTGGTGGAGTCGGGGAGGCTCGGACGCAAGAGCGGCCACGGCTGGTACGACTACGCGGACGGCGCCGAGCAGTCCGAACCGCACACCGCGGAGAAGGAGCGCCCGCCCGCGTACGTCGTCGCGGAAGGCGACCTGGGACCCGCCGGCGAACTGCTCGCCCTGATACGCGAGGCCGGCATCGGCGTCCGCGACGACGAAGAGGACCACGGCACCCGTCTGGTCCTGCCCAGTGGCGGCCAGCTGGTCCTCGCCGACGGGCAGACCTCCGTCGAGTTCCGTGACGTCGTCTACTTCGACCTGGCGCTCGACTACCGCCGGGCGACCCGGATCGCCCTGTCCGCCTCACAGGACACCTCCGCGCAGACCCTCGCCGAGGCCACCGGGCTGTTC
This sequence comes from Streptomyces sp. NPDC046900, assembly GCF_040644975.1. Lineage (NCBI taxonomy): Bacteria > Bacillati > Actinomycetota > Actinomycetes > Kitasatosporales > Streptomycetaceae > Streptomyces > Streptomyces sp. NPDC046900. The sequence continues at coordinate 20,740 of NZ_JBEYXD010000049.1, read as the reverse complement.
CAGGCGCTCGGTAAGGACGTCAGCCTCATCGGGGACGTACCCGGCATGATCGTCGCTCGTACGGTGGCGCGGATCGTCGACCTGGCGCACGACGCGGTCGCCAAGGGCGTGGCCACCGAGGAGGACATCGACACCGCGATGCGCCTCGGCGTCAACTACCCTCTGGGCCCCTTCGAGTGGAGCCGCAGGCTCGGGCGCAGCTGGGCCTACGACCTGCTGGACGACCTGCACATGCGTGACCCCTCCGGGCGGTACGCCCCGTCACTCGCGCTGTACCGCCACGCGTACGCATCCGAGAGGCGGGAGGGCACCTCATGACCACCGTGAGGCGCGACACGTACACCCCGGAGAGCCTGCTCTCCGTCGCCGTGCAGGTCTTCAACGAGCGCGGCTACGACGGCACCTCGATGGAGCACCTCTCCAAGGCGGCCGGCATCTCCAAGTCGTCGATCTACCACCATGTGGCGGGCAAGGAGGAGCTGCTGCGCCGCGCCGTCAGCCGGGCGCTGGACGGCCTGTTCGGGATCCTCGACGAGGAGCACGCGCGCGTGGGGCGTGCCGTGGAGCGGCTCGAGTACGTCGTACGGCGCATGGTGGAGGTGCTGACCGCCGAACTGCCGTATGTGACGCTGCTGCTTCGGGTGCGCGGCAACACCGGCACGGAGCGGTGGGCGCTGGAGCGGCGCCGCGAGTTCGACCACCGGGTCGCCGAGCTGCTGAAGGCCGCGGCGGCCGACGGGGACGTGCGCGGCGACGTGGAGGTGCGGCTCGCGACGCGGCTGGTCTTCGGGATGATCAACTCGATCGTGGAGTGGTACCGGCCCGACGGGCGTGGCATGGGCGAGCGAGAGGTCGCCGACGCGGTCGTGCAGTTGGTCTTCTCGGGGCTGCGCCAGGAGGGCTGAGGCCGGGTGGCGCCCTGAGGGTCAGCCCTCCGGTTCCAGATCCTCCTCCTCGAAGACCAGCAGCGTGCGCGTGCTGAGCACCTCGGGGATCGCCTGGAGCCGGGTCAGGACCAGCTCGCGCAGGGCCCGGTTGTCGGGCGTGTGGACCAGCAGCAGTACGTCGAAGTCCCCGCCGACCAGGGCGATATGGGAGGAGCCGGGGAGCAGACGCAGCTGCTCGCGGACCGTGCGCCAGGAGTTCTGGACGATTTTCAGGGTGATGTACGCCGACGTGCCGTGGCCGGCGCGTTCGTGGTTCACCCGGGCACCGAAGCCGCGGATCACGCCGTCGTCCATGAGCCGGTTGATCCGCGCGTAGGCGTTGGCGCGGGAGACATGGACCCGCTCGGCGACCGCCCGTATGGACGCACGGCCGTCCGACTGGAGGATCTGCAGGATGTCCCGGTCGATGGCGTCGAGCGGGCGCGGCGGCTGAGCGGGGCCGTGCTCCGGCGGCTCAGCCATTTGTTCAGGTGCCATGCGCCCGCGCCTCCCTACCATGGACGTACTGCGTACATCTCAGGTTGTGGAGAACCGTTTGTCCACAGCCTGAAGGCGCCTGTAGCCAAAATGTGCCGACGACCGAACAATCGGTAGGTGAGGCGCATCACTCCCGTGGCGCGCCTGAAGCCGCTCCCACGAGGAGGTGCCGTCATGACGGTCATGGAGCAGCGGGGGGCCTACCGGCCCACACCGCCGCCCGCCTGGCAGCCCCGTACCGACCCCGCTCCGCTGCTGCCCGACGCACTGCCGTACCGCGTCCTCGGCACCGAGGCCGCCGCCAAGGCCGACCCGGAGCTGTTGCGCCTGCTGTACGCGCAGGTCGTGCGCGGCCGCCGGTACAACACGCAGGCGACAGCGCTCACCAAGCAGGGCCGCCTGGCCGTCTACCCCTCCAGCACCGGGCAGGAGGCCTGCCAGGTCGCCGCCGCGCTCGTGCTCGAGGAGCGCGACTGGCTCTTCCCCAGCTACCGTGACACCCTCGCGACCGTCGCCCGCGGCGTCGACCCCGTCGAGGCGCTGACCCTGCTGCGGGGCGACTGGCACACCGGTTACGACCCGTACGCGCACCGTGTGGCCCCCCTGTCCACCCCGCTGGCCACCCAGCTGCCGCACGCCGTGGGTCTTGCGCACGCCGCCCGGCTGAAGGGCGACGACGTGGTCGCGCTCGCCCTGGTCGGCGACGGCGGCACCAGCGAGGGCGACTTCCACGAGGCGATGAACTTCGCCGCCGTCTGGCAGGCGCCGGTCGTCTTCCTCGTCCAGAACAACGGCTTCGCGATCTCCGTGCCGCTCGCCAAGCAGACGGCGGCACCCTCCCTGGCCCACAAGGCCGTGGGATACGGAATGCCGGGCCGTCTCGTCGACGGAAACGACGCCGCCGCCGTGCACGAGGTGCTCGCCGACGCCGTACGGCACGCGCGCCAGGGCGGCGGCCCCACGCTCATCGAGGCGGTGACGTACCGCATCGACGCCCACACGAACGCCGACGACGCGACCCGCTACCGCGGCGACGCCGAGGTCGAGGCCTGGCGCGACCACGACCCGATCCTGCTGCTCGAGCGCGAGTTGACCGAGCGCGGACTCCTCGACGAGGACGGGATAAAGGCTGCGCGTGAGGACGCCGAGGCGATGGCGGCGGACCTGCGGGCCCGTATGAACGAGGACCCGGCGCTCGACCCGATGGACCTTTTCGCCCACGTCTACGAACGACCCACCACCCAGCTCGTCGAGCAGGACACCCAGTTGCAGGCGGAGCTGGACGCCGAGGCCGCCGGACCGGAAGGAGCCGGGCGATGACGACCGTTGCCCTCAAGCCGGCCACCATGGCGCAGGCCCTCACCCGCGCGCTGCGCGACGCCATGGCCGCCGACCCGTCCGTGCACGTCATGGGCGAGGACGTGGGCACACTCGGCGGTGTCTTCCGTGTCACCGACGGGCTCGCCAAGGAGTTCGGCGACGACCGCTGCATGGACACGCCGCTCGCCGAGGCGGGCATCCTCGGCACGGCCGTCGGCATGGCGATGTACGGCCTGCGGCCGGTCGTGGAGATGCAGTTCGACGCGTTCGCCTACCCCGCGTTCGAGCAGCTCGTCAGCCATGTCGCACGCATGCGCAACCGCACCCGCGGCGCCATGCCGATGCCGATCACCATCCGTGTCCCCTACGGAGGAGGCATCGGCGGCGTCGAGCACCACAGCGACTCCTCCGAGGCGTACTACATGGCGACGCCGGGGCTCCATGTCGTCACGCCCGCGACGGTCGCCGACGCGTACGGACTGCTGCGCGCCGCGATCGCCTCCGACGACCCGGTCGTCTTCCTCGAGCCCAAGCGGCTGTACTGGTCGAAGGACTCCTGGAACCCCGAGGAGCCCGAGACGGTCGAGCCCATAGGCCGTGCCGTGGTGCGACGCCCGGGCCGGAGCGCCTCTCTCATCACCTACGGCCCCTCGGTACCGGTCTGCCTGGAGGCCGCCGAGGCCGCACGGGCCGAGGGCTGGGACCTCGAAGTCGTCGATCTGCGCTCCCTGGTGCCCTTCGACGACGAGACGGTGACGGCGTCCGTCCGCCGCACAGGCCGGGCCGTGGTGGTGCACGAGTCGACCGGCTTCGGCGGGCCGGGCGGCGAGATCGCCGCGCGGATCGGCGAGCGCTGCTTCCACTATCTGGAGGCCCCGGTGCTGCGCGTGGCCGGGTTCGACATCCCCTATCCGCCGCCGATGCTGGAGCGGCACCATCTGCCGGGCGTGGACCGGATCCTGGACGCCGTCGGGCGACTTCAGTGGGAGGCGGAGAGCTGATGGCCCAGGTGCTGGAGTTCAGGCTGCCCGACCTCGGGGAGGGGCTCACCGAGGCGGAGATCGTGCGCTGGCTGGTCCAGGTCGGCGATGTCGTCGCGGTCGACCAGCCGGTCGTCGAGGTGGAGACGGCCAAGGCGATGGTGGAGGTGCCCTGCCCCTACGGAGGCGTGGTCACGGCCCGATTCGGCGAGGAGGGCGCGGAACTGCCCGTCGGCGCCCCGCTGTTGACGGTCGCCGTCGGCGCCGCCGTGGACGAGGCCGAGGAGTCGTCCGGGAACGTCCTGGTCGGGTACGGCACCTCGGCGGCGCCCGCACGCCGCCGCAGGGTGCGGGCACAGCAGCCCGGCTCGCGGGCCTCGGACGGAGTGACACGGACAGCGCGTCCCGGCTCCGGCCGGGCAACAGAGACGGACTTCGCCCCGGCACCCACCGCCGGCGCCCCGGCGTCCGCTGTCGCCGACGGGAGGTCCCGTGCTGCCGTCTCGGAGCGCCCCGACGGCCCCGTTCCGGTGATCTCCCCGCTTGTGCGCAGGCTCGCCCGCGAGCACGGCGTGGACCTGAGGCAGTTGGACGGTTCGGGGCCGGACGGGCTGATCCTGCGGGCCGATGTGGAGGACGCGCTGCGGGCCGCGGTGGCCCGGACCGGGTCCTCGGCGGCCATGGCCGCCGGGTCCACCTTCGCCCCGGTCCCGTCCCGTACGTTCCCGTCGTCCGGGGCGCCGGTCCCCGAAGCGGCGCCGTACACACCCGGACCGGGCACACGCGCACCCGGACCCGTCACCGCCGGCACCCGCGTCCCCCTCAAGGGCGTCCGCGGCGCCGTCGCCGACAAGCTCTCCCGCAGCCGGCGCGAGATCCCGGACGCCACCTGCTGGGTCGACGCCGACGCCACGGAACTCATGCGCACCCGGGCAGCCATGAACGCGGTCGGCGGCCCGAAGATCTCCCTGCTCGCGCTGCTCGCCCGGATCTGCACCGCGGCCCTCGCCCGGTTCCCCGAGCTCAACTCCACGGTCGACACGGAGGCCCGGGAGATCGTCCGGCTCGACCAGGTCCACCTCGGGTTCGCCGCCCAGACCGAACGAGGACTCGTCGTGCCTGTCGTACGCGACGCGCACGTACGGGACGCCGAGTCGCTGACCGCGGAGTTCGCCCGGCTGACCGAGGCCGCGCGCACCGGGACCCTCACCCCCGGCGAGCTCACCGGCGGCACCTTCACCTTGAACAACTACGGGGTGTTCGGCGTCGACGGCTCCACGCCGATCATCAACCACCCCGAGGCGGCCATGCTCGGCGTCGGCCGTATCGTCCCCAAGCCCTGGGTGCACGAGGGCGAACTGGCCGTGCGGCAGGTCGTGCAGCTCTCCCTCACCTTCGACCACCGGGTGTGCGACGGCGGTACGGCGGGCGGGTTCCTGCGGTACGTGGCGGACTGCGTGGAACAGCCGGGGGTGCTGCTGCGCACGCTGTGAGCCGGCTGCGCCACGGACATCCCTCGACACTGTGAGCAAGCTCCCGCCCACAGCTGCTGTGCGCGGGGGTGGCAATGATCCATCCGGCGCCCATACTCGGGGGCATGACCGCGTACGAGGACCCCGGCGACTGGGGCGGCGACGTGTACGACGCCGTCGTGCTCGCCGGCGGCTCCGCCCGGCGGCTCGGCGGGGCGGACAAACCCGCGGTGCGCGTCGGCGGACGGGCGCTGCTCGACCGCGTGCTGGTGGCCTGTTCGGGCGCGGCCACCACGGTGGTCGTCGCCGACCCCAGGCCCACCGCGCGCCCCGTGGTCTGGGCCCGCGAGGAGCCGCCGGGCGCCGGACCGGTCGCCGCGCTCGACACGGGCCTGGCACGGACCACCGCCGGAAACGTCGTCGTGCTCTCCGCCGACCTGCCGTTCCTGGAGCAGGGGACGGTACGGCGGCTGCTGGCAGGCGTGGCGGCCGACGGCGCCGATGGTGCCGTGCTCACCGACTCCGAGGGCCGGGACCAGCCCCTCGTCGCTGCCTACCGGAGCGCTGCGTTGCGCCGCGAGCTGGCGGGGCTGGCCACCGAGCACGCCGGTCTCTCCGGCCTTCCGCTGCGGCGCCTGACCGCCCGGCTCGGTCTCACCCGTATCTCCGACCCCGTCGCGTCGTTCGACTGCGACACCTGGGACGACATCGCCGCCGCCCGCACACGGATCAGGGAGCATGAGCACGTGCTGGATGAATGGATCTCCGCAGTCAAGAACGAACTGGGCATCGCCCTCGACGTCGACACCGGCGTCCTTCTCGACCTCGCTCGTGATGCCGCGCACGGCGTCGCACGTCCCGCGGCCCCGCTGACGACGTTCCTCGTCGGCTATGCGGCCGCGCAGGCGAACGGCGGGCCGGAGGCGGTCGCCGAGGCCGCCCGCAAGGCAGCCGCGCTGGCTCTGCGCTGGGCGGACGAGGACCCCGCCGAGCCCGCGCCGGACGCCGGATGACCGAGCGCGGCGCCCAGGGACACCTGGACACCGAGGAACACGACGTGGAGGAGGCGCTGGCCGTGGCCAACGACAGCGGGGGCAGGAGCCGTCCGCAGCCGGCCCGCCCCACCGGTTCGCCCACGGAGCGGCACGACCTGGACCTCGAAGAGGCCCTCGCCCTCGTTCGGGACCCGAATGCGCACCCGCCCGGGCCCACCTCGCCGTCCCCGGAACACGGCGCCCATACGCCCGGGCACCCGCCCGGCACCGCGGGGGACGCCGACAGCGAAGGCTCCGGCCCGGACCGTGCCGACGGTGCCGGGTCCCGTGCGACGTCGAAGCATCCGGACCGCCATCACGCGACGCCCTGGCCCGAGGCCCGTGCGGTCGCCGCGCGCGCGGCCCGATCCGTGCCGCGCCGGGAGCCCGTCCACGTGTCCCTCGACGCCGCCCTCGGTCTCGTGCTCGCCGAGCCCCTCACCGCCCTCACCGATCTGCCCTCCTTCGACACCTCGGCCATGGACGGCTGGGCGGTCGCGGGCCCCGGTCCCTGGGCCGTACGGGAGGGGAACGGAGTCCTCGCCGGGCACGCCGAGCCCGCGCCTCTGGGTGACGGCGAGGCCGTGCGGATCGCCACCGGCGCCCGCGTCCCGCCGGACACCACCGCCGTGCTGCGCAGCGAACACGGCCGTATGGACGGCAACGGGCGCTTGCACGCGGCCCTCCCCCAGGGTTTCGGTTCCGCTCGGGCAGGGGGGACCCCCACGGTCGCGCACGGGCAGGACATCCGGCCGCGCGGCCAGGAGTGCCACAGCGGGGACCAGTTGCTTCCCCGTGGCACCCAGGTCACCCCGGCCGTGCTCGGGCTCGCCGCGGGCGCCGGGTACGACGCCCTGTCCGCGCTGCCCCGGCCGCGCGCCGAAGTCCTGATTCTGGGGGACGAGTTGCTCACCGCGGGCCTGCCCAAGGGCGGCCTGATCCGGGACGCGCTCGGTCCGATGCTGCCGCCGTGGCTGCGGGCCCTCGGTGCCGAGGTGCCGGCCGTCCGGAGGCTGGGGGATTCCGCCGAGGCCCTGCAGCAGGCGATCACTTCTTCGACCGCCGACCTGATCGTGACGACCGGCGGCACGGCCGCGGGACCTGTCGACCACGTCCACCCCACTCTGCGCCGCCTCGGAGCCGAGCTCCTCGTCGACGGGGTGAAGGTGCGCCCCGGCCACCCCATGCTCCTGGCCCGCCTGCGGGAGGACCAGCACCTCGTGGGACTGCCCGGCAACCCCCTCGCGGCCGTCTCCGGTCTGCTCACGCTCGCCGAGCCGCTGCTGCGCGGCCTTGGGGGGCGCCTGGCACCGGAGTTGTACACGCTGCCTCTGAAGGACTCCGTCCACGGCCACCCGTACGACACCCGACTCGTCCCTGTCTCCGTCCGGGCCGACCATGCGGTGCCGCTGCATTACAACGGCCCGGCGATGCTGCGCGGCATCGCCGCCGCGGACGCCCTCGCGGTCGTACCGCCGGGTGGCGCGAGGCCCGGTGAGGAACTGGAACTCCTCGACCTCCCCTGGGCCTTGACGGGGTGAATTCCTCACCGTGACTTCGGGAACGTGTCGTCCGGAGCGTGGCCTGGAGAGCGTGACTCGGGCGGGTGACTTGGCAGGGTGAGTCGCTAGAGGGTGTGTTTCACGTGAAACATCCGATTCCGAGGCGGGCGCTGCTGACCGTGCGCACACCCGGCGGTCGCCTGCCGACCGGGCTGACACCCCGGTGGCCACGTGCTGGCCGTTTGGTCACTCCGGCGGTCACTTGCTGACTGTGTGGTCACCCCGGCGGGCACTTGCTGACTGTGTGCTCACCTCGGCGGTCATTTGCTGGCAGACTGCCCACCCGTCACCCATCGGGTGGAAGTCCCGGAGCGGGCGCACCTGGCGGTCTTCCCCCTTGGCGTAAGGCGCCGTGCCGTCGGCTCTCGAAGGGCTGACCATGAGGAGTAGCGTCCCTCTCATGTACGCGATCACGATTCCTGAACCTGGTGGACCCGAGGCGCTGGTGTGGACCGAGGTCCCCGATCCCGTACCCGGCGAGGGCGAAGTGCTGGTCGATGTGGTGGCCGCCGGCGTCAACCGCGCCGACGTCCTTCAGCGGCAGGGCTTCTACAACCCACCGGCCGGTGCCTCCCTCTATCCCGGACTCGAATGCTCGGGGCGCATCGCCGCGCTGGGCCCGGGTGTCTCGGGGTGGGCCGTCGGCGACGAGGTCTGTGCACTGCTCGCGGGCGGCGGCTACGCCGAGAAGGTCGTCGTCCCCGCGGGGCAGCTGCTGCCCGTGCCGGAGGGCCTCGAACTGCGGCATGCCGCCGCGCTGCCGGAGGTGACCTGCACGGTCTGGTCGAACGTCTTCATGGTCGCCCATCTGCGCCCCGGCGAGACGCTCCTCGTGCACGGCGGATCCAGCGGCATCGGCACCATGGCGATCCAGCTCGCCAAGGCTGTGGGCGCCAAGGTCGCGGTCACCGCGGGCAGCAAGGAGAAGCTGGAGCGCTGCGCGGATCTGGGAGCGGACGTACTGATCAACTACCGCGAGCAGGACTTCGTGGAGGAGATCCGGGAGGCCACCGCCGGGGAGGGTGCGGACGTCATCCTCGACAACATGGGTGCGATGTACCTGGACCGCAATGTCCAGGCACTCGCGGTGAACGGGCGACTCGCGATCATCGGCCTGCAGGGCGGGGTGACGGGCGAGCTGAACATCAACACATTGCTGAGGAAGCAGGCCGCGATCACGGCGACCTCGCTGCGGGCGCGTCCGCTCGGTGAGAAGGCGGCGATCGTGGCGGCGGTGCGCGAGCACGTCTGGCCGCTGACCGCCGCCGGTCACGTCCGCCCGGTCGTCGACCGGGAGATTCCGATGAACGACGCCGCCGAGGCCCATCGCCTGCTGGAGGAGAGCGGGCACATCGGGAAGGTCCTGCTGGTCGTGCCGTAGCCGGGCGCAGCGGTCACTCCCGGCGCAGACGCAGGGCGAGGAGGGCGAGTCCCAGTCCGGCACCGACGAGGACCAGACCGCTGCCGAGGGGCAGTATCTCCGTCACCGGTTCCGAGCCCCCGGCCTCCCGGGCGAGGACGGCGGAGTCCTGCGACGGGGTGGGCGAGGACTTCAGCGGGTCGACCGCGCCGATGGACTCCTCGTCCCCCAGGTCGGGGTACTGGGTGTACGTCGGCTCCGGCAGTGCCGAGGGGTCCTCGTCCGTGTACGTCGGCTCGTCCCCCTGGTCCTCCGGAGAGGAGTCCGTCCGCCCGGGCCGCAACCGTCCCACTCCGGGCAGGCTTCCGGCACGGGAGGGATCGGGCGAGGACACGGCGGAGGCCGCCAGTGCCGGCGCCGTCGGACGCCTGGCGGCGGGTGCGCCCGCGGGGGCGCGGGACGCCTTGAAGTCGAAGACCGCCATGCGGATGGATGCCGCCGGGGCCTTGGCCGCGAGGGACCTGCCGGTGGCTGAGGTGGAAGTCCTGTGCGCGAGGGAAGTCGCGGCACGGGGAGCGGGGGCCGTCGCTTTGTGCTCCGTGGGAGCTGAGTGTGGGGTGGCGGATATCGCCTTGTGCTCTGCGTGGGCTGAGTGTGGGGTGGCGGGTATCGACTTGTGCTCCGCGTGGACTGCATGAGCAGTGGCGCGTACCGCCTTGCCCCTTTCGGGAGCTGCGTGAGCGTTGGCCAGTGCCGCCTTGTGTCCCACGACGGTTGCGTGAGCGGTGGCGGCTGACGTCTTGTGTCCCGCGACCGCTGAGTGCGCGGCGAGGGCTGACGCCTTCTGTCCCCCGCGGTGTGGGGAGCCGGTCGTGGCCGTCGGCCTGTGCGCAACGGCGCTGGGGAAGCACGAGGCGTATGCCCCGTGCCCGGCGGCGTGCACGTGGGTCGCGGGCGGCGCCGTGGCGGGCCGCATGGAGTGTGCGGACCGGGTGGCGTACGCCGACGAGGCGGCGACCGCGGAATACCGGGTGTTGTACGTGGGCTGAGCGGCGGACGACGCGGGCCGGGGGCCGGAGCGGGACCCGATCCCGTACTCGGGCGACATGCCGTACGCGGGGGATATGCCCAAGAGGGCCGTCGTCGTGAGGACGGACGGCAGAACGGACACGCGAAGCGTGCGGAACGTGGTCGGCGTACAGAGCCTTGGAGTCACGCGTGTGACCCCCTCCCGTGCTCGGGGCGGCAAGATCAACGGCTTCAGCCTCACACGGGCCCCCATATCCGGCATCTCGGCTCTGGGCCCGATGAGAGGCCCGCTTTCCGGCCGTCATTTCCCCACCCGGCCCACCGCAAAGAGCGGCATGTCAATGCGCCACGCCGTGCCTACGCTGCTGAAACGCGATTTCTCGCGACGGTGCCCGGCTGTGCACGGAGCCGGAGGCGCGGACCCGGGCGGTGCGGGCGCCGGACGCCGGGAAGACGAGCGTGGTCCTGGCGCGGCTGGGGGAGGAAGGGCTGGTCAAGCAGGAGAAGCGGGGCGCCAGAGGGCACGCGTACGCATTCACCGAAGCAGGCCGTGACGAACTGCGCGACGGGTACCTCCGTCCGCAGGACCGCTGCATCCGTCCGGTGGAACGCCCCGGTCCGCCGCGCAGTGAACAGGCGGCCAAGCCGGCCGTGGCCGTCGACACACCCGAGGCCGCGCCCCATCGGCTCGACCCTCTGCGAGGCCAGGCTGCCTCGACCCACTACGAGGCCGTGCTGCGGCGCCTCGCCGCGCCACTGACGGAAGCGCCTGCCGAGCCCGGACAGGGCGTGTCGCAGGGTGGATCACCTCTCACCGAGGGCACATGACTGGTGTGATGCACCCGTGCGAGAGAATGGCGGCATGGAGATGCCGAGGAACGAAAGGTCGTCCGAGAACGCCCAGAGGATCCTGGTCGTAGGCCAGGACGGAATGGCACTCGGCGGCACTGGAGACGATGACTCCCGCGAGGTCCCGGTGACCGAACAGGTGGAGCAGCCCGCGAAGGTCATGCGTATCGGAAGCATGATCAAGCAGCTGCTGGAGGAGGTGCGTGCGGCTCCTCTGGACGAGGCGAGCCGACAGCGCCTTAAGGAGATCCACGCCAGTTCGGTGAAGGAGCTGGAGGACGGTCTCGCCCCCGAACTCGTCGAGGAACTGGAGCGGCTCTCCCTGCCCTTCACGGACCACGTCATTCCGAGCGACGCGGAACTGCGTATCGCGCAGGCACAGCTGGTGGGCTGGCTGGAGGGGCTGTTCCACGGCATCCAGACCACCCTGTTCGCCCAGCAGATGGCGGCGCGGGCTCAGCTGGAGCAGATGCGCCGGGCCCTGCCGCCGGGCGTCGGCTCCCCCGACGGCGAGGAGGACGGTCGCACGGGCGGCCGGGCCGGCGGACCGTACCTGTAGAACCCGGGAACGTACGAGGGCCCGGCACCATTCGGTGCCGGGCCCTCGCGTTGCGTCAGGAGCCGCTCACGACGGGTTGCCCGTGGAGACGCTCAGTTCGATCTCCGGCATCTTCTTGGGGTCGACGTCCGTGCCGGCGGACGGGAACTGATCCATCACCGTGCCCTCGCCGTAGGTGTTCTCGTCGACATGCTTGATCGACATCTGCCAACCCGCGGCCTGGAAGCACGATTTGACCGACATGATGTACTTGTAGGAGAAGTCCGGGACCCGGATCTTCTTCGGGTCGTTGTACGACTCCTCCGGCTCCGTGCACTTGGTCGTGTCGATCGTCTTCGTCGTGTCGGGGCCTTTGTGGCCCGCGACCCCGCTCGAGGACGCGCTGGTGCTGCTGCCGCCACCGCCCGGGTTGTCGTCGCCGCCGGCATTCAGCGACAGGGCCGTGACGAGAGCGCCTATCGCGACCAGGGCGACCACGATCGAGCCGATGACCACGCCCCGGTTGCTCTTCCGCCCGCCCGAGCCGCCGTTGGCGGGCGTCGGGTACTGCGGGTTGATGGTGTACGGCGGCGGGGTGGAGGACGGCTGCGGCGCGTACGCGGCGGTCTGCGGCGTCTGGTAACCGCCCTGCTGGGGGTAGCCGTACGCGGGCGACTGCGCGGGCGCGTGGGCCGGCGCGCCGTAGGGGCCGGGGTAGGGCGTCTGGACGGCGCCCGGCGGGACGGGCCTCGCCTGGTCGATGGGCGGGAACACCGCGGAACTGACTCCGGCGCCGTCCGAGGTCCGCGCACCCGGCACGATGCTCGGCGGGGCCGTCGTGAGGGACGCGGCCACGCGCAGGCACTCGTCGCGCATCGCCTCGGCGCTGGGGAAGCGCTCGTTGGGATTCTTCTTCAGCGCGCGGGCGACCAGCGCGTCCACCGCGGGCGGCAGCGAGCGGTTGATCGAGGAAGGAGCCACCGGCTCCTCCTGTACATGCGCGTACGCGATCGCCAGCGGTGAGTCCGCCTCGAACGGCAGTCGTCCGGTGACCAGTTGGAACAGCATGATGCCGACCGAGTACAGATCGCTGCGCGCGTCCACGCCCCGGCCGAGGGCCTGCTCAGGCGACAGGTACTGCGGTGTGCCGACCACCATGCCGGTCTGCGTCATGGAGGTGACGCCGGACTGCATGGCGCGCGCGATGCCGAAGTCCATCACCTTGACGACGTTGCGCTTCGTCATCATCACGTTGCCCGGCTTGATGTCCCGGTGGACCAGGCCCATCTCGTGGCTGATCTCCAGGGCCGCCAGCACATCGGCGGTGATCTTCAGCGCTTTGTCGGCCGGCATCGCGCCGTACTGCCGGACGTCCGCGTCGAGGACGGAGCCGAGGGGCTTGCCCTCGATGTACTCCATGACGATGTACGGGGTGGTCATCCCGTCGAGCTGGTCCTCGCCGGTGTCGAAGACCGAGACGATGTTCGTGTGCGTGAGCTTCGCCACGGACTGCGCCTCACGCCGGAAGCGCTCGCGGAAGGCCTGTTCGCGGCCGAGCTCGGTGTGAAGTGTCTTGATCGCGACCTGGCGGTCGAGCACCGTGTCGTACGCGAGGTGCACCGAAGCCATTCCGCCTTCGCCGAGCAAGTCACGCAGCTGGTAGCGGCCCCCGGCGACCGATCGCCCCGCATAACGGCCCTGTGCGCCGTCCTGGCTCATCTTCTGCGTCCCCCATCGGCGCGGCGGCGATCGCTCGTCGCGCCCCCGACCGTGATCGATATTCGAGTGTTCGGCGATCGACGCGATCGATCCGTGATCGACTGATCTATTCCCGGCCAGTCTGCCCGAGGGCAGTGACACGTCAAGCTCGGTGCCCGTTCCGTGACCGTACGCGAAAGTAGCGTCGCGCAAGCGTTACAGGGGTCGTAAGAGCGGTACACGGGATTTGCCCACGGGACCCCCCGCAGGGTTTGATGGCCGGTCCTTCCCGGTTCCATCTCGGACCGGTGACTTGCACGGAGCCTGTAGCGTGGCCCGTCGGAGACCGTAACAACCACCGCGCAGACCGCGGGCAGAAACGACGGCGAGGACTGATGGCACAGACGCAGCGCGCCCAGGGCCCGTCCGACCCCGAGGCGACTGGCGGCGGGATGTCGGACGCGCCGGAGACGTGGGGCAACGGCGGGCTTGTCGGGGACGGCCGGTACCGGCTGACCCGCAGACTCGGCCGGGGCGGCATGGCCGAGGTGTTCGCGGCCGAGGACGTGCGCCTCGGCAGGACCGTCGCGGTCAAGCTGCTCCGCTCGGACCTCGCGGAGGACCCGGTCTCCAAGGCCCGCTTCACGCGCGAGGCCCAGTCGGTGGCCGGGCTCAACCACCATGCGATCGTCGCCGTGTACGACTCGGGCGAGGACTCGGTGGGCGGCCAGTCGGTGCCGTACATCGTGATGGAGATCGTCGAGGGCCGCACGATCCGCGACCTGCTGCTCAACGCGGAGGCCCCCGGGCCCGAACAGGCCCTGATCATCGTGTCGGGCGTCCTCGAGGCCCTCGCCTATTCGCACCAGCACGGCATCGTGCACCGCGACATCAAGCCGGCGAACGTCATCATCACCAACAACGGCGCGGTGAAGGTGATGGACTTCGGCATCGCGCGGGCCCTGCACGGGGCGTCCACGACGATGACGCAGACCGGCATGGTCATGGGCACCCCGCAGTACCTCTCCCCCGAGCAGGCGCTGGGCAAGGCCGTCGACCACCGCTCCGACCTGTATGCGACGGGCTGCCTGCTGTACGAACTGCTCGCGCTGCGACCCCCGTTCGTCGGCGAGACGCCGCTGTCCGTGGTCTACCAGCACGTCCAGGACATGCCGGTGCCGCCGTCCCAGATCTCCGAGGGCGCGGCGGCTCCGCCGGAGCTGGACGGGCTCGTCATGCGCTCCCTCGCGAAGGAGCCGGACGACCGGTTCCAGACCGCCGAGGAGATGCGCGGACTCGTCCAGTACGCGCTGCAGATGCTGTACGACCAGGGCGGCCACACCGGCACCTGGAACACCGGCCCGGTGGGCGCCCACGACGGCCGGCACACCCCGGCGGCGGGTTTCGCGGGCATGACCGTGATGCCTCATCCCGGCCAGTCCGGCACCACGCAGATCCCGCAGCCGATCCTGCCCGCGGGCTACGGCGGAGGGGACGACGGCGGCTTCGAGGGCCACGGCAACCAGGGCAGCGGCCGCGGCAAGCTGTGGATCCTCGCGGTGCTCGCGGTCGTCGCCATCGCGGCGGGTGTCGCGCTCGCGCTGAACAACGCGGCCGGAAGCGGCGGCGGGACCGGCACGACGCAGTCGCCCGCCCCGACGAAGGCCCACCAGGACGACAAGTCCACGCCGACGCCGTCGGACGAGACGACCGGCACGTCCACGAGCGACAGCTCGAACACGGGCAGCGGCTCGGACTACACGCCCTCGTACACGCCGTCGCCGACGTACAGCCAGCAGCAGCCGGCCCAGCCGTCGACGACTCCGGACCAGCCCACCGACGAGCCCACCGATACGACGCCCACGGACGCGCCGACCGACACGCCCACCGATGGCGGCGGCGCCTCGGACCCGACGTCGACGGACGGCGGCGGAAACAGCGCGGGCGGTACGCAGGGGCCCTGACCTGCGAACGCCGACCCGGCCGGGTCGGTCGGCCACCCGGGCCCCGCGGCGGGAGCACGGTGACCGCCGAGCGACGGCGGCCGTGGGCGGCGCCCGAAGAGTACGGCCTCCACGCGCGCGTGGCCCCCGAGCACGACTGGACCTGGAAACCGGGGACGTGCGACGGCCTCCACGCGCGCGTGACGTCGTTCACGAATCCGCCCCGGCGCGTGGAGATTCCTCGGCGCCGCCGGTGTCCGGGCCCGTATCCGCACCCGACCGGACTCGCACCGCGCCCGCTCGCCCCGCAGGGATCACGGCCCGGTGCTCGCCCTCAGCGCGTGAACGCGTGGCACACCGTGTCGTACGTGTGCGTCCACCACACCGCAAGGGCCGAGGCGGCCGGGAACTGCGCGTCCGCGCGGCGGTCGCCGCGCTCGTAGTGCCAGCGCAGCATCCAGAAGTCGTTGAGCCGCTCCCACCACACGCGGTGCGCGGCGGTGGCGAGTTCGCCGGGCCGCGCCCCCGCGGTACGGCGGTACGCGCGCGCGTAGGCCCGCACTTTCGCCAGGTCGAGCGTGCCGACGGGCCGCAGGAAGAAGATCGCCGCGGCCCGTACCGCCTCCTCGGCGGGCGGCTCCACGCCGAGCCTGTCCCAGTCGACGATCGCGGCGGGCACATCTCCCCGGTAGAGCAGGTTGAACGGGTGGAAGCCGTGCACCCACCCCACCGAGCCACCGCTCGGCGGCCGCCGGTCCAGATGCTGCTCCAGCAGTGCCCGCCGCTCCGTCAGGCGGTGCAGGGCGAGCTCGTCGAACGCGTCCCGGGGCCGGTGCCGGCGTACCCGGCGCAACAGGTCGTCGATGAGTTCGAAGGTGTCGGCGGGGTCGGCGCTCGTGGGGCGGGCGGCGGGTGCTGAGGTCATCACCCGCTTCAGGCTCGCGTGCACCGTCCCGAGGAGCGCGCCGAGCCGCCCGCACTGCTCCGTGGTGAGCTGTCCGCCGTGCCGGTGCCGCCCGTCGACCCACGGTGCAGGGCGTAGGCGTGGCCGCCGACGACAGCGACCGTACGGCCGTCGCGTCCGGCCAGCGGCGGTGCCACGGGGACGCCGAGGTCCGCCAGACGCTGGGTGGCACGGTGCTGCCGCGTGATCGCAGCGGGATCGGCGGTCTCGGGGTCGAAGTGGTGCTTGAGGAAGTAGCGGCCGCGCGTCGTGCGGAGCCGGTAGCCGCGGTTGAGCAGTCCCTGGGCGACGGGGTCGCAGGTGAGCGCGGATCCGGCGGCGTACTGGCGGAGGAGGGCGCCCAGAGGGGGCGCATGCGACACCGGGGTTGGTACAGATGAGCGCGACACGCGCCAGATGTTAGGGCACCAACCGGGCGCATGAGCTGGGCCTTGTCACAGACAGTCGCATTCGGTCACTAGGGGGTCGGCGCGTGATCGTCGGGGCGGAATGCGGATCGGTGTCCGCCGACAGGGAGGCGTGCGAGGGGCGCCGCTGAATTCATGTCTTCCCGTGCTCCAGGTGAGCGGGATAACGTGCCGTTGTTCCGGCCCCCTGCAAGGCTGTGACCAGCGCCTGTTCCCGACTTACTCGATTTACTTGGATATCCAAGTAAAATCCCAGGTCAGGAGGGGTTTCACAGAAATGTGGAGCACTGGGTAACGTGCCCTTTGCAGGGCGCTCGCCGGGGCACCTGTCACGTCTGTTTCGAACGAGCCGCACCCACCCCGTGCGTCCGTGCGCTGCAGGCGAGCCGCTCTCAGCGGCCCCACGCGGGCCGAGGGGACCCCCAGGCACCCGGCGAACCCGGGGGCCGGACCGACGGAGGAGCACACGTGACCGTGGAGAGCACTGCCGCGCGCAAGCCGCGACGCAGCGCTGGAAGCAAGGCCGGCACCACCGGCACCAAGCGCACCAGCCGCACCACGCCCAAGCAGGGCACTGACCCGGACCTCGTCCAGTTGCTGACGCCTGAGGGCACGCGGGTCGAGAACGCGGAGTACGACCAGTACGTCGAGGGCATCACGCCCGAACAGCTGCGCGGACTGTACCGGGACATGGTGCTGACCCGCCGCTTCGACGCCGAGGCCACCTCCCTGCAGCGGCAGGGCGAGCTGGGCCTGTGGGCGTCGCTGCTCGGCCAGGAGGCCGCCCAGATTGGCTCCGGCCGGGCGCTGAACGACGACGACTACGTCTTCCCGACCTACCGCGAGCACGGCGTCGCCTGGTGCCGCGGGGTCGACCCCGCGAACCTGCTCGGCATGTTCCGCGGTGTGAACAACGGCGGCTGGGACCCGAACAGCAACAACTTCCACCTCTACACGATCGTCATCGGCTCGCAGACGCTGCACGCCACCGGCTACGCCATGGGCGTCGCCAAGGACGGCGCCGACTCGGCGGTGATCGCGTACTTCGGTGACGGCGCCTCCAGCCAGGGCGACGTGGCAGAGTCCTTCACCTTCTCCGCGGTCTACAACGCCCCGGTCGTGTTCTTCTGCCAGAACAACCAGTGGGCGATCTCCGAGCCCACCGAGAAGCAGACCCGTGTGCCGCTGTACCAGCGCGCGCAGGGCTACGGCTTCCCGGGCGTGCGGGTCGACGGCAACGACGTACTGGCCTGCCTGGCCGTCACCAAGTGGGCGCTGGAGCGGGCGCGCAACGGCGAGGGCCCGACCCTGGTCGAGGCGTTCACGTACCGCATGGGTGCGCACACGACCTCCGACGACCCGACCCGCTACCGCCACGACGACGAGCGGGCCGCCTGGGAGGCGAAGGACCCGATCGCGCGCCTGCGCACGTATCTCCTGGCCTCAAACCACGCGGACGAGGGATTCTTCGCGGAACTCGAGGCGGAGAGCGAGGCGTTGGGAAGGCGAGTACGCGAAGCGGTCCGTGCCATGCCGGACCCGGACCACTTCGCCATCTTCGAGAACGTGTACGCGGACGGGCACGCGCTCGTCGACGAGGAGCGAGCCCAGTTCGCCGCCTACCAGGCGTCGTTCGCGGACGCAGAAGGGGGACGGTGACATGGCCGAGAAGATGGCGCTCGCCAAGGCGATCAACGAGTCGCTGCGCAAGGCTTTGGAGTCGGACCCCAAGGTCCTGGTGATGGGCGAGGACGTCGGCAAGCTCGGCGGTGTCTTCCGGGTCACCGACGGACTGCAGAAGGACTTCGGTGAGGAGCGGGTCATCGACACCCCGCTCGCCGAGTCCGGCATCGTCGGCACCGCGATCGGCCTGGCGCTGCGCGGGTACCGGCCGGTGGTGGAGATCCAGTTCGACGGCTTCGTCTTCCCGGCGTACGACCAGATCGTCACCCAGCTGGCCAAGATGCACGCCCGCTCGCTGGGCAAGGTCAAGATGCCGGTCGTCGTCCGCATTCCGTACGGCGGCGGCATCGGCGCGGTCGAGCACCACAGCGAGTCCCCCGAGGCGCTGTTCGCGCACGTGGCCGGTCTGAAGATCGTCTCTCCGTCCAACGCGTCGGACGCGTACTGGATGATGCAGCAGGCCATCCAGAGTGACGACCCGGTGATCTTCTTCGAGCCGAAGCGGCGCTACTGGGACAAGGGCGAGGTCAACGCCGAGGCGATCCCCGGCCCCCTGCACAAGGCCCGCGTGGTGCGTGAGGGCACGGATCTGACGCTGGCCGCCTACGGCCCGATGGTGAAGGTCTGCCAGGAGGTGGCGGCCGCCGCCGAGGAGGAGGGCAAGTCCCTCGAGGTCCTGGACCTGCGTTCGGTCTCCCCGCTCGACTTCGACTCCATCCAGGCCTCGGTGGAGAAGACCCGCCGCCTGGTCGTGGTGCACGAGGCACCGGTGTTCTTCGGCTCGGGCGGGGAGATCGCCGCCCGGATCACGGAGCGGTGCTTCTACCACCTGGAGGCGCCCGTCCTGCGGGTCGGCGGCTACCACGCCCCGTACCCGCCGGCGCGGCTGGAGGAGGAGTACCTGCCGAGCCTCGACCGGGTGCTCGACGCCGTCGACCGCGCCCTGGCGTACTGAGGAGAAGGTCGTGACGACGATGACTGACGCGTCCGTGCGAGAGTTCAAGATGCCCGACGTGGGCGAGGGACTCACCGAGGCCGAGATCCTCAAGTGGTACGTGCAGCCCGGTGACACGGTCACCGACGGGCAGGTCGTCTGCGAGGTGGAGACGGCGAAGGCGGCCGTCGAACTGCCGATCCCGTACGACGGGGTCGTCCGGGAACTCCGCTTCCCCGAGGGCACCACGGTCGATGTCGGCACCGCCATCATCGCGGTCGACACCACCGGAGGGGCCCCGGCCGAGGAGGCCCCGGCGTCAGCCGAGGCCCCGGCCGCGCAGCCCGCGGCCGAGGAGCCCAAGCAGGAGGGCCGCCAGCCGGTGCTCGTCGGGTACGGCGTCGCCGAGTCCTCGACCCGGCGCCGGCCCCGCAAGACGACCGCGACGGCCGCCGAGGAGACCCTCCAAGCGGCCACGGCGCTCCAGGGCGAGCTGAACGGACACGGCGCGCAAGCCCCCCGTCCGCTCGCGAAGCCGCCGGTGCGCAAGCTCGCCAAGGACCTGGGTGTCGACCTGGCGAGGGTGCGGCCCTCGGGTCCGGACGGGATCATCACCCGCGAGGACGTGCATGCCGCGGTGGTGCCCGCACCGGCCGCCGCTGCTCCGATCCCCGCTCCCGCGGCTCCCGTCGCCCAGGCGCCTGCCGCCGTCCAGGCGCCAGCGGTGACGTACGACACCGCGCGGGAGACCCGTATCCCCGTCAAGGGCGTCCGCAAGGCCACCGCGCAGGCAATGGTTGGCTCGGCGTTCACCGCGCCACACGTCACGGAGTTCGTGACCGTCGACGTGACCCGCACGATGAAGCTGGTCGAGGAGCTCAAGCAGGACAGGGAGCTGCAGGGCCTGCGCGTGAACCCGCTGCTCCTCATCGCCAAGGCCCTGCTGGTGGCGATCAAACGGAACCCGGACATCAATGCGTCCTGGGACGAGGCGAACCAGGAGATCGTGCGCAAGCACTATGTGAACCTGGGCATCGCGGCGGCCACTCCGCGCGGTCTGATCGTGCCGAACATCAAGGACGCGCACGACAAGACCCTTCCGCAGCTGGCGCAGGCGCTCGGCGAGTTGGTGGCCACGGCGCGCGAGGGCAAGACGTCTCCGGCGGCGATGCAGGGCGGCACGGTCACCATCACGAACGTGGGCGTCTTCGGCGTCGACACGGGTACGCCGATCCTCAACCCGGGCGAGTCGGCGATCCTCGGGGTCGGCGCGATCAAGCTCCAGCCGTGGGTCCACAAGGGCAAGGTCAAGCCCCGCCAGGTCACCACCCTGGCGCTCAGCTTCGACCACCGTCTGGTCGACGGCGAGCTGGGCTCCAAGGTCCTTGCGGATGTGGCGGCCATCCTGGAGCAGCCGAAGCGGCTGATCACCTGGGGCTAGGGCCGAAAGCTGTTGCAGAAGGGGGCCGGGGCTGCCGTGGGCCTGGATGACCGTGGTCGCGGCTGTGTTTTCCAGCAGCGGTACGCGTGCCAGTACCTTGGC